>CAZYPH010000014.1:2674-14641 GCA_964649095.1 uncultured Oligoflexia bacterium | reverse complement strand
ACCTCTGCCAAAATCCATTATATACGACTCCGACAGGAACTCTTTAGTGTGTATCAAGCTATTCGTCGGACAAACTGACACACACAATCCACAAAATAGACACTTTGAATGATCAATCTGAAATTTAACAACCCACGCCGGGGCATAAACAGGACCCCGCTTGACGTCAATATCAATACATTTCGTTGGACATTGATCGACACAAAACTTACAGCCAGAACACTTGTTGATATCGTTGTATAGGTAACCACGAAATCCGAGAACCATATCTTCGGCGCTCTTCGAACTAACTGGGTCAGGATACTGCTCGGTTACTTCACGATACTCCTGAGAGTTTTTAAAGAAATGTCTAAGATACGCGCCAATAGCCTTCCAAACAGAAGATCGAGCTTCAATTTTGTGACGCAATAAGTTGATGATCATATAAATTTAAGAGCCACCGCAGCAAATATAATGGTTATTAATAGCGACAAATTAGAACCATAACTAACTCGCAGACGCTGTTTTGTGTTCATTCTTGGTAATATATGCCTATATATATACAATACAATATATAACGATACTGCTTGTATTATTATTAAGAGATCCTGAATAACTTCAATTGATCTTCCAAACGAATCCTCACTCAAAAGCAACGGCAGGTTATTTAATGGCGAGACACCAACGACGATAACAATGAAATACAACCATAAACTTACATGAGTAAGTTTTTGTTCCAGCTGATAATAGAAAACATTATCGCCCATTAACCCATTATCTAAATCCACATCAGACACTTCTTGAAACAACTGTCGAAATACGACCCAACATACAATTGGAAGTAAAAAGTATTGACGCCAGGTAGGCCACACCGAGCCATCAATAAATCCTATAATTCGATCATTGAGATAAGAAATATATAAATATATATATATTCCGACCTTCGAAATACTAGAAGCTGCCAATCGTTGACCCAATTGAAAAACCACAACATGACCAAATCCATGCCGTGTCACTGCTGTCGCTAGTCGAATTAAATCGTTGGTCAATAAAAGCAAAATTACTAAAAACAAGGAGTGCTCTGCATTTATAACAGCGCCACTTCGCGACGAAGGAATCAACATAAACAGACAAAAGACAATTACTAGTCGCAGAACTAACAACCAAGTCTCCGGTTGCCGAACAAAAATTGAGACAGGCCAACGCACCCAATCACCAAGCCACTCTCGGAACACCACCATTATTTTTGGATGCATGCGATTTGGACCAACGCGTTGCTCGAAATCAGCCGAAAGTTTTTTTAAAAGATACGCAGAAAAAACTAAGGGCAATAGAACCACCCCAATCGCATGAAGCAAGACCCCGCCCAGACCCAACACAAGCTGCACGATCGCAGAATCTGAAAAACTTGCCCAATAGGTCCATAACGGACTTGAGATAAACATTATCGATCTACCTCAGAGAAACAGACATCAAACGATGCTAAAATCAGGCGCCAATCCAAAATATCGTTTCCAATCATCGCCTCTACGGCAGCAGCCATATTGCTCTCAGACGGAGTCTTGAATGAAACACTACGTGGCGTTCGACCCCCATCACTAACGATAGAAATTTGTGCCTGACCACGAGCTGTTTCAATTGCACTATGAACGTTTGATGTTTTGATTTTAAAAATTCGGGGCAAATCTAATGCCCGCCTGACAGGGTGACCTTTAACCATCGTGTTCGACCACACCTCAATCAATTCCTGAACTATTTGCGCTGAATCCTCAACCTCGTGAATATGTTGCAAAACGCGATCAAACACACTTGTGACACAGCGTGGTTCACTTGTGTTATGTTTTGCCTGTAATTTGTAAAACGTCGTCTCGTGATAACTCAATGGGATGGTCCATTGATCACTACCAATTCGTAAATCAATGTTTTCTCCAAAGGCCCTTCTGCTTGGTCCAGTCAAACTCAGGCTATTAGTATTTGAGATGTGTAATTTTCCAATGCTACTTAGTCGCTCGCGAACAGATATGTTTTTTAATATACAGTCGCGCCACATCGTTACCGAGTCTCGAATTGAAATTAAAACTAAATTAACCTTTTCCTGAAACCCAGGTTTAGCCTCAACGGCAACACCTCCAAGTCTGAAGTAATGCCGCAACTGACGCATCCCTGTTAGGCTTTCAAGTACATCGTAGATTTTCTCAGAATGAATCTGCGTTTGCTGCTTTACAAACAGCATGTCCAGCAGGTTAAAAATCATCTCGAAGTACTTAAAATGATTTAAACAACGCACTAGCTCAATAACAATGGTCCGAATTCTTCGAATCTGATCTGGCGGTTCAAAATCTAAGGCTCGCTCAAGCGCGCTCAGGTAAAGCAGTGCATAATGTTCGCCAACTGAGTACCCTAAACGTTCTACGAATGGTGTAATTTGCGCCCACTCCACCGACTCTAAGTGCCGTTCAATATTTCTAGATAAATAACCAGACTGAATTTTAACATCATCGATACAATTGTGTGTTCCAAACAACTCGATTCTAAACGGGCCATATGCACAACGTTGAGCGTCCGTGTGATACGGGCCTACCAATTCAAGAACGGACTGCATGCGCCTGACTCTTCGGTCGATCCATACTCATCTGACAATCTACCACCGCTTGCAGAATGGCTTCGGGTCTAGGTGGACAACCGGGAACAAAAAAATCCACTTCAACCCCACCCTGCGAAAGTCCGCTAGTGCTAGCAGAAAAAGGGCCCCCATTAAAGGCGCAGCCCCCGACAGCAATAATGCGCCGATGAGCTGGCATACTATCTATAATACCCGTCAAATAAGACAATCCTTGATCTGAGATGGTGCCCGACACAAATAAAACATCGGCCAATCGGGGATCACTAGTCGGATAAACACCAAAACGCTCCAAGTCATAACGAGATCCAACAATAGCCCTCATCTCAGTACTACAGCAGGAAAAATCATACGTGAGGTAGCGAAACGAGCCGCTCAAAGCCCAGTTTCTTAAGTTTAATCGCATTTCTCCAGTAACAACTCTCATTCTAGTTCCTCGTTTGATTTACCATGCCAAACAAGCGCGGACATTTTTCTAAAATACAACACCAACACACTAACACTCACTGAAACCAGTAAAAAAACTACGACATCAATCGGCGAACCCAATTGCTGCAGCGCAAAGTGAGGGATTGTTATACACAAATGCAAAACCACTAACACGGCCAATAAACTTGGCAGCAATGCTTGGCGCTGACGGTAGAATCTGTGCGTGTATCGAGAAGAATGGTTTTTATTTTTTAAATCGATATGTTTAGTCTTCAAAATAACCTTTGTCCCAAAGTGTCTATATTGATCAATAAACGCATTAAACTCCGCTATGTCAAAACCACATCAAATTGTATTACCAAGCAACAGCACTGAAGGGTTGACTCAAACAACTCCATTAAAACTTTTTCAACCATCAGCACAAACCTTTATTACAGGCAACTCAACTGCACGAGCCTATCTCACACTAGATATAATAAAAAAAATATATACAAATTCATGTGATTCCAATTTTTTAATTGTGGTGAGCTCAGAAAGAGAGGCTGAGCAACTATGCCACGATTTATTTTCACTAGAATCGACCATGCTCAAGCGAACCAGCGCGTTAGATGCCACTGTTAAAATTGAACATTTTTGTGATTTCGATTCCGACATCAACTCTACCATTCCACCAAGCTACAATAACTCGATCCAGCGTCTTGGTATTTTACAAAGATGTCTCATTCCACAACCACAATCAGAACTGAAAGAGGCAATATCTACAAATCAAATAAATATTGTGGTCGCCGCCCTTAATGCCCTTCTGATCAAAGCGGAATCAAAAAACTTAGTAAAAGAGAGTGTCTTACAATTTGTAAAAGGGGCCCAGCTGCCGCGCTCTACCTTGCTAAAAACATTGTACGATCTAGGTTATCGACAAAGCCCTGTCGTTTCTGAACCGGGGCAATTTACAATACGCGGCAGCATCGTAGATATTTATTCTGCGCTCCACTCAAATCCGATCCGAGTTGATTTTTTCGACGATGAAATTGAACAGATTCATTTCTTTGATACCGAAACCCAACGAAATACATCTACTGCTCTGCAAAGCGTTTCCGTTACTTTTGCAGACGAGGTCCGCATCAACGACTCGACGATTCCAATTGCTCGCCAACAAATAAAGGCACATTGCGATACTCACGATATTCCTAAAAAGCTGCGAGACTATTTTTTTGAACAGTTAGAATTAAATATTTTCAATCGAACGATCGTACATTTTCAAGCGGCCTTTCGAGAACACTCAAGCGTAGCTCTTGATTATTTTGATAACTTTCAAAAGGTATTTTTTGATCCCCTATACCTCGCCAATCGAATAAACACTGCGCAAGATCAGCGGCGAGAACGATTTTATGCCAGCAAGGCCCGGAAAGTATCACATAAGCTGCTACCGAATCACCCTGATTCGGTTTATGAGGAATTCACGGATCACACTCTAGAACAGCTGAAAACCAAAGCGCTCATGTCTTTCGAAGTAGTCGCACAGGAAGTCGAAGACCAATCTAATCAAAACACCACTGCTATTATTGCTGAAACACCTATTCCAAGTTTATCCACCCCACAACAGCTAGTAGACTTATGTGCCAATAACAAGACCGCAACTATCATCATGACCGTAGAGACCCCCTCTGAACGAGATCGTTATTTAGAACTATTCGGACATGTCGAAAAGCGCCCCGATATAATTGTCGGCCCTTCTGCGATGAGCAGTTTTCACATCAATACCGCATGCGCTGCAACATTGTTACAAACCCAAATCCAAGCCGTACCAATAGAATTAATTTATATCACAAATAAAGATCTTCCTTTTTTTAGAAAAAGAGTCGCCAAACGTGCTCAACAGAAATCACAAGATGAAACGCTTCAGATTGCCGCGTCGTGGGCGCTAGAAGAATTTCAAGAAGGTTCCTACGCCATCCATCGCATACATGGCCTGGGTCGATATATGGGTCTGAAACGCCTTTCTCATCAAGGTGTCAGTCAGGACTATCTCGCGCTGGAGTATGCCAATAACGATAAACTATATCTTCCGATCTATCGGTTAGACAGTATCAGTCCCTACATTCATGACAGCGCGATTACGCTCACCCTGGACAAACTCGGCACGAGTTCCTTCGAAAGAAAAAAAGATTCGATCAAAGCTGAACTACAGGCTCTTGCAAACCACCTGCTTGATCTTTACGCAAAACGATCTGTGGCACAAGGCCATGCCTTTAGTTTGACACACAGTGACGACTACAATCAGTTCGTAGATGCATTTCCTTATCTTGAAACTCCAGATCAAATGAAGGCAATTGAAGATACACTGCACGACATGCAAAGCCCGAAAATCATGGATCGCCTGATCTGTGGCGACGTTGGTTTTGGAAAAACCGAAGTTGCAATGAGAGCTTCTTTTTGTGCTGTTTCCGACTCTAAACAAGTCGCCGTTCTAGTGCCGACCACTTTGTTAGCGATGCAACACGAAGCTAGTTTTATGAAACGTTTTGAAAATTTTCCTTATATTCGAATTGCTTCGGTCTCACGCCTGAAAAACAAATCTGAGATTAAACGCACCTTAGATGATCTATCTGCCGGAAAGGTGGACATTATCATCGGCACTCATCGCCTGCTTTCAAAAGATATTAAATTTAGAGACCTTGGACTTTTAGTTATTGATGAAGAACAGCGTTTTGGCGTGGCCCACAAAGAACGGCTCAAAACACTAAAAATCAACACTGACGCCTTAACGTTATCAGCAACACCAATA
Organism: uncultured Oligoflexia bacterium; assembly: GCA_964649095.1. Classification (GTDB taxonomy): domain Bacteria; phylum Bdellovibrionota; class UBA1018; order UBA1018; family UBA923; genus CAZYPH01. Next base: position 8,828 of record CAZYPH010000014.1, on the reverse strand, counting down.
CCCCGAACCCTTCAACTAGCGATGCTTGGTTTGCGAGATATCAGTACCATCAAAACACCACCACTCAATCGGCAGAGCGTTAAAACTATTGTTTCACAGCGAAGCGACACAACCATCTATGAGGCAATTAGCAGTGAGTTATCCAGAGGTGGGCAAGTATTTTTTCTGCACAACCGTGTGCAATCTATCTATGCGGTTGCTCAGGAAATTCAGAGGTTAGTTCCAGATGCTAAAATCATTGTGGCTCATGGGCAACTTAGTGAAGATGAATTAGAAAATAAGATGATCGAATTCATTGAAAAACGCGCTAATATTTTAATCTGCACGACCATTATTGAAAACGGCATCGATGTGCCCAATGCCAATACTATAGTCATTGATCGCGCAGACACTTTTGGTCTGTCACAGTTGTACCAAATTCGCGGACGAGTCGGACGATCAGATGTTAAGGCCTATTGTTATCTCTTATTATCCGAAAATATCCCACCAACAGAGGACGCCCTCAAACGACTTCATGTCTTACAACGTTACACCGATTTAGGCTCAGGTTTTAAAATTGCGAGTCATGACTTAGAGCTGCGCGGTGGCGGCGATATTTTAGGTCGCTCTCAATCAGGGCACATTGCCGCAGTGGGTTATGAAATGTACATAGAGTTGTTACGAGAAGTTATTTCGGAGCAAGGCCACCCACAATCAGATAGTGCCCAGTCGAATTCCCCTGAGTGTGAAATTAAAATTCCGGTACCGGCTTACATCCCTGAAACGTATTTGCCTGACGAGGCTCTGCGTTTGCAGTTTTATCGCAAATTTTCAAAACTACAGACTGAAGCCGAGCTACGTAATCTCGAGGTCGAATTATTAGAGCGCTGCGGGCCATTTTTAGATGAAATCAAAAATCTGATTACACTTATTGAAATTAAGCTTTTGATTAAAAACATAGGCGCATTATCACTGACCGTGAGCGCATCGCAGTGGCTCATTGAAATCTCAGAACACTTTGCCACCAAACATATCGATAGTATTTTGATTTACCAATCGCAGTCCAAAAATCTTGGTCTTAAACAAGGCACTAAACAAGAGGCTGGCAAACAAACAAAGTCACTTATCATCACACAAGACACAGCATTCAAAAGCTTAACCCAGACACTATTTGAATTAGAATCATTTATAAATAATCTCAATTTAGATAACGCATAGCTTCATTGAATAATTGATAATAGATTGATGGATTTCATTTTTTTGGCACAATACGTAGTGAGGGACATTTTATGCACAAAAAAATCGCACTTTACACTACAGCTGCATTACTAGTGTCAGCAGCTACAGTCTTTGCCGCCACAGAATTGGCTCGTATCAATAACAATGTAATTTCAATTGAAGAATTTAATAACAAATATCGCGAGAGTCTAAAGTTCTTTCGCTATAAAACACCTACAAAGAAGAATGTCATCGACGAGCTTGTTAATCGTGATTTAGCGATTCAAGAAGCAAAACGCCTTAAATTAGATAGAGATCCCGAAGTTATTGATCGCATGAATACCGTACTTTATCAGGCATTAATCGACAAAACACTCACGAACAAATTAGACGCGATCGTAATTACCTCAGACGAAGTAGAAGAGTACTATAAACAAAATCCAGAGGTCAGAACGTCACACCTCTTTGTTCAAGTTCCATTCGACGCAAATAAAAACCAGGAAAAAACAGCTCGAGAGAAAATGCAAAAAATAAAAGGCTTACTTGATGAAGCCCTCTCAAAGGGTGATAAGACGTTCGCAGAAATTGCAAAAATGTACTCCGAAGGGGTAGCCGCACCAATGGGTGGCGATATCGATTATCAAACAAAAGACAAACTCGACCCAGTCTATTACAGTACAGCCCTTCAATTGAAAAAACCGGGGGCAGTCAGCGATGTGGTACGTACACAGTTTGGCTACCACATTATCAAACTGACTGCAGTCAAGCCGTTTAAAGACGCCGACCCCGGTCAAATTCGACGTCAAATTTATGAGGAAAAACGCCAAAAGCTCTTCGATGGGTACTTAGCCGAACTTCGACAGAAGGCGAAAGTCACCGTGCGCTATGATCTTTTAAAAGAATCTGAATAATCACACGCCGTTCTGACATCGGTTTGTTAAGAGTAAGCGACGAAATTGCCTTGCTCTTAACAAGCCAGTCGTGTGAAATTTCCCTCATGTGGATCTCAAAATCGTGTCTTAAGCTGCTTCCAGCTCTACTCATCCTAACTCAAACCATCTCGAATGCAGAGATCATCGACCGACTGGCTGCTGTAGTGAATGGTGAGATTATTTTACAATCAGACCTCGATCGCTTTTCAAAAACATTTTCACTGCGCCAAGAGTTAGACCCTCTTTTGAGTTTGAAAGAAAACTTTAACCCTACTAGCCGCGAACAGGCTTTAGATTACTTAATTGAGGAACGCCTTATATTTCAGGCTCACAAGATTTCCGATTCCGACGTCGATAGTGAAATTGCAAACGTCCGCAGAGCAAATTCTTTGTCACAAGAAGAGCTTGAAACGTTTCTTCGACAAAAGGGCCTGCGGTTTAATGACTACTTTGAGATGATGCGATCAGGGCTTGCTAAACGCGCCCTCAAAGAAACAGAAATCCAGAACCGCATTAATATTACAGACGCCGATGTGCGAAATTATTTCGTGAACAGCTTTGCTAAACAAGAAACAGCGCCCCTGGAATATGCGTTTCATCTATTTACGTTTTCAGCAGATCAATTTAGTGGGTCAACAACACAAGCCGAACACAAAGCCAACGAAGCGCTTCGAGCTCTAAAACAAGGAAAGACTCTTCGCGAGGTGGCTAAACAATTTACAGACGAAGATGTTGATGAAAATGAAAAATCATATATCTCACTATCTCAACTTACGCCTTCAATTAAAGCCTTAGTTCGCCCATTAAATATCGGTCAGACGAGCAGTGTAGTACGCTCTGACAACACGTATTTATTCGTAAAAATTTTGGACATTCGTAGTGCAGACACGGAACGTTTCAATGAAGTAAAAGATAAAATTCGTGAAACACTAGCCAAAGAACAATTTCGAAAACAATTTCAACTGTGGGTTGATCGTGCACGCTCGGTCGCCTACCTACGTGTGATCCAACCATAATGAATGTTTTGCCAACCGCAATTACTGTTGGAGACTATCACGGCATTGGTAGTGAGGTCATCGCCAAGGGTTTAAAACGCCTAAGGGCCCCGACTAAAGACTTTGTTCTCTTTGGTGATCCCGCCTGCTTCTTAAAATGGCGTAAACATTTACCTACCTTAAATTGGGTGGAGATTGACGCCACCGCATCACCAACTAAAATTCGCCACTTATTGAGAAAACACGAACGTGCCGTGCGTTTTTTAAGATGCGATTCTGGGTCAACCGATTATCAGTGTGGCCGTAATATTGAACTGGCTACGAACCTTGTTCTAAAAAAAGTGTTTCATAGTCTATGTACTGGTCCGATTGATAAAAACAATTTGCACAAGGGTGGCTACCGCTACGACGGTCACACTGAAATGCTGCAAGCGCTCTGTGAGACCTACTACAAGAAGCCATTTCCAGTGACGATGATGTTAGCAGGTCCAAAGCTCAAGGTAAGTCTCGCGACCATTCATATTCCGATTTCTCAGGTGTCGAAGGCCCTTACCAAAACAACTCTCGAAATCTGCTTTTTGAATACCGTTACAGGCCTGCAAAAACTTTTTAATATTAAAAAACCTAAAATTGCTGTTTTAGGCTTAAACCCCCACGCTGGTGATCGCGGTCTATTTGGTAACGAAGAGTCGACGGTCATTAAGCCCAGTATAGCTGCTATTTTAAAACAAATAACTAATCATACTAAGACCACCACGATTGATGGTCCATTTGCTGCGGATGGTTTTTTTGCTCAGTACGCTCAACGATACAGCAAATCTTATGACGCGGTGATTGCCATGTACCATGATCAAGGCTTAATCCCTGCGAAGATGTTCGATTTTGATAACACTGTAAATGTCACCCTTGGACTGCCAATTATTCGTACTTCGGTAGATCACGGTGTTGGCTTTGATATCGCCGGAAAAAATATTGCAAATCCAGCTAGTTTTATAGCTGCCTACAGATTGGCTCGAGCGGCCAAATCAATACGCTCTGCAAAAAAATGAGGGAAAATGAATTATGTTTAAAACGAAAATTTTTCGCGAATACGACATCCGCGGCGTTTACAATGAAGACTATGATGCGGCATTTGCTGAAACCCTAGGTAGAGGTTTTGCTCAAATCATCAAACAACAATATCAGGAACAATCATTAACGGTCGCCGTAGGTCGCGACGCTCGGGAATCGGGAATTACGTTATCTTCCGCATTTTCTCAAGGCCTTCAAAAGGAAGGCATTCAAGTCCTAGATCTTGGTGTTGTTCCAACTCCTGCGGTCTATTTTGCCGCCCATCAACTCAAAACACACGGGGCAGTATGTATTACAGGATCGCACAACCCAAGTGAATACAATGGCTTTAAATCCTGCGTAGGCACATCAACACTACATGGCGAACAGATTCAGCGCTTAAAAGATATATGTTTAAAAATAGATACTGTAACACCCACACACACTGAACAAACAAAGCCCATCAAACATTACGATATTCTAAAAGAGTATAGTGATTCTATTATACAACGAGTGGCTTTAAAAAATAGAAAGCTAAAAGTCGTCGTCGATTCCGGCAATGGCGCTGCAAGCCATGTGGCCCCTGGAGTATTAGAAAGACTAGGCTGCGAAGTCATACCATTATTTTGTGAGCTCGATGGCAGTTTTCCAAATCACCACCCAGATCCGACAGTTATCGAAAACTTAGAAGACTTAAGAAAGAAAGTCATCGAGACTAAGGCTGACCTAGGGATTGCTTTCGATGGTGATGCTGACCGCATTGGCGCTGTCGATGAAAACGGATTACCAGTGTACGGTGATGAACTTCTTGTTCTCTTTGCGCGTGAAATTTTAAGTCGAAAGCCTGGTGCCACAATTATTTCTGAAGTTAAGAGCAGTCATCGTTTGTACAACGACATTCGTGCACATGGCGGCAATCCAATCATGTGGAAGACCGGGCACTCTCTAATTAAAGCTAAAATGAAAGAAACAAACGCAGAACTTGCCGGAGAAATGAGTGGGCACATTTTCTTCTCTGACCGATATTTTGGTTTTGATGATGCTATTTATGCTGCTGCTCGATTAATTGAAATTTTGTCAGCAACAGACAGTAGCTTCTCAAAGCTTTTAGATTTGCCCTGTACAGTTAATACTCCGGAAATTCGCGTAGACTGCCCAGATGAATTAAAGTTTGCAGTTGTTGATCAGGTTAAAAAGAAATTGAGCCCACTTTATAAAACGGTCGCCATCGACGGAGTGCGCATTGAAACTGCGACGGGATGGGGATTATTACGCGCATCGAATACTCAACCGGTTGTAGTCATGCGCTTTGAAGCCCAAACCCAAAACGAATTAGACCTCCTTCAAAACGTAGTTGAGACCTCGTTTAAAGAATCATTATGCGAAACGACGAAGCAATCCTTGTAAAAGGTGCTAAAGTTCATAATTTAAAAAACGTATCGGTAACGATTCCGCACGAAAAATTGACTGTAATTACGGGTCTGAGCGGTTCGGGAAAATCTTCTCTCGCGTTTGACACAATCTTTGCTGAGGGCCAACGGCGTTATGTTGAAAGCCTGTCGCCCTACGCCAGGCAATTTATTCAGGCTCAGCCAAAACCAGATGTAGAGAATATCGAGGGACTGGCTCCAACGATTGCGATTCAACAGAAAACCACATCACACAATCCACGTTCTACCGTAGGTACTGTTACAGAAATTTTTGATTACATGCGACTACTCTTCGCAAGAGTATCCAAACCGTTTTGCACAAATTGTAACTTGCCCATTTCTAGTCAGTCGATTGATCAAATGATCGAACAAGTTCTTCAATTAAATGCGCCAAAGAAGCTCGCGATTGTTTCCCCGATGGTACGAGGCCGCAAGGGTGAGTATCAAAAAGAGTTATCGATTCTTAGGCAAAAGGGCTTCAATCGTGTTCGTATTGATGGGGAACTCATAGACTTAACTAACGATATTAGTCTCAATAAAAGCCGCAAAC
>CAZYPH010000014.1:0-2664 GCA_964649095.1 uncultured Oligoflexia bacterium | reverse complement strand
TATTGATGTATATATCGATAAGATTATATTAAGAGCCTCTAATCCCCCCGAATTTCGAACCCGCCTTAGTGACTCTATTACGACAGCTCTTAAATTATCAGATGATTTGGTTGTTATTGAAGAGCTGGATAACGACGGTGTTACCGTCACGAACCGAACTACATTTTCTCAACGTTTTGCTTGTGTGGATTGCGGAATTAGTTATCCAGAACCAGAGCCACGAACATTCTCATTTAATTCTCCCATGGGAGCTTGCGCAGAGTGTGATGGGCTAGGGTACTTTGAACATACCATCGATTCAAAGGCAGCTATTGATACCCATTCTGATGATGCCACCGACGCCGAGAAAAAATCGTATTTTGTTGAATGCAAATTCTGCAACGGAACACGACTAAAATCAGAATCGCTAAGTTTTAAAATTAGTAATCACAATATTGCCGAGCTTGCGCATTTTAACATTGATCAACTGTTGGATTTTTTTAAATCCCTTCATCTCTCACAACGAGAAACACTTATCGCCGAACGTATAGTTCACGAAATTATCGAAAGACTTCAATTTTTAAAAAACGTTGGTGTGGCCTACCTACAACTCGATAGATCGGCTCAAACCTTATCAGGTGGCGAGAGTCAACGCATACGTCTCGCCTCACAACTGGGTTCAAAACTAGTGGGAGTTATCTATATTTTAGACGAACCTAGTATAGGCCTACACCAGCGCGATAACGACCGACTCATTGAAACTCTAAAAAACCTAAGAGACCAAGGAAATACCGTATTAGTCGTCGAACACGATAAAGATACGATTGCAGCCGCCGATTATATCTTAGACCTTGGCCCTGGTGCAGGCTCGCTGGGGGGTGAAATTATAGCTCAAGGTTCTTTGAAGGAAATCCTTTCTCACAAAACCTCCACGACAGCTGCTTATATGACCGGCAGACGCTCGATTCCGGTTCCAAAAAGTCGACGGCCGATTATTCCTGACCGACAGATCACTATTAAAAACCTTACTATTAATAATATTAACGATCTCGATGTCTCTTTTCCATTAGGTACGTTTACTTGCGTTACTGGTGTCTCTGGTTCGGGTAAGTCTACACTCGTAATCGATGCCCTACATTCTATCTTAGCTAAGGAACTTTATCGATCAACAGCACCACAACCAAACTACTCAAAACTGGAAGGACTAGCTCTCATTGACAAGGTCGTGGAAATCGATCAATCACCCATTGGCCGCACGCCACGATCAAATCCAGCCACCTACACTGGAACATTTAGTTTCATTCGTGAACTCTTTGCCCAACTTCCTCAATCACGAGTTCGCGGTTTTAAACCCGGACGTTTTTCATTCAACGTAAAGGGTGGCCGCTGTGAAAGTTGTGGGGGAGATGGCTTGATAAAAATGGACATGCATTTTCTCACAGCATCGTATGTTACCTGTGATTTTTGTTCCGGTCGTCGCTACAACATTGAAACATTAGATATTCTATATAAAGACAAATCCATATCTGATGTTCTCAATCTCACTATCGATGATGCCACCATATTTTTTGAAAACGTTCCTTCTCTTCATAATAAATTGAAAACACTCCAAGAAGTGGGGCTTGGGTACGTCACACTTGGGCAAAGCGCCACAACACTATCTGGTGGTGAAGCGCAACGTATGAAAATCGCCAAAGAACTTTCAAAACGTGCCACCGGAAAAACACTTTATATTTTAGATGAACCTTCGACGGGATTACATTTTGAAGACGTTGCCAAGCTTATCCAAGTGCTGCATCGCTTAGTAGATCAGGGTAACTCCGTACTTGTAATCGAACATAATCTTGAGATCATAAAAACAGCAGACCATGTCATTGATCTAGGGCCTGATGCAGGCGCATCAGGAGGTCGAATAATTGCTCAAGGCACACCCGAAGTGGTCGCCAACTCTATGCAATCCATTACAGGACAATATTTAAAACCCTATCTGTAATCTGCTTAACGAGCGTGACAAGGCCCACAGAACATAAAACAAAAACCCCCTGAAACGGTTTATTGATAACAACAAACAATCTCAGGGGGTTTTTTCAAAAGTTAAACCAAATGGCTTTGGTAAATTAACCTAAGATTTTTACGAACGATACTAGGAACGCGTAGATCACCAAAGACTCGATCAACGCCAACGCGATAATCATTGGTGCCATCAATTTTGGTGCTGCTGCTGGGTTACGTGCAATTCCTTCTAAAGCGGCTACAGCTGCTTTACCTTGAGCCAAAGCACCACCGAAAGCTGCAATAGCAATTGCAAATGCGGCAGCAATAGAATTGTAAGGAGCCGCTGCTAACTTAATAGCGTGAGCTGCTGCTGCTTGAGAAACTTCACCGGTTGCACCGTCATTAGCCATGGCTAAACCACCAGCCAAAAATGAAACCACTACAAAACCAACTAATTTTAGATATTTATTATTCACAATTATTTCCTTCTATTAAATTAAAATATTCTCTCAAAATGTGTCTTAATTTGCCCTGAGCTAGTTAATGGTCGTGAGATGTTGCGAGTGCGATATAAATCATACTCAACAAACAAAACACATACGCCTGCACAAACGACACAAACAACCCCAGTAGATAAAACACTACCGGTATAAAATATGGTGTTATCGACAAAAACACGCCTAGCACAGC
>CAZYPH010000013.1:27032-31215 GCA_964649095.1 uncultured Oligoflexia bacterium | reverse complement strand
GTTCTATTTACGCATCGTTTCAACTCCTGGACGGCCCTGAACTCGACCGGCGCCTTGATTAACGGTGCCACCATCAGTGGTCAAGTAGGTGCGCGTTTTAGTTCCCTACAGATGGAATTTTGTACGACCATTATGCCCCTCAGCGTAGTTTTAGGTTCTGTGCGCGTGGGTTCACAACACACCGTAAGTGCCTTTCAATTTGCAGCAAATGCCTGCGCCATTGCCCATCTTGGCCGCCTAGGGCGCCTACGCAATCAAACAAGTTTTGACTATTTGGTTTTTGAGTCCGAAGTGCTCGAGGCAGGGCACCGACGATTGCGTGATTCGTCTGTCCTACGCGTTGCCAATTTTTTGGGTTTTGAACGTATTGGGGGCACACCACTCGGTGTGGGCTACCGCTACGAATATGAAAACTCACGTAGCCCTGGCGGTGTAAGAAACGACGTGCATACGCATTTTGGAGTAGTCGACGCAAATTTCTAATCTCAATGTAGCGCGATCGGTATACAATGAGATCCTATGGAAATACGTGACGTCATTCATGGCTCAATTGTTATTGGTGCGACGGAAACTGGTGTCATTGATTCGTTGTACTTCCAACGCCTGCGAAAGATTAAACAGCTAGGTTTTGCTGAAAATAGTTTTCCAGGTGCGACCCACAATCGTTTTTCGCATTCATTGGGGGCGATGCATTTAGCGGGGCTTGTGTTTGATACGATTTTTCGTAAACCAGAAAGCCCACTAAAATTAACACGCAGCACTGCCAGCAAATCAAACCGCCGGCACTTTCAACGACTGCGTACCGCCGTGCGTTTTGCGGCACTTTTGCACGACATCGGACACGGCCCCCTGAGCCACACCACAGAGTTCGCGATGCCGCCGCTCAAAGACCTACAGTTAGACAGTGTGCGCAGTAACGATTCAAAAAAAAACCGCCGTGCCACGCATGAAGACTATACGCTAAAAATTATTTTGGAGAGCCCACTGACCCCGATCCTACACAAGGCACTCAAGCCGCTCGACATTAGCCCGCGTCACATAGCGAGTATTTTAAACGACGACGTCGCACCCCATGATGATTTTTTTATCATCGATGGCATCAACTACCGCCCCATTTTACATCAAATGGTATCGAGTGAAATCGACGTTGACCGCATGGATTACCTATCGCGCGATTCGTATTACTGTGGCGTCAACTACGGTAAGTTTGATTTGGCTTGGTTGGTATCTAGTCTGACGTCGCACATTGAAAACGACCATTGTTACTTGACCCTAGGGCACAAGGCCATTTACACGTTTGAAGATTTTTTAATCTCGCGTTTGCACATGTTCATGATTGTGTACTTCCACCACAAAACAGTGATCTACGATGAAATGCTGGCGCAGTATTTGGCGTCAGAAGATTGCGCGTATCAAATACCGAGCGATATTGATGCGTATGCGTTTCATGATGACTATTTTCTCTATACCCATCTCAATCAGACAAAAAACCAATGGGCTAAACGCATTGCCGAAAAAAAACCACTGGAGCTTGTTGGCGAGTTTACATCGGGCATGCCGCACACCAAAATTGGCGAACAAGAGTATGGGCGTTCGATTCGTAAACTCACCCAAACCCTGTCTCGCCAAGAAATTCCGTTTTTAGAAAAAGAAAGTTCTAGTGAACTATCAAAATATATTTCGGGCACCGAACGTACCCACAAGTTAGACCCGTTGTTTGTGCGTTATGACGACAAGTTTACAACACCACGCGCTTATCGATTAGAAGACTGTACAAACTTGTACCAAAACTATTCGCGTAATCGCACGGTCACGCGCATATATGCAGCACGTTAAATGACAACTCAATGGCACTCGAAAGCTAGAAGGTGCGCATAGGTATCAAGCGCCACACAGCCACGCGCATTGTTACTGCGCGCGAGATCGAGGCCATGCGCTAATGTAATCGAGCCATAGCGATCTACTTCTATACGACTTTCTAGATAATAGTACTTACGCCCCGACACCTTTTTAAATGTGTCGGGCGCTGCGATATAAATTTCTTTTCGGTCTAATAAATGCGCAAACAACCCCGACACTGCAACAATGGGCGCGCTATGAACGTGCACATACTTTAATTTGAATGCTTCTAACTCATGTGCGAGTTGTTTTGCTTCGTGCGTGGGCCATAGCTCACGAATACTCAGCGTTGGACTACGCCCCGCCGTCGACAACACCCCTAATAAAACTAGTGCGATCACACGATTGCGCGCCTGATCTGGCACACTTGCTAACAAATTTACGATGGCCATGAATACAAATGGCACCATCCACAGTTCATAATGGTACCCCATGGTTAGTCCGGTAAAGACGCCATTCACTGCAACCAACACGAACGCTGCAGCTGCGTAAGCTAGTGCCATATAAAAGTGAGCGTGTCGGAGTATCGGAAAACTCTTAGACCGTCTTCGTTGAACCAGAATCCATAATAACGGCAACAACAAAGGCAAAAAGACCTGCGCTACGTAGCGTGGAACGCCCGCGTGCCACCGGTATTTGAAGATGTTGATAGCCACAGCGAAAGGCTCATGAACGATAAACTGAAATAAGATTTGATTATCAAACGGCTGGCCAGGCTTTAAAAACTGTAAACGTGACGCCAGCACAGGCATTTTGCCTGTACTAAACAGGGGCGTTAAAACAGAATTTATATAATAAAAACTAAATATACTAGTTAGTATAATTACTGAACCAAAAACGAACTTTGAATTGCGAGACGCCGTTAAATCTTTGCCCACCTGGCACTTTGCCGAGAACATCGTAAGCGCACCAATTAACACCACCACGATCGGCGCATTTTCTTTAACGCCAAGCAGCGCAAACAACAAAAATACAAATACAATCCATTGATAGAAGGGGATCATTTTTTGGCGCGCCGAATCTACTAACCACAACAGACCGCTTAGTAGCGGAATAAAAAAAGCGTCTTCCCTAAAATCAAATGCTAAACCAGCGGTCACAGCGGGGTAACACAAAAAGGCCAACCCCACACTCGCAGCTAAAGGTCGACTTTTCAAACGATCATGCACCAATTTAAAAATTATCAACGCCCCACTTAGAATCGAAATAATATGCGCGATGAAGAGTGTAGTCGGCTGCTTATAAATCAACAGAAACGGGCTAATTATGGCCAAAATCGGCGCAAAATGTTCACTCAGATACGTTTCTGAACGGGCCATACTAGAGTACAGCACGGGTAAATCGAAATGCTCAAACCACTTCGCATACTGCGACCACACGGCATGGTAGATATAGCCAAAATCATACGGTCCCGTGACAAACGCCGCGTATTTAACCCAGTGCAGCACAACATACGAGGCCGCCCACCAGGTAACGACGACAGCGAATAACTTCGGCAGCCAGCGATGCGTAACAAGCTCTTCAATAAATATTTTAGATTTATAACCAGTCTGGGGTTTTAAACGTGCCCTAATGTGCGTGACCATATATACGATCAACCACATCAAACCAAACGGAGCCAGTTGCGCGATTTCAAAACCCCGTCGCCAACCGCCCAAAAAAACTAACAACAACAAAATTGAAAAAAGAAATTTTTCTAGTTGATACATAACAATCTTCTTTTGTTACAATCACCATATGCGAAATTTTTTAATCGTACTCTTAATTTTGGTATTAGGTGCCGTTGGTCTTGTCTATCGTCGCGTGCAAAATGAACCAGCCGATTTCAAATACACTCAGACGCGAATGATCGAGGCTAGCTGTGAATCCGTTTACAATCAGCTCAACGATTTTAAGCGCTGGGAATTGTGGTCACCCTGGGTAGCAAAAGACCCTTTGATAAAATTTTATTACGGAGGCGCTTCAGCAGGGGTAGGCGCTACACAGTCGTGGCATAGCAGCAAATCAGGTTCTGTTGAACAAAGCCTAACGAGCCTTACCCCTAATAGCGTAGTTGAATATTCATTTCATATGTCGGAGTTAGGTTCTGCCAGCGCTGGTCGTTTTACGTTGACCGAATCACCGACAAAACAATGCGACGTCGAATGGACGATTTGGGGCTCACGCACCACACGCGAGCGTGTGTTGATGGTGTTATTACAAATGGAAGCGAAAATGTTAGAAGACCTTGCCGTGGGACTTCAACGCATCGAGCAACTTTGTTGTATTTCAATACAGCGACCGC
>CAZYPH010000013.1:0-27022 GCA_964649095.1 uncultured Oligoflexia bacterium | reverse complement strand
CCACCCACATCTTAATTTATTTTAAGCGACCTATTAGCTTCCAGAAGGTTTGTATTTTTGATTCTGCAAACGCTCTGCAGCGCCTTGTAAACGTAAATTATTTACATCACGGTGCAACTTTTCTTGAGCCGAGAGTTTTGCAATATCAGCATCAAAGTTGATAGCCTTTGTTTTGGTCACTTTGATTTCATGCAGCTCTTGATAGATGGCAGTATTATTGTTGTAACCACCACCACCATTGCTTGCTACCGTGCGTGATGGCACCGATGCTACAACTAACGGCACACCAACCATCAAACCCAAAACGCTTACGTAAAAAGAACGTTTCTTTAGTTTCGTCATAAACTCTCCTAACAGTTAAAAACAACCTGCTGTGTATTGCAATGTTTGCAGTACCAGCAACTGCCGGGCTTTAGAGCAAGTTGTGGGCCAAGTTTTTTGCACTCCCCAAGGGCATAACTCGCGGTAATTTCTTGTCGAAGTTTTGAACAGAACTATAGATCCTAAACACAACGAATCACTAGGTTTGCTACCGCGACCCAGGGCGCAACGGACACACCAAAACAATTCGGCCACAACGCGTTTTAAGCATTTGATATTAATCAACTTTATTACACAGCAACCGTTAAACTTTTGACCCCAATTTTGGACTGCTGCTTGCACATGATATTGGTAGGTGGGTCTGAGTATGAGTTCAAAAAAGACGTGGTTAGTTTGTATTATTTCATCGTTATCGTGGTTGGTTCTATTGAGCGCATTATAGACGCTACACGTTTCTATTTTCAAAGGCGCGAATCGATGTTGAATTGAATTCATGCCAACAAAAGTTTCATCTTCGTCTTCGCCTTCTGGCACTCCAAAAAAACGCGCGATTATTCTAAAAAATGTACGACAAAATAATTTAAAAAATATCTCTCTAGAAATACCCCTCAAACAATTTACGATTGTGACGGGTATTTCAGGGTCTGGAAAATCGTCGTTAGTTTTTGATACGCTGTATGCCGAGGGTTCGCGACGTTACATTGAAAGTCTATCTACTTACACTCGTCAATTTTTAGACAAAATGCCGAAACCAGATTTAGACGGCTTAGAAAACGTCCCACCCGCCATTGCATTAGAACAAAAAAACACCATCAACAACAGCCGATCGACCGTAGCCACCATGAGTGAACTGCACGACTACTTGCGGATTATGTTTGCTAAAGTCGGGCGCACTTTTTGTCCATCCTGTGAGAACGAAGTCACGAGCCACTCTAGCCAATGGGTCGAAAAAGCTATTAGCGCCTTACCTAAAAATACAAAATTGTATATATGCGCAAAACTAGATCTCAATCTATTTAAGGGTGATTTTTTTTCTACAACCAAAAAACGTCTAGTCGCTGAAGGCTATGAGCGTTTGTTAGTCATCCGCTCGAACGAAGACGTCTTAGTCGACGTCGCCGAGACGACAGAAACATTCTTTGCAAACGATGATGTTGTTGGACTGGTGATTGATCGTTTAGCCACACCAAGCGAAGCCGGCCGACTATTCGACGCGCTTGATCAAGCCTTCAGCCAAGGCAACGGCGAAATCTTTGTAGCTCAAGTACCTGGGGCATCAGATGAATTGACACGTTTTAAAGTCACACCTTACTCCAAACACTTTCGCTGTGATGTTTGCCAAATTAACTTTCAGCGCCCCGAGCCTCAACATTTTTCATTTAATAGTGCGGCTGGCGCCTGTTCGGCCTGTAGTGGCTTTGGATATACGTTACAACTAGACGAAGATCTTATCGTGCCCGACAAACGCAAAACGATTCGAGCGGGCGCGATCGATCCGTTCACGAAGCCGGCATCGGCGGAATGGAAAAAGGACATGTTTGCCTTTTGTAACGAACATAAAATTTCTCTCGACGTGCCTTATGAACATTTACCAAAAGAGCATAAACATCTTTTATTTAATGGCGCACCCCAACCCAAGAGCAAATCAAAAAAGTCGGCTGGGTTTCAGGGCATTTTGGCCTGTTTTGCTGAGTTAGAATCGTACCGTTACAAAATTTATATTCGAGTCTTTGTGCGCCGCTACCAATCACAAAGACTGTGTCAGGTATGTAAAGGCTCAAGGCTTAATGCTCAAGGTTTAAACGTGCATTTGGTCGATACAAAAACCAACCTGCGTTATAGAATTAGCTCCGTCTTAGAGCTCTCCGTCGAAAAGGCGAAGGTATTCTTTCAAAACCTACACCTCGGTAAACAGGCCGAGCAAGCTGCCAAAGAAGCGCTTAATCAAATTAAACATCGGCTCCATTTTTTAGACAACGTGGGCGTGGGCTATCTTACACTTGATCGTCTTTCAAAGACCCTATCTGGTGGCGAGTGCCAGCGCATAAGTTTGGCCACACAACTGGGCAATAAACTGTGCTCGACCCTTTATGTTCTCGATGAACCATCGATAGGTCTGCATCCGGCCGACACTCAAAAACTCATTAAGCTTTTGTTAGAGCTACGTGACAACGGCAACACCCTCGTAGTTGTAGAGCACGATCTAGAAGTTATTCGCGCGGCAGATCATATCGTTGAGATTGGCCCCTTTGCCGGCAAACGCGGTGGGCAGGTTGTCGCCGCCGGGGCCCTGAAAACTATACTATCCGATGATAAATGCCTGACGGCAAAGTACCTGAATCGTTCCGCCCTTATTGAACTGCCGAAAAAGTTTCGTGAACCGAACGATCGTGTCATAAAAATTGAAGGCGCTTGTGAACATAATCTGAAAGACGTCACCGCAACCTTTCCGCTAAACACACTGATTGCCGTATCAGGCCTTTCTGGCAGCGGCAAAACAACTCTCATACATAAAACACTATATGCAGCACTACATAGACTGCTTCACCGTGAAAACATTGAAGTCGGTCGCTTCAACCGGCTCTACGGAGCCGACTACTTACGTGACGTTGTATTGTTAGACCAAAAACCCATTAGCCGCAGTGGGCGTTCAAATGCTGCTACGTATCTTAAAATCTACGACGACATCCGCACGATTATGGCCAATCAAGGTGCGGCAATTCGGCGCAATCTCACACCTAAACATTTTTCATTTAACGTTGACGGCGGCCGATGCCCGAACTGTAAAGGCGAAGGCGAGATTACGTTAGATATGCATTTTATGTCGGATTTAAAACTCCCCTGCGAAACCTGTGACGGAAAAAAATTCACCAAAAAAGTTCTCGAAGTTGAATTCAAATCTAAAAACATTGACCAGATTTTACACACTACCGTCGAAGAGTCTTTAGAGTTGTTTCGAGAATACCCTCGCATCACATCGAAACTACAAATTCTGCGTAACGTGGGTTTAGGGTATTTAGAGTTGGGCCAAAGTGCCGGCACACTATCAGGCGGTGAATCGCAGCGCCTAAAAATTGCCGGTATTCTAAACGACGGCGCGCGTACAGGTGTGCTTTATATTTTTGACGAACCCACGACCGGCCTTCACATCGACGACGTCAAAAAGTTACTGCAAGTACTACATGATTTGGTCGATCGCAAAAATACGGTCATCGTGGTTGAACACAACGTCGATGTCATTGCCAATGCCGACTGGGTCGTAGACATGGGGCCTGGTGGCGGCATTCACGGTGGCGAAGTGATCTATTGCGGCCCTAGCGCCGGATTATACAACCACCCCACTAGCCTCACGGCGCAACACCTACCGGAGCGACCGACCACGACCAGTCAGAGCATCGTTACAGATACTCCCGGTTAATCCATTTAATGCAGGCTCTACGACTCTACGAATCGCGGCCCATCGTGGCTCCTGTGCCGCAATTTCGACGGGTGTTGAAAAAGATAAACGTCGTATAAGATTATCCATCGCCGCAGCGTATTCAAACCGCATACGACGGTCGTGTAGCCCCTCCAGAGGCCCGCCTTCGGCTGTCATAATATCTATCAACTCCAACACACGTCGCTCAAATAACGCACCATCCAAAATAGACTGTAAACCTACTCCGTCGGGTACCGCAGCCATTTGCGGCGTTCCTTCAGGGGGTTGAATGCGATAATCACCTACAGCAGGCAAGTCGGCGCGTTCGCTCCACGGCGTGCCCATGGGTAGATTCGCTCGGTTTAAAGTCTCCAAAGAATATTCACCACCCCAGGCCGCCCACTTCAACTGAGGCAGTTCATCGGGACTCAGTGGTTTTATGAGCTGCAAAAACAAACGACGCGCACGTCGTAACCCAGCTGGTGTGCGCGCCAGGTCACGTACACGTTCGAATAACCGGTCGGCGACCATAGAGTTGGTATGGGCTATCAACAACGCCAAGTGGCGCACGTACGAGGCATGACGTACGGCCTCGGTCTGTGAAATAAGATTGGGTTCGGTCAGTACGTACTCAAACATATGTTCGAGCGCTACCGGAAAGGCATGGGCGGCATACCGCGCCCCCAATTCACCGGCACTAAACCAAAAGCGCACCACAATCTGTTCGGCCTGGTGTAACGCCGACTCGGGCAAAGCGTTTTCGCTGCCGATGTAACCTACATTGCGGGCCAACAAACGCCCAACGGCGCCCATGGCATCACGAGCCGTTCGAAAAAACTCGAGCTCCGGTTGGCCCCTAGCAATACCATTCGCAATCGGCGTTAACAGCGTCGTCAAATACCCCTCTGGCTCCATGGCACGCGCACCGACAACCTGCGGAATAAATCGTTCTCCCTGAGACCAACGGCTCAAAGCGTCGTCGACCCGCGCCTGATCTAAACATTCTAAAAAATAGATATAATACGACAGCACCTCTTCAAGACGGCTTAATATTATGGGCATGTGGGCACGTAATAGGCTTAGGCGTTCGGGGGCCTCACCACTTCTAAAGAGCGTATTATACTCTTCTATCAACGTAACATGTTGACGCACGACCGATTGCACGTGCTGCAGACCTACTAACCGAAACGAGGCCCCCTGCGCACGCACCCAAGCCTGTAGGCGTGAGATATTCGTAGAGTCACGCATGCGCACTATTATGTGGCGTGCTTCGATCAGCGTGTGATCGGTGGGCTCATTTAAAACCAGACCATTCAGGTGATTAAGCACCTCACGCGCCACACGATCGCGCAGAAAAAACGGCGGCGGGCTTAAGTAAACAGCCGGCAGTGCAGTCTGAGCGTCTAACACCAGAGGCCGCTCGGCACGCGCCGTTTCGGGGGTTGTGGGTTCGACAATGAAATAACGATAATTAATTAATGGTTGGTACGACGATCGACGTGGCGATCTTGGAAATGGGCTTGAAAATGCAGAACTACAAAAAACAAAAACTAAAATCAAAGAAACGCGCTGGAGTAGTAACCACATAGTAGAATGCCCCTCTGGTTTCAGGAACTCTTTACGATGTGCGTCACAAAATCAAAGGCCGAGTAAAATTTGCTAATGCTTTTACTCGGCCTTCAATCAAAAAATCTAAACGCGTTTAAACATCAAGCGCTTTCAACACGTCTTGTTTAATCACGATTTTTGCCTTTTTCTTAAGCGCGTCCATCCACTGCTCAAACACTAAACGCTCTTTACGTTTTAAAATTTCTTGAGAAAGTTTTTTCTTTTCGGTTTCGTTTAAACCAGTCAAATCGCCCTTTGAAGCTGATACAAAACCCGCCACCACAAAACTGCCACGCGACTCGTAGAGTTTTACTTGATTCGCAAGGGGCGCGTTTTCCGTGCGGAAGGCATCGTCCACCAAATCACTAAACGGCGCTAACTCCACGGCACTGACACCTTGCGCGCTAAATTTTTCAGAAGTTTTTACACTATAACCGGCTGTTTTAGCCAACGCAGCCCACTGCGTCGGCTCGGCCTTCACACCACTATAGAATTTTTCAACAGCTTTACGCGCCTCGACTAAAGCCTTGTCTGCTGTATTTTGTTGTAACAAATCGGCAGCTACTTTCCGTTTTACGGTTTCAAAAGCTTCATACTCCGGCGGTGGTGTGGCATCCGATTTTTTTACTTTCTTGGCATCGACTTTTTTTGCGTACACAAACTTTGTCATTTCGTAGTGTTCTTTTACTTTTTCCAATTCCGATGAAAGTTTTTTGTCGATCTCAGCATCCGATACTCGTGCGAACGTTTTTACAAACTCAGGCCCAAAATAAACGTATTGAACCTGACGCTGGTCTTGTAACCCCAAATACTCACGCTCCACCTCTAGGTCACTAACTAAGGCACGCGAACGAATTCTATCTAACACTTGTTGACTCAGAATTTCTTCGCGAATCATGTCTTCGAACTTACCAGCGTCTAAACCATTACTACTCAACAAACCATTGTAGGTGGCCGCATCAAATTTTTGATTCTTTTGAAACATCGGCAGCGTCTGCACACGGTCACGCACTTCGATATCAGAAACAATGAGCCCCAATCGTTTAGCCTCTTGTAACACTAGCTGTTTACGCACTAAGTCATCGATGATTTGTTGCGCGAT
This sequence comes from uncultured Oligoflexia bacterium, assembly GCA_964649095.1. Lineage (GTDB taxonomy): Bacteria > Bdellovibrionota > UBA1018 > UBA1018 > UBA923 > CAZYPH01. The sequence goes on along the minus strand of CAZYPH010000013.1, from coordinate 20,573 downwards.
ACCTAGTTGCTTCAACATGTTGTTATCAATTTTGGCACCCTTCATCATTTCTTGAAAATATTGAATGCGTGCATTGTACTCGCGCAAAAATTGATTGGCTTCAATGCGCGTGCCATTCACAGTGGCGACAGCATCACGACCACCGGCCCCTCGCCCACCGGTTGACGGAGAAAACACCCCCGTAACAACAAACACTAAAACAAGAGCGCCCCCTAAAACACCGACCACTGCGGGCCCAAGATATTTTCGCATTCCATCTAACATTTAATTCCACCTTTAGTTTCGATTTAAAGTTTTCTGCTGAATTCTACTATAGCCAAACAGTTTACTTCAACAACAGCCTTCCCGATAATTCAGTTAAGTTCTTGACTCCGCTGGGTAAAAGGCTTCGAATAAATAAAGCAGTCTTACGTAGCCAACTTCGCTTAAGATCCAAAAATTATGCTTAAATTTATTCGTGAATATCGATTTTATTGCATGTTAGCTTTGTTATTTTTCATTCCAATTTTGTCGCTAAATACGAGCAACAAAGCGGAACGTGAGCAGGCCTCATTTAATTTTCTCGACCGTGTGATTGTTGCGATCACATCACCAATTCAAACCATAATTAGTTACACTATCGACCACAGCGCACGCGCGTTACAGAACTACGTCTTTTTAATTCATACTAGACGCGATTATTTAAATCTCTATGAAGAAAATCGAAAGTTACTAAACTCACTCTACGCTTTTAAAGAAGTAGAGGCCGAGAATAAGCGACTACGTGCCCTTTTGCAGTTTCAAGAAAAAATTCCAGAAAAACAAGTTACCGCTCAAGTCATCGCGCGTGATGCTACGACAGAGTTTCGATCGATTCGTATTAACAAAGGCTTATCAGACGGCATTGTACGAGGAATGGCTGTAGTAACACACGAAGGTATTATTGGCCGCGTGTTGCGCTCGACGGAAAAATTCGCCGACGTTATTACGATTCTCGACAACCTCTCTAGTGTCGATGCGATTGTGCAAAGAACGCGTGCTAAGGGCATCATAGAGGGCGCAACCGATGACACCTGTATTTTACGTTACGCCATGCGCACCGATGACATTGAACCCGGCGACGTCGTCATTTCGTCGGGGTTAGATGCCATCTATCCGAAGGGCCTTATGCTGGGCACCGTCTCCAACGTAAACAAAAAAAGTTTTGGGGTAACTCAAGATATCGAAGTAAAACCGAGCGTTGACTTTACGAAACTAGAAGAGGTTTTAGTCATTCTCCGTCGCGACCCTAACGTTTTAGATGAAATGACCCCAACACCCCCAAACACCCAAACGAACACTCAAAATACAAAAACCGTAACACCAACTACAAAATAAACGCATGCAACGTACGTACTTGAAATATTTAAACACTGTATTTTTTGCTCTGCTTCTTCTGATTGCGGTGTCATTTCAATCTACTTTATTTAGTTACCACCCGATTGAGTATTTCAAGCCTGATTTGATTCTATTAATTGTGGTCTATTTCGGCTTCCGACGCACCATTATCGAAGGTGGAATTTTTGCTATTATTGCTGGTTTAATTTTAAAAAACCATTCCTCTGCGGCCAGTCATTTTGCGATGACCGTTTATTTATATCTGTTTTTGATTTCTAAAATTTTAAGTCGCGCCGTCGCCTCACCCAATTTTTTATCAAGCATGTCGATGGTTGCGTTTTTGACGCTATTAAAAAAAACAGGTTTCCTGATTCTGACTTGGTTCGAAGGCTCTCAACCGTTGCGTGTTTTATTTGATAATTTTCTAATTTACTTAATTCCAGGTGTTTTAGCTCAAGCACTACTGACACCGTTATTTTTTGGCATTTTTAAAGAACTAGATCACTACACACACAAAGATGAACTGGCTGAGATTGGTGAAAATGATTTCGAAACAACATAGGGGTAACGGCTCGTGTCATTTTTAGGTCAAGACGAACAAATACGCGAATACCAGCTGCGATTCCGCTATCTGTATATTGCTCTATTTCTTGCCATTACTATTTTATTGGCACGGCTCTGGTATTTACAGATCTTAAATGGCGATCGCTTTAAGCAGTACTCTGAAGAAAACCGCATTAAAAAAGTAAGAATTGCTACCCCTCGTGGAATGATCTTTGACCGCAATAAAAAGCTCCTCGTTGATAATCGCCCAGCATTTGATTTAGAAATCACACCTCAAGAATTGTACGCCGACAAAAATTGGCGCAACATAGTCGAGCGGCTCGCACGCATCTTAAAAATAGCCCCTGATAGTCTTTTAGAAACTCTTCAAAAAGCAAAAGGCCAGCCTGCGTTTTTGCCGATCAAAGCAAAACATGATCTGACTTCTGAAGAAGTCGCACTCATCGAGGCCCACAAATTAGACCTTCCAGGTATTAGTGTTCAGATGGAAATTAAACGGACCAATATCTACGGAGAACTCGCAGCCCACTTGGTTGGTTACATCAGCGAAGTTAACCAACACGAACTACCGAAACTCAACAAACATCAAACTACTGAAGTGCCCTATAAAACAGGCGATGTGATTGGAAAGTCTGGTCTAGAAGCCCGCCTTGAAAATGACTTACGTGGCATTGATGGCGAAGAATATATTGAAGTCGATGCCTTCGGTCGTCGAAAACGCGGTCGAAAGAGTATCGCCAAAGAACTCAAACCAAAGCCCGGTGTGCCCGGTAAAAACTTAGTGTTAACGATTGATCAAGATTTACAATTAGCGGCAAAAGCTTCGCTAGACCGCATCTACGGCAATAAACAAATTGCGGCAGTCATTGCGTTGAACCCAAAAACGGGTGAAGTATTGGCGGCTCTAAGCCAACCAAGTTTTGACCCCACAGTGTTTGCCCGCGGCGTGACTTCAAAAATTTGGAAAGAACTCAATAGCAACGAATACAAACCACTACGCGATAAGACAATTCAAGACCATTACAGTCCTGGATCCACATTTAAGGCCATTACTGCCATCGCGGGCCTCGAAGAAAAACTGGTCGATGAGCACACCACGGTAAACTGCTCGGGGCAAATGCAAATGGGTAACCGCGCCTATCGTTGTTGGAAGCGTGGTGGCCACGGTAACGTCAACGTGCACAAGGCACTTAAAGAGTCGTGTGACGTTTACTTTTATCGACTCGGTCAGCGACTCGGCATAGATACGTTGGCCAAGTACGCCAAGATGTTAGGTTTAGGAACGCGCACAGGCATCAACTTAGCCCACGAGGCCACAGGCCTTATGCCTACCGAAGCGTGGAAGAAAAAGCGTTTCGGCCAAGAATGGATTGCAGGCGAAACGTTGTCGTGCGCCATCGGACAAAGTTATGTTCTAACAACTCCCCTACAACTCGCCAACGCGTACGCAGCGATAGCTAACGGTGGACTACTGTGGAAGCCTTTTATTGTTAAATATATTGAGTCTCCTGACGGTAAAATTCTGAAAGAATTTCAGCCTGAATTAATCTCGCAAGTACACATTAGCGAAAGGACGCTACAAATTGTTCGCGACGGCTTACACGCGGTTGTAAACGAACCCGGCGGTACGACGTACAGTGTTCGTATACCGGGCATTGATCTTGCGGGTAAAACAGGCACGACACAAGTCGTGCGTTTGAGTTCTGATAAAATCCGAATCAAGTGTGAAGCAATGCCCTTTAATATTCGCGATAACGCGTTGTTTGCGGCGTATGCCCCACCCGATGATCCAAAAATTGCCGTTGCTGTTGTGGCCGAGCACGCCTGCCACGGTAACACCAGTGCAGCACCTATTGCGATCGAAGTAATCAAAACATTTTTAGCGAAATCAATGCCAGAGCGTTACAGCGAGGCTGCCATTAAATCGATAAAGGCTAATGGCGGCAAAGCGCCTAGTCGTCCGTTACCGATACCAGATGAAGAAAGCATCGTTCGTACCAATGATATTCCTGAGGGGTTAGGCCCTGAGCCACTGAAAAACCCTGATGATGCTGACGACAGCTCTAACGATTAACCCCGAGAAACAGGTGATAATTAAATGGATGAAGAACAGTTAAAAAAATTTGATTGGTCACTAATTCTAATTTCGCTGCTGATTTTCTCGATGGGAGTTTTAAATCTCTATTCCGCGACATTTAACGAATTTGTTGGTCGCGGCTTGCGGTACTGGCAGAGCCAGTTGATTTGGTTAGGCGTGGGCACTGCCATGGCTGTCGCGTTGTTATTGTTGCACTATAAAATTTTATCGCGTGCCGCTTACATCGTATATTTCGCAAACTTGGCATTGTTAGTAGCGGTATTGTTGGTCGGTAAACAAACTCTGGGTGCACGCCGCTGGGTAGGGTTTGGCGGATTTTATATTCAACCATCCGAGTTTATGAAAATCTCGGTTGTTTTAGCGATGGCAAAATACTTTGAAAACGAACGACATGTGGGCGGCTACCGTTTGCGTGATCTGTGGTTACCGTTGATGATGGTATTAGTGCCTGTAGGGCTCATTATGTTACAGCCCGACCTCGGCACGGCGATGATTATTCTAGCTACCTTTGGCTCGATGATGTTGTTCATAAAAATTGATAAACGCACGCTCGCGATTATCCTGACATTCTGTGTGGTATCGGCGCCGCTGATCTATAAATACGGTCTAAAAACCTACCAACGGCAGCGTATTATTTCGTTTGTCGACCCCATGTCAGACCCGAAGGGCTCAGGTTATAACAGCATCCAATCAATGATCGCTGTCGGAAGTGGGCAGTTTCTAGGCAAGGGTTTTAAGAAGGGCACGCAATCGCAATTAAATTTTTTACCAGAACACCATACTGACTTTATATTTTCGGTCTTTAGTGAAGAACACGGCTTCTTAGGTGCTGTCGTATTATTAGCGCTGTATACGTTATTTTTTCTTTCAGCACTCAACATCGCCTATGTGTCGCATGACAAATTTGGAACGCTGTTGGCACTCGGAATTATTTGTATTTTCTTTTGGCACATGTTTGTAAACATTGGAATGGTCAGTGGCATTCTACCAATCGTTGGAGTACCTCTACCCTTTATGAGTTATGGTGGCTCTAGTTTGATCACTTCAATTATCGGTGTCGCCATACTTACCAACATTGGCAGTAAACGGTTCATGTTTTGACGGTCGATTATGCAAAAATATATTAAACTTCGTCTATATATTGTCGTAATACTCATGGCTTTTATTAGTGCCTGTAAAGCCGATACGGAGATGCAGAATAAGATTATTGACCTCGACACTAAAGTTGCCGATGCGCAGAAAAAAATCACCGCACTAGAGACCGAAAATAAAAAATTAAATTTTGAACTCACCCAAATCAAAGGCCATCTTACTAGAGTAGGCAACGCTACTGTGGCGCTACAACAAAGTATTGAAGCCAACAGAACCGCGAGCAAAACTACCACGGCCAACAGGCAATCGAAGTCGTTGCCAAGAAAAAAGAAAGCTGTGCAACCTTAGTATTAGATTAATTGATTGGTGCAATGCATAGAATAATCCGCAGTCAAACGGCAGTATTATTCCCGACCTTTTTTTTGCTACTTTGCGTTTGTTTTGGCGTTGAAGGCCAAACAGCGCCACTTGAACGGTACGATAATTTACAAAGTTTTTTATCGGCCATCGGCCAACTTGATCAAACAGACTACGACAGTCGCCTGCGCCCATTTCACGATCAGGTTTCGCAAACCCAACTTGAAATGGCTTTACGTACTATTGATCCGGCGCGGTTGTTGGCGCCGTACATGCGGATAGAAAATCAAACTTTAAAAATTTATAGAGACCGCGATCAAAAACAAATCTTAGATTTTTTTGTCCCTCTAACTACCGAAGCATCCCTACCAACGGTATTGCCCAGTACTGCACTCAACTTCACCCTACCGACACACCGATCCGGCGCCTTACAGAATATGCGTATTGTTTTAGATCCGGGCCATATGGGTGGTGCCGAGTGGGATCGACGCACAGGCAAATATCTGCGCCATGGCCAACACTACGTATCTGAAGGCACGCTTGCATTGTGGACGTGCCTTTTATTAAAAACCGAACTCACAGCCCTAGGCGCCATTGTGAGCCTTACCCACGAAGCCGAGCTCCCAGTTTCTTCAGACGACTACCATACGTTCGATCTACGCCCGTACGCGCATATCGAGATGGCCGAATCTACCGACGCGCCTTGGTTCGACACGCTGCTACGCAGACTGTCAGGCGATCGATTACTTCAGGCCCCAAGCCTACAGCAGTTCTATCAAGAAGGTCGCCGCAATTATTATTTCATTTTTCGAAACGATTTAATGGAACGCGCTCGCCTGATCACAACTACCCGCCCCGATATCACTATTGTTTTGCATTTTGACTCTGCCAGCTCAAGGCTCCAAGATTCGTTGCAACAAGTACGTGGATTTGTATCGGGCAATCTTATGCCCGGTGAAGTCTCCACTCGCGAACAGCGGTTTGAGGCTATTCAAACCGCACTGAATCTAACCCGATTTGATCGTTCGATGCGCTTAACTTCTGCTGTCGTACACGGTATTGCGGCTGAAGCCCATGTACCGGTGCGCACATCGTCGACCGACCACCACGCCATAAAAGTCTCAAACGGTGTTTATGCCCGCAACTTGGCCCTAAATAGAAAAAATTTAGTGGGTGCGCAGGCTTATATCGAAGCCCTATTTTACGATTATCGACCTGATTTTATGCGGTTAGCTCGAAACGATTGCCAACAAGTTGTCGAAGGTCGTGAAATTCACTACCCCTGCAGGCTCCAAGATGTGGTACGAGGAGTGCGTACTGGAATTTTAAACTATGCACACTCCTTATCACGATAAATTTAAGAAAAACGGTTACTGGTATAGCTTCAACGATTTTTTGACCCAACGTTTTGGCGAAAAAGTTTACAAGGTTACCGTCTCTGCGGGGTTTACCTGCCCAACTCGAGATGGCACGCGAGGCGATAAGGGCTGTGCGTTTTGTGACGAACGTGGGTCGTCTAGCTTCTTCTCGGCCGAACGTGCGTTCTCTTCTATTCAAGATCAAATTGCGGCTAGTATCCCGGGCATAAAGGCCCGCTTTCGTGCACACAAGTTTTTAGCTTATTTTCAATCGTTCACGAATACTTATGGGCCGTTGGCGTATCTGCAACAAGTGTATGACGCTGCACTAAATTACCCCGATATTGTTGGTTTGTGTATTGGTACACGTCCGGACTGTATTCCCAATGAAGCTCTGGCGCTTATCGACAGCTATGGTCACCCCAATCGTTTGATTAGTTTAGAGTTGGGGCTGCAATCGTTCCGCGAAGACGCTTTGATATTTTACGACCGCGGGCATACGGCAGCAGAGGGGATTGACGGCGTGCAACGTGCTTTAAAATTTAAAAATATCAACGTCGCTGTGCATCTCATGTTCGGCGCCCCTGGCGACACGGTAGAAACCGCTATTGATGCTGCAAAACGATTAAATGATCTCGGAGTACACGGCGTCAAAATCCACCAGCTCATGATTTTAAAAGATACCGTGTTAGCCACTCGTTATGCTGTAGCGCCTTTCCACACGTATTCCATCAATGAATATAACGAAATCGCTATAGCTTTTTTAGAGCACCTGTCACCTGACATTCACGTGGAACGCACACACGCACTGTCGTCGCACCCCGATGAATTAGTTGCGCCACATTGGGCGTCAGACCGATTTACCCCGCTCAACGCGCTCAAAGCGGCATTTGAGTCGCGCCAATCACGTCAAGGTCATGCCTACTGAGCGGCGTCATCTTTGCTTTTTAACTGCCCACATGCGGCTAAAATATCACGCCCACGGGAATGCCGAATCATGGCCGATACGTTGTGCGATAGAAAGTATTGGTGCAACTCTTCAACACGATCATCATCAGGCCGTTGGTAAGGGCTGCCATGATGCGGATTGTAAGGAATCAAATTTACCTTAGACGGAATATCTTTTAACAACCGTATGACGCGCTTGGCGTCGTCTATCGTGTCGTTGACGTCTTTTAAAACGACGTATTCAAACGTAATGCGTCGATGCGGTTCAAGCTCAAAATCAGCACACGCCGCCATTAATTTTTCTAGATTGAAGGCCTTGTTAATAGGCATCACCGACTCACGTTGCTCATCGAAAGAACCATTTAATGAAATCGCCAAATTCACGCGATTGGGTCCAATTAAACGTTCATTCATTTTACGAATCTGTTGCACAAGGCCCGAGGTTGAAATCGTAATTTTTCTTTTCGAAAAATTGAGACCATCTTGATTCAAAAGAATTTCTACCGAGCGGGCCACATTTTCGAGATTGTGTAGTGGCTCACCCATGCCCATATATACAATATTTGTTATATTAGCATCACGCGATAGATCTAAAACTTGATCGACAATTTCATGCACTTCAAGATTACGAATTAAACCCATCGTGCCCGTTAAACAAAACTTGCACCCCATCGCACAGCCCACTTGCGAGCTGATACAAATCGTCATGCGGTCTTCGGCAGGAATCAGAACACTTTCAATGGTCTGACCGTCAGCTAGCTTCCATAAAAATTTCTGCGTGCCGTCCATCGATCGCTGCTGCTCGACCCGCAGTGGGCGATGTAATTCAAAATGGTCTTTCAAATGCTGACGCAGCACTTTTGAAAGATCGGTCATGTCGTCAAAACTCGTCACCTTGCGTTGGTACACCCACTGAAACACTTGTTTTGCGTGGTACTTTGATTTTTTTTCTGGCAACCCAATACGCTGAAACTCTTCAATCAGATCGGCCACACGCATCGAAGTCAGGGCACGTTTTTTTTCAGAAATGGGCGCTACAGTGACCTTCTCAATATCTGTCGTAAAAACAGCGACATCGGAATGGGATTTCGGATCAGAACCTAACGGATTCAAAGTATGCATACCGGTGGAATTTATCACACCGGCGGACGCGAAGCACGTCGAAACATGGTCGGGGTCAACGACTGCATCCAAAACCAAGAGGCTACTAAGGGCGATTTTGGGTACACTTGGGCTTGATTCTGGCGCACGTGCTCCCAAACACGCCGTACTTTCTGACGGACAAGCCCTCTGCGGCTAGACTGTCTAAGATTTGGGCGTTTTTCAGTATTAACCGGCTCTATCGGCGGATCTTTTAATAAGTCTTTAAAATCTTCCTCGTACATAAACAGAGCGTAACACGGCAAAATATAGCGATTTTCAAGATAGTCACCGACCGCCTTAAACTCCTGACGCCAGTTGCGCACGCGGCTTTCATTCAACGATGAAAAATCTGGTTCAAAAAACTGCTCCAAATCACCATTGTTAAAAACCATCAAGAGCGTTTTTAATTCACCTGGGTGCGTACTAGGTGACAGGCGCGAACGGGTATCTAACAACACCAATACGTTAAACTTTTTTGGTAAAAGCCGACGTAAACTCGACGTAAACAATTCAATCAAAAAGTGGCGCTTTGAAACAATAAACTCGCCCCGGCGTTTACCCATTTGTGACAACAACTTGGTACGCAACAACTGAAGCTGCTGGAAGTAATTCGTACCCAACATCGACGCCTCACCCAAGTACTGATCAATGACACCCTTTTGAACAATTACGGTCTGATCTACCTGATACTTGTGCGCTAAATCATCGTACTTATCTTTCTTAAGATTCGACTGCAAATGCATACCGACATCTTCAGCATTGAAGGCCCTACCATTCGAAACAACGCCATCAATTACGAGATTATTTTGACTGATCAAAAACAAACACGACGACACCCCACCGCTTTCATCAACAGAGCCCGCTAGTGGCGTGTGTTGGTGTACTTGAAATAAAACCTCGTTTAAAATTTTCCAATCATGTTTTACGTCCACTGCGTAACCTCTCTTTGTCGGATACGTGTTGCACGTTCTTCTACCCCGATCTCGGATTGACTTGGTTCGGCCATTTGCACTGACAACACACCCAACGCTGGAACTTTGACATCAAACGTTGTGCCTAGAACCGGGGTCATGCCGCTACTGCCAGCACTGGGCAACGATGCCAGGGCAACGGTATTATGAAACGAAAGTTTGGCATCAATTTCTAGCGGATGCGGATTCATCAAAAACAACACACGCGACTGTGCATTGCTCTCTTGCAAAAAACTCACAACCTGCACACGTGGATCACTCACCGAGCACACCGGTTTAACTTCTGCCAACCCTAACAACGCCTGTATGAATTGGCGGATGCCGTGCATCTCGTGATCGGTTTTATCCAGTGACGACCAAAAAATTTGTGGATCATAAATCACCAACTGCCCCAACTCATGATCAATCACTTCATAGCTGGTGCCTAAATTTAATTTTAAGGCCGTCTTTTGTTTTTTAAATTTTTGTAAGGCTACCTGCACTTCTTTGGGATAGTTGGCAACACTAGTCGTTAATGGCGCCGGCAATGCTACGACTTTACCTTGCTGGGCCCATTGCAAAGCCTGATGCAGCTCTTGGGTACGTACAATCGTTTTCGGATCAATAAACACCAAACGCTCACCCTTCAAGCGGGCCGCACCTAATACATCGCGCATCGCTTGTTGAAAGGTTGATACAGTAACCACATCAGGCGCCAAAGCTGTAAGAGTGGTAAAGGCCTTTTCTTCCATCGCAAATTTAGAAGCTGCAATGTAGGCGACCTCACGCTGTTTGTGCATGCCGTTAGCACCCAAAAATTGCACTACGGATTGTAGTTTTCTTTGGAATAAAAGCGACGTACGCAAAAAATCTTCGTGCACGATCAATAACGATCCCGAATGCACCAAGGCGGCTAACATCAAAAAATTTTTTTCCTGATCAGAGAATCGCCGAAACACACCGCCGCTACTAAGAAAAATTTTTTCATCGCGATAGGCGCTCTCGACAATCGACGCGTAAAAACGCGGCAAACTAGGTTTGAGATTTAATACTTCTGTCAAAATACTATTGTACGTCGACGCCGGATCACACTCTGGATGAGAAACATCACACTGCTCTCCGCGCACACTAGAGTGCTTGCGATTAAAAACCATCTCTGTCTTTTCGCGCAGCAGCGACTCTACATGAGAACTAAATCGGTGGCGATTATAGGTTTCGTAAAGCTGCATTTTAAAATGCTCAACATCCGCTGTGTTGGCATTTGTGGGGTACTCACGCTCTAAAAAATCACGAAACGCCATCACTTGAACGGCAGAGTAGTCGCCATGCTCCATCCACTTCAAACCATGATTGCGATAATAATTAAAAAACGAATTACTCACGACAACTTCGCAAAAATCATGGGTTGAAACTTCGTGAAACACTTCAGCTAAAATAGAGCCCACTTTTATTAAAAAACTGCCAAAACGTTTTAACACTTCGGTCGATGCAAAACTCGGCATCGCAAAAATGTTGGGTGCCACATGATTATAAATCACTTGCCCCAAACGATCGGTTGCTAGTTGATTTGTACGCAACAAAACATCTTTCGGAACACCAGCATTCGGATAACTCACCCCAAGTTCTGGCATAACAAATAAACGCACTTTGATGCGTGCGGCATACGCGCTCTTTAAAAACCGTTTTAACAAGTGGTGGATATCGGTCTCCACCTGGGCCCATGGCACAAACACCGCCACTGCACCAATATCGGCACGTACAAGCTCTTGCAGTTTGCTCTCAAATTGTTGGGGCTTGTATTCCCAATAATTAAAAAAAAGATGCACAGCGTTATGCAGATTGGAGTTAGAATTTGGTGAAAAATTTTGTGATGAAAAATGCACGACAACGCCCCCTGTGCCCTATGGGATCTTACGCTTAAAAATACCACTAGAATCACGACTACCGCAAGCAAAGTACTTGAGCTCAGAGATAAAATTAAGACTAGGCAACGATTGCCTCGAAAGCTTAAGCTCGCTTCATGTGGTTTTTTACTGAAGAAGAAAAGTTATTACAAAAATCGGTTCGTGATTTCGCACAAATAAAATTGGCCCCAACGGTTGAGGCTCGCGATGAAGAAGAGTCTTTTGATCGCGCCCTATACCGTGACATGGCAGAACTTGGGCTACTTGGCCTTACCGTACACGAAGATCTTGGCGGCGCTGGTCTTGGCTGTGTAGCCGCAACCATAGCGATGGAAGAACTTGGTGCTGTAGATGCGGCCACCGCGCTTTCCGTTTTGGCGCATACGTATTTGACGGTGAACAACCTGCACTCGAATGCCTCAGCTGAACAAAAGCAAAAATATTTACCTAAACTTATTACAGGTGAACATTTAGGCGGCATGGGTATGACAGAGCCCGAAGCCGGCTCTGATGCGTTATCAATGCGCACACGTGCTGAAAAACGCGGCGATCATTATGTTTTAAATGGCACCAAAATGTTTATAACGAACGCCGTCGTCGGTGATTTGTTTTACGTGTACGCTCGCACTGGTGACGGCAAAAAAGACATCTCAACATTTATTGTTGAGAAATCTTTTAAGGGCTTCCGTATGGGGAAAAAATTAAAAAAGATGGGCATGCGGGGCTCACCCACAGGTGAATTGATTTTCGATAATTGCGAAGTGCCGTTAGCCAACTTAGTCGACCGCGAGGGTGACTCTGTTTCGCACATGCTGAAAAATTTAGATTTCGAACGTATTACAATTTCAGGCATTAGTTTGGGCATCGCACGTGCCTCGATCGAGGTAGCGCTGCGTTATGCTACCGAACGTAAACAGTTCGGCAAACCAATCGCCGACATGCAAATGATTCAAAGCATGCTAGCCGACGCGCAGGCAGAATACGAAGCAGCGAAGTACTATACCTACGGCGCAGCTAAAGCATGGGACGAAGGGGCGTTGACCCCATCATCCTCACGTGCGATTGGTGCCAAAGTAAAATTAGTAGCCGCCCGATCGGCCACTAAAATTGCTTTAGACGCGATACAAATTTTAGGTGGCTACGGTTATATCAAAGAGTTTCCCGTCGAACGTTACATGCGCGACGCCAAATTGATTGAAATTGGCGCCGGTACCAATGAAATGCTTAAAGTCTTGGTAGCTCGCGACCTACTAGGCAATTTGTAGGGTAAATGTGATGCTACTTTTATCGCCTGAACAGAAAGCTCTTCAAACGCTCGCTCACGACGCCGCCTACGAACACATCAACCCGACTATTGTGGACGATGAACGTCGTGGCATTTTTCGCCCCGAAATTATAAAAAAACTAGGTGCCCTTGGATTAACAGGCATTCCCACCGCCGAAGCATATGGTGGGAGTGGGTTAGGTTATTTTGAGTATGCCTTAGCATTAAGCGAGATTGCTCGCGTCAGCACGTCCTACGCTATCAGCATCGCTGTGAGCGGACTACCGCAAGTGATTTTAAGCCAGTTTGGCAGCGACACATTAAAGAAAAAATATATACCAAATTTAGCATCTGGTGATGCCATTGGGGCTTTTAGTTTAAGTGAAAGCTTTAGCGGCTCGGATGCGGCTGGTTTAAAGACTAAAGCCGTCAAAAAAGATGGCGGTTATGTTTTAAACGGCTCGAAACTGTGGGCTACTCAAGCCGACAGCGCGTTAGAGACTGGGGTCATTATTGTATTCGCTTCGACCGGCTCAGGCCCAGCTAGCCAAAGCATTTCAGCCTTTGCCATCGATCGTAGTACAAAGGGTGTGCATATTGGCAAACAAGAAGAAAAAATGGGCCTAAATGCCTCGCACACGTGCGAGATTGTTTTAGAAAATGCCTTTGTACCGGCCGACCACTTGGTAGGCGCTGAAAACAGTGGCTTTAAAATCGCCATGACGGCCCTGGATAGTGGGCGCATTACGATTGCAGCGACCGCGGTCGGATTAGCGAGTGCCGCCCTTGACGCCAGCATTGCCTACGCCAAAGAACGCACGCAATTTGGCCAGCCAATTGCCCAGTTTCAGGGTATTCAATTTATGTTGGCCGATATGTTTGCCTTAAAAGAGAGCGCTAAACTCTTGGTTTGGCAGGCTGCCCAGCTACGCGATATCGACGCGACGTACTCTACAGAAGCCGCTACTGCGAAATTTTTTGCTAGCGACGCTGCCATGAAAATTACCACCGATACTGTACAGATTTTTGGCGGCGCTGGTTATACGCAAGACTATATGGTCGAACGTTTTATGCGTGAAGCTAAAGTTTTACAAATCGTTGAAGGTACGAATCAGATCCAGCGCATGGTTATTGGCCGACAACTTACTAAGTAAATAACGTATTACAGAATTATGAATAGACTTACTACTTCGCCGCTACTGCCGTTACAGCCACTAACACCTGAATTTGATGCCCTTACCGATCGTTTTGTTGAAGATATGAAAAATGATATATCTCATTTTTATAATCTTCCCAACAACTCGAGTCTGGTTTCAGAGCTGCATGAAACCGTTCAAGAATTACAAAAGCGGACGGACAATTTTAAAGGCATAAAACACTTTATTCATATTGGCATTGGCGGTTCTAGCTTAGGCACCGAAGCTCTAATTCGAATGTTTCATCGCTACGAAGGCTCGGCGGCACGGCACTTAGAGTTCCACTTTTTCGACAACATCGATACCGATGCCGTTCAAACCACCCTCCGCGACCTCAACCCTGCCGAAACATTTGTGTATGTGGTTACGAAGTCGGGTTCTACGGCTGAAACGCTCAGTGTGTTTATGATTGTTTACGATTGGCTGTGCCAATCGCTTGATGAAAAAGCCGCGCGTGATCGTTTGGCGTTTTGTACCGATCCGACGGTAGGTGACTTACGCACGTTAGCTAATCAATGGCGTGTGCCAACCTTCTCGGTACCGAAAACTTTAGGTGGGCGGTTTTCGGTGTTATCGGCCATCGGCTTATTTCCGATGCACTTGATTGGTTTTGCCCCGGAACGTTTTTTATCAGGCGCACAAAAAGCCCAACAACTATTTGGCCAAAACCCTAAACAATCTCAGTTTACATTATTGGCCAATGCAATCGTAGCGCACAGCGACAAACCCATTACAGTATTTATGCCGTATTCCCAGCGCCTTAAAACATTGGGTGCGTGGTTTAATCAACTTTGGGCTGAAAGCCTTGGAAAAAATGGCCTCGGACGCACACCCATGGCTTGTGTTGGTGCCACCGATCAGCACTCTGTATTGCAATTACTGCGTGATGGGCCCAAGGACAAAATCACAGGGTTCATTGAAGTGCTTAGACCGGACATTGATTTGATAGCGACTAATACGATTGCGCCGGAACTCAAGTCATTCTCAACGTTAAATAATATCAGTTTACACCAACTCATGACCGCTGAATTTCAAGCAACACGTCAGGTATTACAAAATCAGGGTCGCCCGACATTTACACTTACACTCGAAAAAATCACCCCGGAATCTATCGGCCACCTACTATTCGACCTCGAACTTCTAACGGCTATCACAGGCTACCTATTGGGCATCAACCCGTTTGATCAACCTGGGGTTGAAGAAGGTAAGGTTTTGGCGGGGGAGTATTTGCGAGACAGGCAACTGTAGCAGGCGTACCGTCAACAGATTTTTCATGTACTGTTTAAATTTTTTATATTTATACTTTTCGAGGCCTACAAATATCTGAACTTACTACAGGAATTTTTGCTGTATTGTGAATTAAGAGTTCATTCCCCTATCTTTCCATAAATAATTTAAATTTATAAATAGTTATTTTTAATAGGGGGCAGGCCGTGAAGTTTGGAAAGAATATCGGTTCATTTTTTTTTAAAACGAAGTTCTACTTCGGAACGTTATTAGTGGCATTAATTGGTTTATCAAAACCAATCTCAGCCCACACCATGCACTACCGGTGCGAGAGCGGGATCAATGAGAGAAATTGTCGTAGAATCGCTCTTGAGTTTTTCAATTCACAGCAATGTGCACCGAGTAGAAATATCTCTGTCACTCGCGACCGGGCCAGTAATACTTCCGTCGTCGAAATTCAGACATCTCGCTGTAGGTACATTGGTGCAAATGACACCTGCGCGAGTGGGTACGAACGCGTTAATGCGACAACAAGTGAAAACAGTAACGAGTATCCATTTTGCCGACGAGGCGGTCAGCAAAATACCTTATTTTTTGAATGTGGAAATAGCTCGAATATCCAAGCTTGTCAGCGACAGTCCGATCGTATGTTTGCTCAACAAGGCTGCAGGGTAAACAATAGTCGTTGCGTGCGCGTCGCAGTTAGAAATAGCGTAGAGTGTCGATACCAATCTACAAACTGCAGTGTCGCAATGTCTGAAAATAATTGCCGCGATAATCAAGCTACATACCGCCGCGTAGATGTAAACGGCCTCTATTATCCGCTTTGTATTGTAGAGCAACAGAATACCGAGATCGCTCTTCCAGCAAATGCACCGCCAGTTAACCCTGTTGACCAAGGCTAAACCTAAACAACAATGACATTGTACCACGCGAGGCCCGGCCTCGCGGATTCCCCAAACCAAAAGCAGATGGGCCTTTTTTATTGTAAATGGTATTTTGGGCAAAGCCCAAAATACCGCGAACTAACTGCAGACTTGGTTACGGCCTCTACTCTTGGCCTCATACAATGCTCTATCTGCGTTCTTAAACAAGACTTGCGCAGAGTCGACATCTAACGCCCCTTCAGCAACACCCACACTTGTGGTAACGGGGAGGCGTTTTTTATCATAAATGAACTCCGTCTTTTCGATGATAGAACGTATGCTCTCAGCAACAATTAACGACTTATCCAAGGAGTGGCGCGGCAGAAGAATCAAAAACTCTTCACCGCCAAAACGCCCAAAAATGGCCTCTTTCGGCAGCGCTTTTTCTTTTACAATTTTTGCCGTGGTCTCTAAGACAAAGTCGCCTGCAGCATGACCATAGTTGTCGTTAATTTTTTTAAAATAATCCAAATCAAAAATAATAATCGCAAAGTCGGTATGTAGTGCTTTTGACCTTTTAAATTCGGCCTCGAGAGCCTCCATTATATAGCCTTTATTATATATCTTAGTTAGACTATCTGTATGGGCAGCACTCTCAAGACTACCCAAATAAAAAATCTCAAGCTCGCCCGCTGGCAGATATTTTAAGATCGTGTTGCCGATCTTAATCATATCCTCTTTTTTTAATATATACTCTCCGCTAATCGCCTTATCGTTTACAAATGTTCCGTTGGTTGACTTGTTATCACGCAGCGCATACCCATCGGCGTGTTTATAAATCTCAGCATGTTTTCGTGAGGCATTGGGGTCATTTAAAACAATATCCGCCGACGCATCTCGCCCCAAAAACGCTCGTGTGGCCGCGAGTTCAAAACGTTTTCCTTGGGGTTGACCTCGAATGATAATCAAACTAGCCGGCGACTTTTGAGCGGCCTCTTTTTCTACCCGCATCGTCTCAGAGTCGCCCTTTAGAACCACGGTAGCTTCAGAGTTCGTAATCACTTTCGAGAGACTAGAATTATTTTTAGGGTCATTATTTTGATTTTGCGAAGACGACATATCTTAAGGCTAAAGCCTTTCCTGAAAGTTTTCATTTAAATTTAAAATCCCCCGCCAAAGTAGACTGAGCGGCTCTAATCGATGTATCGTCTTTCGTATGCGCGCACCCATAAAGGTTTTACCGTCGGATATTGCTGAAAAAATTGCAGCTGGAGAGGTCATTGAACGCCCCGCCTCTGTTGTAAAAGAACTTGTAGAAAACTCGATCGACGCAGGCAGTCAACATATACAGGTTAAGTTATATGACGGTGGTCGTCGTAGCATTGTAATTCAAGACGATGGTCATGGTATTCCGGCCGACGAGGTGAAACTGGCGCTCATGCGACATGCGACATCGAAATTGAAGTCTGTCGACGACCTCTTTAATTTAAGTAGTTTAGGTTTTCGTGGTGAAGCACTACCCAGTATTGCGACCGTTTCGCGTTTTACGTTAGAGAGTAAAACACAGACCTCGCACCACGCTGTGTACCTAGAAGGCGGGGCGTTATTACAAGAGAGCTCCGGCGACAGCACAAGCCCACTGAATGGACAGACAACCGGCACACTAATCAAAGTGGAAGACCTCTTTTACAATATTCCAGCCCGCCTAAAATTTTTAAGATCAAAATCATCCGAGAGTGGCTACATACGTGAGCTTATTGAACGCATTGCATTGGTGTATCCGCATATTGAGTTTCAACTATATTCTGACGACCGTCGAGCATTGTGGTTGAAACGCTGCAGTGGCATCACGGAACGTTTTGCTCAAATTGTCGATCTCAAACCCCCAGCAAACCACGACACTGAATTCTATTCAGACCATATCGAAACCTTCCACACCCAATTTGATACTTTGGTGGTCGACGGATGGCTGGAACGCAACCGCAGAGCCTCAACCTCGAAAGATATCTTTGTCACGGTGAATGGCCGCATGGTACGCGACAAACTTTTGCACCAAGCTATCGTTACCGGTCTACGCCATCGTATGATGGAGGGTGAATTTCCAAAAATATTTCTGCGCGTTCAGATTGATCCGGCCCTCGTCGACGTCAACGTGCATCCTGCCAAATCCGAGGTACGCTTTCACGATTCTAGAGCGGTGTTTCAAGTGATTCAGGGCGCCTTAAACGAACTAGGTAGTCGCCCAAACAAACTCTACTATGAAAGTCCGCTGCCTTCTTCAACCCAACCCAGCACCGCGCTTGACACAGCCCCAACGCTAACACTGGGAATGCAACCCGATGCCCCCGCGTCGACAATAGCCACACCACACACACCGCGAGCGTACCAAGCCCCACTACTCACCAACCAACGCACCCAATTGCAGACTAAAGATTTTGACGTATGGCAGAGCCGTGCGACCACAACTACAAACAAAGCGACAACAACACCTACAACCACGTCATCTAGGCCTGAGTCTCAAGCCACTGCGAACGCCTTTAAGTACCACTATATCGGTCAACTCAATAAAACATATTTACTATTTCAAGATGACAATGCACTGGTCTTAATCGACCAGCACGCGGCTCACGAACGTATCAATTATGAAAAACTAAAATCGCGTCTTCTGAATGACGGCCTCAAACCGCAGACTCTCTTAGTATCAGCACTCGTAAAACTAAACCCAACCGATTTGGCTTTGGCGTTAGACCACGCGCCATTTTTTAACAAATTAGGCTTCGAATTCGAGATCTTCGGCGACACTAGTTTAGTACTTCGCAGTGTGCCTGACATTGTCAGCAACAGCGAGTACAACACGTCGCAACAAGAGCTCTTCCTCAGCGTCTTAGAAGATATTAAAAGCAACGCAGGTGACGATTTTATTCAACAAGATCTACTGCGTATTGCCCCTAAATTAGAACGATTTATAGCTACCATGGCCTGCCATGCTAGCGTACGCGCGGGCCAGGCACTTTCACAAACCGAGGCCGTTAAATTAGTAGAAACGATGGAGAACACCCCATCTAGCCTAAACTGCCCACACGGCAGGCCCGCTAGTATTCGATTGTCTCAGAGCCAAATTGAAGGGTTATTTAAACGATGAACTCCAAGCACCCCATACTGGCCCTAGTCGGGCCCACCGCCTCAGGCAAAAGCGATTTTGCCTTCGAGCTCGCCAAACGCTATCAGGCTTGTATTGTTAACTGCGACTCTCTTTTAATATATAAAAATCTTAATATAGGCACAGCCAAGCCATCAACCGAAGAACAACAAATAATTGACCACTTCATGTTAGACCTTCTCGCACCAAACGAGACCTACAACGTCGCAGACTATTGCCGACAAGCGAAAAAAATTATCGAACGAGAAGTCGAACGTCGCCCCGTCATCATCGTGGGTGGTACAGGCTTTTATTTAAAAGCCCTTTTATGTGGTGTTTGGAAGGCGCCGCCAACAAATCCACAACTTCGACAGGAGTTAGACGAGCGCTACAAATCGGAACCACCGACCGAACGTAATCAAAAACTCCACCAACGTTTGCAATCACTCGACCCAGACTACGCGGCCAAGATCCACCCGAACGATTACTACCGCGTGGTGCGTGGCATCGAAATTGTAGAAACAACAGGATTGCCTGTAGAACAAAGCACCAAAGACTTAGACACTAGCGTGCGTTTAGACCTCGATGTCAGTATCATTGGCATCGACCGCACAAAACTCGACATCGAAAAACGCATTACACAACGCACCAACGCCATGTTTGCGGAGGGTTTAGTGGCGGAATCAAAGGACATCATTCAGAACCTTAACATTGATCTTGAGAATGTTCCAAAGTCGCTACAAAGCGTGGGTTATGCTGAAGTTATTACGTTTTTGAAAGGCAAAACGACCATCACTGAATGCCGCGAGCGCGTTGTGATCTCGACAAGACAATTGGTGAAAAAACAACGCACATTCTTTAATACCTTCCCAAAACCCATTCAGTGGTTCGAGCTCCCTAAAAACGAAACCGAACTTGAAGATTTCGTTAGTAGTTTTTTTAAGAAAAAAACGTAGACTGAAGTTGAGGGTAACAATAGGCAACACATGAGCCAACAAACCAGCAACACGACAGGTACGGTCAATCCCCCAAAAGAATTAAAAATTATTATACTTTCTGACGGCACCGGTGAAACCGCATCGCAGATTACGCGCGCGGCCATTGTGCAATT
>CAZYPH010000012.1:2037-32511 GCA_964649095.1 uncultured Oligoflexia bacterium | reverse complement strand
ATACTCTTCTTTGCATATATAATGCTCCCTCTGTTTTATATTGTGGGCCTTCTTAATTTTGTGTCCACTAAAACAGCGGAGGTCCAAACACTACTCGTCCATCTTGAAAGATGGGTATTGGTTTTCAGACGTAAAAATAAAAAGCCCTCAAAACATTAGAACAGTCAATTGTTCGAGAAAGGACTTCACGCTCGATACCAAGTAGGTCCGTATTGCCGCCTAATCTGCTGTAAGCACTGTGGAGTAAAATTTTATTTGCGAAGCCGCGCAGTAAATTCTTTATAGGTTTTGGCGCTGCCTTGTCGTTCACCAAATTCTGAGATTGGTTCATCACCAATCATTGTCGCTGATCCGGGAAACTCCACATAGTATTTGGATTTAGGATGAACGAAGTGTCGTGACTTCTCTTGTGCAAACCCCAACGCCTGACAAACGATGGCACCCATTGCTTCGATACTCGTTTTTGACGTAATCAAGGTAGGGGTTTTCCTTTTCTTCTTGGCCGCATGCGTTCACGGAAATACTTTTCTTGAATTGAATCAGGAAGACGCTTCAGAGCCTTTCCGAGCATCGCGCGTAATTCAGCCAAAAAAAGGTATCTTGGATTCCATTCATAGAGTCTAGTTCTGCCTACTAGGCGACTTACTAGAATACCCTCACGCTCAAAGCGTTCCAGCTGATTCTGTACCTGGCTAATGGAAAGATCGAAAGTTGTGGCAATACCTCTTGGATAGCCAGAATCGTAGTTTTCCATAAACAGTAGAACTTTTTCCGCAGTTTCGTTTCCGAATAGTCCTGAAAGTAACATAACCTAAATAAAGGGTAATATAACCTAACTTTTAGGTCAATTTATTATGTTGACCGGCCATTTCGATTCATAGACTTGCGGACTTGCGGAACGCAGGCAGTGTTTTTGAAAAACTTTACCTAAGGGGAGAGCATTTATTTTCAAACCTTGTGAAAGCACAATATGCGTCTCACGTTCCCCAGACAGCGGGATTTAAATTCTGGTTTAAATATTATTTGAATAACACTCTAATCAGCTGGCGAGCATCTGCTCGGAGAGCGTCAGACAAGCCTCAGGCAAAAACTGAATTAGATCGTGATTCTTTGAGACATTGAAACGAATTTCGCCAATTCTTTGGCGTGCGAATTGTTTAACTAGTGATTATTAAAAATAAAAAGGACCAGTCCGAAGACTGGTCCTTGAGAAAGATGGCTCAGGAGGAGGGACTCGAACCCCCGACCGAGCGGTTAACAGCCGCTAGCTCTACCGACTGAGCTACTCCTGAATATAGTCTATTTTGTTAAAAGACTGGCGACCTCTTGGCAAGAACGAAGTTGGTAAACCACTAGATTTACGATCGCGAAACGTAGTAGAGCTGACCGGTAGCTTTAGGTGTGTTTGTTCAGCGTGATTGGCTGATAACGTAAATCCCCCCCCCCCTCATCATGATTAAAACAAAGCGATTTTCGCGTATTTATATCGAAATTAGTAATCAGTGTAATTTACAGTGTTCGTTTTGTCCGGTCGTGGAACGGTCAAAACAGATCATGACCTCTCACGACTTCGAGACGGTTTTGGCGCAGGCTGCGCCGCTTACCGAAGAAGTATGTTTGCACCTGATGGGCGAACCGCTTAGCCACCCTGAATTAGAAAAAATTATTGAAGTATGCGCCTCACATGGGGCCGCAATCAACCTCACCACCAACGGCACGCTTTTAAGCGAAAAGACGACCGCACTCCTATTGAGCCCAATTGTCCGTCAGGTAAACATCTCGCTGCAGAGTTTTATCGATAATTTTCCCGGTCAAAGCCTGGATCGTTATTTGATTAAGGTTTTTGAATTTGTGAAAATAGCTCTTAAAAATCGTCCTGATTTATACATCAATTTGCGCTTGTGGAACCGCTCTCAAGCCGCAACGAGTGCCGATGAGTTAACACACGACACGTTGACGCAGACCATTTTTAATGCCATTGCCGATCAGTTGAACGTGCAGGTTGGTCCGCTGAATCTAAATCTCCGGCGCAAAAAATCGATTTTAATAACAGGGCGATTGTACCTCAACTTCGATACGCGGTTTCGTTGGCCTAACATGGCCGACCCGATGCGATCAGACTTTGGATTTTGCCATGCCCTAAGCCACCACATAGGCATCCATGCTGACGGTACGGTCGTGCCCTGTTGTTTAGATAAAGAGGCGGTTTTGCGTCTCGGCAACGTCTTCGACGAACCGCTAAGTCAGATTCTCTCTAGCAAACGGGCCGAAGCGATGTTGGAGGGGTTTAAACGCGGCGAATGTGTCGAAGAATTGTGCAAAAAGTGCGATTTTATCCAGCGTTTTGATAGAAAGACGTTTAATTCGGCGCATGGGGCTCGCTCTGAAAAAACCTTGGCCCAAGGTGTTTCGAGTGGATAATTCCCCTTTCAGCAAACCTATTCCGGTGTTAAATAAAAAAAGTTTATAAATTTCAAGATCGCAGGCCTTTGAAGGATTTAAAGTGATGATGACCCGTTTCATTCGTGTATGGATTTCAAATCTATTTCTAGTTTTAGTGGCATCATGGTTCATGGCCACTATCGTACGTGCCGACGATGGCCACCGTGCCCGTGCCGAACGCGCCGCTGCACAAATTCTTAACGGCACTGAGGCTATTCGCCAATATTATGCCCACCCATCACGCGATGCGGAGAATTTTCTTCCGCCAGCGCTTGTTCCACCGCGTGCGCGCATGGGGCAGTGGATGGCATCGTCAAGCGCTACGAGTGCAGGGAGTCCCAGCGTTCAAATTATTGGCGATCGTAGACTGCCCGATGATTTGCAAGGGCGCGGCGTGCATTATGATTTGCCTGAGGCCGATCAAGAAATCTTTGCGAGACTATTAGAACAATTGAAAAAAACACCTGGCATTGATTTGCGGCATCGGTTGATTGTGGCGGCTGATCTTGGTTTTTTGATGGGGCAATTGGTCGTCATGCGGAACGCGGCGGTAGAGTTGCATCGTATCCAGCATCATACCGACGTTAGTGATGTGATTGCAGACCTGCTTCATCGGCTGCATAACGACACACACGGAGCCCGAGGCGGATTTTTTCTTACGATGCGTGATGTGGGGCCACTGTCTTGGTTATTTAAGCGGGCGCGGGCGACTGTTCCTGCCTACCCCGCTGAGCCTATTGCGTGCTGTGTGGATACGCCTACGAACGTTTTAGCGAATTCAGGGTTTTTAAATGAAAGCGATCCCCGTTGGATTGGTTTGGTTTCGGCGCCGATTGCGCGTAACACTCGTTTTGCAGTGGAGGGGTTTTATAATGGGGACTTGCTGTCGGCAGTGAATAACGTTTCGAAAGCACTGAATGCGATTGATAGCCGGGGAGAGTGGCCCGTAGTCGATACGAATTTTCAGCCGAGTTCGGGGTTAGTGTACCTTCGGCGACGGTTGTATCTAGGATTGGTAGGGGATTTGGCCGCTCCGCGTTGGTCGGAAGCTCCTAGTCCTAGGCACGCCTCGTCGTTAGAGGAGGACGACGTTTTGGCTGGATTAGTGCATCGGGTGTTAAGGCGCTCAATCGTAGCGTCTGCCAAACAGACATTGGGCGGAACGGATGCCGTTGGGTCGCAAAATATGACGTATATTGCGATTTCTTTAATTAATTCCCTGCGCACAGGCCTACCGGCATTAGATATTTTGAGTCTTTACTTCGACCGCGCGTTACGCGCTTTAGAAGTTACTAATCTTAGTATTCGCGCTGCTAGAAAGTGTAACACAGCACTCGGCGACTAACTTTCTAGCTGTAGTTTTGTAGATTCTCCTAAGCGCACGAACGATCCGAGAGTTTCATCAAACTCTAACAACTCACTCGCACCGATATCGTAGAACCAAGCGTGCAGGCGAATGGCATTGGTTTTTAATTTTTCGGCCACAATGGGGTACGATTTTAGATTCTCGAGTTGTGCCTGTGCGTTTAACTTTGCAGCCGCATCAGGTGATGGGGCTGCGCTCAATTTTGAATGGGTTTCTGCGGACAAAAGCCATTTTTTTAAATTAGGCAAATCGGGCAAATTGGCTGGTGCAAGCAGCGCCTTCATCGCACCGCAGTTCGAGTGGCCGCAGATGACGATTTCTTTCACACCCAAAACAGCAATCGCAAATTCGATAGCCGCACCCTCGGCGGGTAAATTATCGCTTGCATTGCGTGGTACCACGTTACCGACGTTGCGCACGACAAAAAGTTCACCGGGGTCAGTTGACGTAATTAAGTTGGGGCTAATTCTACTGTCAGCACAGGTAATAAATAACGTGTGGGGATTTTGTCCCTGAGCAAGGCGCTCAAATAACGGCGACAGTTTGCGGTGTTGATGTAAACGAAATTCATTTACGCCAGCAACCAGGCGATCAATTGGTTGGTCGTCGGCTCGGCCACGTATGATTTTTTGAACCTCAGCCTCGGTAATGGCTACGTGTTGAGCCACTAAACCCGTTTCGTCAGATTTCAAAAAAACACTTTCGCAGGCTGGGTGTAGGCCTTGAATCGCAAATGGCGTGCCGCGATTGAGCAGTACTTTAAAGTAGTCGATCAACATTTTTGAGCCTGAGCCATCTAGCGTAGGTACGTTCGAGAAGTCGACTACAATGGGAAAATGGGCCGGCCGCGTTAGTGTTTTGGCGCGCACATGTTCGATTTGGGCTGACGACAAAAACGTAACAGGGCCTGTCATAAATATCCGGCAGATCTCGCTGTTTTCAGCGACGTAAATAGAAGCCTGCGTCTGGCTCAAACGTACGGCTACAATTACAAACGCAGTGGCAAGCCCGGCCTGTACACCTACGAGGAGATCAACAAAAATAATTGAAAGTGCGGTGATTAAAAATACTGTGGCGTCGACTTTGGCCGAACGACACATCTTTAAAAATCCAAGAGGTTGTATGGTGCCAATACAAATGGCGATTAATACGCCTGCGAGCGCCGAAATTGGCACAATACGAATCCACGGCATGGCAAATGCGAGCAGCATTAAAAGCAGCAGTGCGTGCACTACACCGGCACGCCGGGTGCGTGCCCCGGCATTAATGTTTGCTGAGGTCTGTGCCACTACGCCCGTGACCGGAATACCACCAAATAAAGCACAGGCCGTATTGGCAAGCCCCTGAGCAAAGAGCTCTTGGTTGAGGCTAACTTTCCTAAAACGAGATTTTGCGCGCAATAGCTTTTCAGAGGCGGTGGCGGAAAGCAGGCTCTCGAGTGACGCCAATACAAACATAAAAAACATCGTACCAACAAGGTCACTAAGGTGAGAATCGCGATTAAAAAAATCATTGACCAAGGGTAAGCCGGATAATGTTCTTAAGTCACTAAACGTAACTAATGGTTCGCGTGATTGCGACAGAGCAGTAGTTGGCAATTTTAAAAACTGAGACAGAATGGTTGGAACCGCAATTGCAATCAGTACGCTGGGGGCTCGTTTAAATATTTTGGGTAATAAGAGCACGCTGCAAAAGCTAAAAACACTCACAGTGAGATCGTAGCCATTGGTACTGGTGTAATATTCTCTCAAATGTGACAGCACACTTAGCACGTGAAATTGATCGGGCGCCGGTAAACCAAAAGCGTGTGGTAGTTGCCCGATAATTAAAATTACGGCAATACCTGCGGTAAACCCACCAACTACAGGTAGTGGAACGTAGTTAATGAGTCGACCTAAGCCCAATACACCAACTAACATCTGCAGAAAGCCGCACCCCAGTGTAGCTACGATTAGTCCCGCAAGACCAAATTTGAAGATAGTGGCGCTAACAAGCACAGCCATAGCTGTTGCCGGGCCTGAGATACCTAGGGTCGAGCCCCCTAAAAGCGAACACATAATGCCGCCGATAATACCGGAGGTCATTCCGATAGAAGGGTCGACACCCGATGCTAATGAGATTGCAATCACAAGAGGCAACGACATCATGCTCAACGAAAACGCAGCCGTGAGATCTTGCCTTAAATATCGTTTAGAGATTAGCTGACGCCAGTCTGATCGAATGCCTTCAAAATTCAACAAATCACTTTGTGTGTATCCTGCGTTTGAAGCGCTCAGAGCATCTTCTTGACGTCGGCCTCGATTGAGTAGTCGCATTGGCTGATCCCCTTTAGACTTCTAGCATCGTATCGATTTCTTTTTTTTGGTATCAATAAATTTATTTCAAATTTATTTCAGACGAACTGCGTCGATCGTGGAAGAGTTTTTTTATGTTAACGCTGACAACAGTTGAAGACGAGTACGATGTTATTTTTATCGGTGGTGGGTTGGCTTCGTGTCTTAAATCTTTGAGCCTGTCACTTATGGCGCCTCACTTGCGTTGGTTAGTTCTTGAAAAGGAATCAGCGTTTTTGAGTGATCGTACATGGTCGTTTCATGAGTCGGAATGGTTAGACTTTGTATCTCATTTTAAAGATGTGTCTGCGTTAGAAGCGATTAAAAATCTGCCCGACTACTATTGGCCACAACAACGCGTTGTATTTGACACCTATGAACGTACTTTAGAGGCAGGCTATTTTACGATTCGCGCCAATAGTCTAAATAGAAAATATTTAAGTATGTTTTCGAGTTCTGTCTTGTTTAATGCTCAGGTAAGTAGCGTTAATCGTTTAGAGCATAAGACGCACGTCACACTGCAGTCGGGTGCTTTGATGCGGCGAGTTTCGTGTTCAAAAATTTATGACACTCGACCTCTAAGTTTGAACACCCCCAATCAAGATTGCGGTTATCAAAAGTTCCTAGGTCAGGTCGTTCGCACACCACAGTCTTTTCCGTTTGGTGCTATTCCCATAATAAAAGACACACGCGTGGCACAGTTAGAAGGCTATCGTTTTATATATGTGTTGCCGTTCGATGCGCATACGACGTTGATTGAGGACACGCGTTATGCCGATACGCCTAATATCGATACCGCAGCCTATCGAATCGAGATCGCACGTTATCTAAAAGAACATGGTGTCGCTCACTACACGGTCGAGCATGAGGAAAGCGCTGCGCTGCCAATACCACTAAAAAATCTTTATCGATCTGTTTTGCACACTCAACCCGAGGCGTTCGGCATGGCAGCAAGTAATTTTCATTATGTTACCGGTTACTCGATGCCTTATTTAATAAAATCTATTGTGCGCGATGTGCATCAAGTACATTGCAGTTGGATCGAGCGTCTTCGTACGCAATTCTATTTGGCCTTAAACCGCATGCTGTTTTTTGCTGCGGAGCCACAAGATCGATTAGCGATTTTTCGACGATTTTATCGTCTCCCCAAAGGCCTCATAGCCCGTTTTTACGCAGGAAAAACAACTATCTTTGACGCGGTTCGTATATTGGTAGGTCGGCCGCCGGTTTCTATCGCCAAGGCTGTAAAAGCACTCCTGCGATTTTGATCATAGACTAGTTGTGACATCGGGTGGAGATTTGGAACCACGTAGCACATATTCGATAGAGGTACCTACAATGCAAAATAATCAGAAAAAAACGTTGGCCGTAATTGGTGGTGGCTTTGGTGGTTTGGCGTTAGCGATTCGTGCACAGGCTGCCGGTGTTCAAACAACTATATTAGAAAAACGCGATATGTTGGGTGGGCGCGGGTATGTCTATCGAGATGGCGGTTTTACGTTTGATGCAGGGCCCACTGTGATTACCGCACCAGAGTGTATCGAAGAGTTATTTACTGTGGCTGGAAAAAAAATGAGCGATTATGTCGACCTCATTCCAGTAATGCCTTTTTACCGTCTGTTTTTCGAAGATGGGTATGTGTTTGATTATTCGAACGATGAAAAATCAATTTTTAATCAGATCAAGTCGAAGTCTCCAAACGACGAAGCGGGTTACCGTGCATTTCTAAAATACACCCAAGAAGTGTTTAACGAAGGGTATACTAAGCTTGCGCATGTTCCGTTTTTAGATTGGTCGAGTATGATTCGTGTGTCACCACAACTCATTAAGTTGCAGGCGTTTCGCTCAGTTTATTCGATGGTTTCTAAATACATTAAAGACCCTCAGCTGCGTCAGGTGTTCAGTTTCCATTCGTTGTTGGTTGGTGGAAATCCATTTTCAACGTCGTCGATTTATACGCTCATCCATTATTTAGAACGAAACTGGGGCGTGTATTTTGCGCGAGGGGGCACCGGCGCGCTTGTGAAGGCGTTAGAACGTCTTTTTGTCGAGTTGGGTGGGCAGGTGCGTCTCAACACTACGGTAAAAAAAATAGCGACCAGCAATGGCGCAGTCAGTGGTGTGGTCTTACAAGATGGGCAGTTATTGAATTTTGATAATGTCGCTTCGAATGGTGATGTGCGTTTTACATACAACGAACTTTTAAAAGACGAACCACGACTAGAGGGCGCACGGAAATCAATCAATAAAAAAAGTTTAAGTATGAGTTTGTTCGTAATCTATTTTGGTACGAAGGTGCGTTATCCCAACATGGCCCACCACAACGTCATTTTTGGTGGGCGTTACAAAGAGCACTTGGCCGATATCTTTAAACGCGGCACTTTGGCCGATGATTTTTCGTTGTATCTACATGCGCCTACCGTTTCAGATGCGTCGTTGGCGCCTCCCGGGCACGAGGCGTTTTATGTACTATCGCCTGTGCCGCATTTAGGTGCAGCCCCGATAGACTGGACGGTGGAAGGCCCGAAATACGCCGACAAAATTATGTCGTATTTGGAAGCGCGTTATTTACCAAATTTGCGTGCTAACGTTGTGACACAAAGAATTTTTACACCAAATGATTTTCAAACAGAGCTTTTAGCGACTCATGGATCGGCCTTTTCAACGGAACCGATTTTGCGCCAAAGTGCTTATTTTAGAACTCACAACCGAGATAAAACAGTGCATGGACTTTATTTTGTAGGTGCTGGTACACATCCCGGAGCCGGTGTGCCTGGTGTGATTAATTCGGCGAAGGCTACGGCGGGACTTTTATTATCCGATGTAGCAGCGCAACACTAGTTTTGCAGCCTATGGATAGTACGAAAGTTACTTTTAAAAAAAATGCGAAGTCTTTTGCTTTTGCAGCCGTCTTTTTTGATCGTGCTACCTATGCGGCCAGTCATGCGTTCTACGCCTGGTGCCGCGCTTGTGATGACGCCATTGATAATGCGGCTAATAAAGACGAAGCCCTTCGAAATTTAAATACTGTAAAAGATTTAACGAAAAAGGCGGTGCAAGGTCGTCTAAATTTCGTCACCGTCGATGACAGCACCCATGTGGTTGCGGGTATTGCCGTTGCGCCGTTTTATGCGTTGCAGGCCTTAGTGAAACAGTATGAACTTGAACCGAAATACTTATTTGAACTGTTGCAGGGCATGTATTGGGATTTAATTAAAACCTCCTACACCGATTTCATCGAACTTGATCAGTACTGTTATTATGTAGCGTCGACTGTTGGGTTAACGATGTGTCAGATTTTGGGTTTACCGCGCACACAGTTTGAATCGACCGCGTATCGTTATGCCGAGGCTATGGGCCAAGCGATGCAGCTCACTAATATTGCACGTGATGTGTTGGAAGACTATAAAATGGGCAGGGTGTATCTGCCGTTAAAATTATTAAAGCAGTATCAACTTGAGCCAGCACATTTGTTTGCTGATAATAAAAAATTATTAGCCGTAGTTACCGATGTGGTTAATCGAGCCGACGAATTGTATCGTCTCGGCAAACTAGGCATCGTGTATTTGCCTAATCGTGCTGGTTTTGCCGTGTTGTTGGCGGCTAATTTATATCGGGCTATAGGTCGTAAGATACTCCATGGCAAAAACAGGTCGCAGCAGCCCTACTTCTATTTACGACATCGAGCGGTAGTTCCACTTTTGCAAAAATGCGGCATTTTAATGCTAACCGTAATTGAATTTATAAAGTTAAAAATGAAATAATAAAAACAGGATAGTGGGTACGCATGGGTGATTGGATTACAAAAAGTTTAGTAGTAACCGTCGTACAGATTATCGTGTTTCTGACTTTTTTATTTTATGGCCTCGTGGGCACTCATTCTGAATATTCAACGCCCGTCATTGTAACCATTCAAACATTCTTGTTTGTAGGTTTATTTATTGCAGCCCATGATGCGATGCATGGGTTGGTTCTGCCTCGACACACCCGTATAAATTGGGTTGTAGGGCAAATATGTGTTTTTCTATATGCAGGTTTTTCGTATCGATTTTTGAATAAAAAACACCACGAACACCATCGGTATTCGGGTACTAACAAAGACCCCGACTTTTTAGATTCACATCCGCAGTCATTTGCGCGGTGGTATTTAAAATTTATGATGACGTATTTAACCTGGCAGCAGCTTTTTTGGCTCGTCGTATTTGTGCAAACCTTGAAGTGGGTGGGGTTATCGATGGCGTCTATTTTGATTTTTTGGGCACTCCCCGCCATTTTGAGCACGTTTCAGCTATTCTATTTTGGCACCTATCTACCCCACCGTCGCCTTGCGGGGCGGCCATTTAGTGATCGTCATAACGCACGAGATAACGAATACCCCGCATGGTTGTCATTTATCACCTGCTATCATTTTGGTTATCATTTGATACACCACCGCAAGCCCCATTTAAGGTGGTTTGAGCTTCCGACAGAGAAAATATGATACAAACTATATACTCAGTTGCTTATATATTATTAGGTGTCGTCCTTACTGAGGCCGTTTCTTACTTTATGCATCGTTACCTATTCCACGGTATTCTATGGCCCATTCATAAGAGTCATCACATCGTAAAATCTAAGCTGTGGCAGACTAACGATGTTTTTAGTCTTTTTTTTACCGTTGTCGCGATCGTATTAATCCGCGTAGGGGTGGTGTACGAAAATCGTTGTTTGGAAATTGGGCTTGGAATTACAGTCTATGGCGTTCTCTACTTTATTTTACACGATATTTACACCCATCAGCGTTTTGCCCGGTTGGAGACACATACAAAATGGACACGTGCAGTACGTAGCGCTCATCGTAAACACCATACCTCGATAACAAAACACGGGTGCGAACCGTACGGATTTTTGTGGTTCTAAAAGTTAAAAATGAAACTTTTGTTTATTGTCGAGGCCATTACACTTGCTCAAATCGTACGCTTATATAGCCTTGCCAAAGTCGCTGCGACGGCGGGGCACGTTGTCGTTTTTGCGGTGAATTTTAAAAATGCGCGGCGTTGGCAATTAGACTTTTCGACATCCAGTGACAGCATTGCGTTTTTTGATGTGCACACAGTTTCGCATGAAGCCTATGTTCGATCGAACTACTGGGGTACACCATTATATACTGATAATGATATCTATAATTATTTTGAAAGTGATGCCCGTCTTGTAAATTTGGTTAAACCTGATTTAATTATTCATGACTTGCGATTGACTGCGTCTACTATTGGTACGCGTTTTGATATTCCTGTCGCAAATCTTATAAATGCCTATTGGTTAGAGGCATCTGATTTGATGCCTCAGATCGTGCCCGATAATTTTGCCGTCGATTGGTGTTTGCAGCTCGGCCTTACTGAAGAAAATGTCGTCGCCGGGTACCGTAATATCTATAAATATATCGTTTCATCTATGTTTAACGGTGTGCATCGGCTGCGTAGAAGTTTGGGTCTCGCACCGTTTGGTGACATGTTTCGAATGTTATTAAGTGGTGATTATTTGCTGCATCCTGACGTACCGGAGTTGGGTTTTGGCCGTTCCGACAAGAGCCATTACATTGGGCCTATCTTTTGGAGCCCAAGTATTCCATCTACCACGACCCAGACTCTTGAGGCGGATTGTTATGTTACGATGGGTTCTTCAGGGCGTAACGACCAGTTAGTGCGTTTGGTTGAGCAACTCTGCGAGCATTGGCCCATAAAAAGGCTGCTAGTTTCCACAGCAGGGGGGCTGGATGAGGCGACTACTACGATCAACGGAGTCGACGTAAATTACCAGGCAATGGTCGACGGTGACGTTGCCTGCAAAGAGGCGCGTTGGGTGGTTTGTAATGGTGGTTCGACAACGGCCTACCAAGCACTGAAGTATGCGAAGCCTACTTTGCTCTTGCCTAGCAATGTCGATCAATATTTATCGACGCACTATTTGGTTCAACGTGGGGTTGCGTCGAGTTTACGAGCCCGGCAGATTGGGCACAGTTCATTTGGTGGCGCATTAAATACGGCGCTACAAACGTTGATGTCTGCGGAAACAAGAACGTCTTGCCGGCACGTTGCGGATGCGTTTACCCATACGCGTTGTGATGAAAAGTTTATCGAGTTTTTAAATGGCCGTTCGCGATAAGATATAATTTAGTTTTTGTAGCCATTCGTCTTTTTCAACAGGGTTTTTGCATTGAAATGGCAGCTGACGTTTTACTTCATTAGCTAGTTTTCTAGCTTCTGTTAGTTCACCTTGTTTCACTAAAAATTCTGCTAAATATAATTTATTTGGTGGAAACTCTGGTTCTAGTTTTAACGCGGCA
Source organism: uncultured Oligoflexia bacterium (assembly GCA_964649095.1). GTDB lineage: Bacteria > Bdellovibrionota > UBA1018 > UBA1018 > UBA923 > CAZYPH01. The sequence continues at coordinate 20,048 of CAZYPH010000012.1, read as the reverse complement.
CGTAGGTGCTGGTCTGCTTTGCGTGTGCTGCCGATAGAGATAATAGGCGGTAGAATAGAATAGAGAAAACCTAGTGTACGATCGGCGAGTGCGTTATCGTAATTCGGGTTTATCGACTTTAATTCTAACAGCGCTTTTTCCAGTTCTTTTGCTGTTTTCAGAGCGGACAAAACGCCTTCCGATTTTGCTAATTCCCCTCGGTGTGCAACCCACCACTTTAGGCCCAGAAGTTTCTGATCAACAATTGTATTATTGTTGCGAAGGTCGTCAGCGATTTTGATTGCTTCCTCATGCAGTTGTTTGCGTTCGGTAGCACCTTCTATCGTCTTAGCTTTAAAATAGAGTTCTTCTAATTGTTGGTTGATCGTGTTTTGTTGAAGGCGGCCGCTTGCCTCTACAGTGCTCGCGCTTAGTAGCATGGTTGTCATCACGAAGAACGCTAGTGTCCCTAGGACGTTTTTTAATCGGTGAGTTAGAAAACGGTGAATCCCTGTAGCTGTTAGCCGCGCAGTGCGATCATCGATGTCAAAGTTAGGATTAACTTCAAAATACCCTACTGACACGACCGCTGGCGTATCACCTGCGATGCGGCACATTTCTAGAAACTCGTGCGACGTAAGACCTTCGCTTTGTGGAGCCGATACGCCAGGTGCATCGCACGCCTGCACGGCATCTAAATCAAAGCTGACTAAGATTTTCTTATTGGCATCGACCAATTGCCTAACCAAGTTTCGAAATTGGTTAGCAATTGATTCATTCTGTGTTCGCAGGTGGTGCAGCGTCAAAATATGGGCACCCCTTGAGGTTAAATATTCAAAAAACTGTATGTCATTGGCGTGTTCTTGTATGCCAAACTCATAGAAATTCGACGCCAATAATACACCTTCTTCGATAGCTAAATAAAACGGTGAACCACTGGTGATCTTTCCATTGCTTCGTGGTCGAACGTCGAGATGCGCATCGATGTTAATTACAGCTAGTTCACTGGGCGAGATATTTAGACCCTCTGTTATGCCGGCAACGTGTGGATAGCCGTAGTCATGGCTTCCTCCAATGGCAATCGGTAGCGTGCCTCGTTTGGCGTAAGAACTAATTGTATTTCGAAATGTTTGGTGACCTTCTTCGATAGACTGTCCTAGTTCGGAGTTGTGCCCAGAGCCTAAAACTAACGATTGTAGCTGGCCTTCAAGTCCTAAAAATAAATTACCTAAACAACGACGAATGGTGTCAGGGCCATGGTTGCTACCTAATCGCCCCTGTACATTTGCAACGGCCCTATCGTCAGCGGCCCCCAGTAATACAAAACGTGGCTGCTGCGGCGCGTGATGTGTGTTCGTTTGAAACGAATCATCTGTGAACCAAATATTTTTTATTTTGTTAGTCATAGCAAAAGTCATCTATCATTAATGTTAAGGCGATTGTTAAGGCGTTAGCAGTTTAAACGGTTTAGCGATTCACACACATCAACTAGTATATCTAGGATTCTAACTATGTCCGACAAACAAGATGTTGTAAAATCGGCTACCAAAGAGTGGTTTATCTATGTGGTTGATCATCACGAAGGGCCCTATTCACATGCAGAAATTCAGGCACGTATTGCTGAAGGTAGTATTCTCAATACGACTTTTTTGTGGAAAGAGGGTTTTGCTGATTGGGTTTTAGGCGAAGACCTGCAAGACTTCAAAAACGATTTTAGGGCGTCGAAGCCTTTAGTGCTAAAGAATCTAACGGACTTAAGTGTCGAGCCGACTTCAACATCACAAACTAACAATTCGTTTCACAAGCCATCAAATGAAGGAAAAACATCTGTGTTTAAGAAACTTAGCCTCACTTTTATAGTCGTAGTAGGTTTTTTGGGATTGTACCAAGCGACCGTGACGCACGTGTTGGATGATTCGTTGAGGAAAATTGGTCTAACGAGCGCCGTAGAGGCGATCCATCGCGCACAGTTACCGGTATTGCCAGTACCGGCCTCGCTCCCAAGGCTTGATGCAGTGACACAGTATTTGCCCGAATCGATTCGCTCACGTCTGACGAGGCTAACAGTTCCTGAGGGTTTGTCGTTAAATTCCCTGGAGGATTTAAAGAAAGCTGCAGGCATGCCCCTCAGTAACGGTGCGGCATTTTCGATCGAATTAGTTGGCGATCAAAAGTCAGAACCAAAATTCTTTATCGCTACAAACTTGCCTGATCAGACCAACGTAACAATCGCACTCCGCGGTGTACCAGGTACGCTAGTGGGGGTGAAAGATTATACTCAGGCGCAAACGCTGACTGTGGTTGGTCACGGTGCGTTGTCGAATGTTTTTCGAGGCGCAAATGGTGAAACTATTCCGTATGGCGATTATGTTTTGGTCGTCTTTGACAGTCCTGAACAATCTGAAGTGGTGGCAGAAAAATTAAAAGATATTCCAAAAGCGGATGTACCCAAAGACTTTGCCAGTATTCTTGGCGCACAACGAGTCTTGTTTTATTCGAAATACGTATTTCTAGGTGGCGAAAAAGATGATGTGTATGCCGCCAAGAAAAAAGCGTACGAAGAGCAACTTGCGGCCGAACGCCTACGTGTATGGACGCAAATAGACGACGCGCGTCAGCAATTGCGTGAGCTGGTAGACAATAGTGCAGCACTTTATTTTAAGTTAAATAAAAAGCGTACAGCCCCTGCCTCGAAAAAGGTTTGGGCTGCAGATCGCACGGGGTATGAGGCGGCCTCTGTAAGATTAAAACAGCTGGGTAGTGATTTGGTAAAACGTGAGCCTAGTTTTGCGCGTGAGGTGGGACTGTTGGGTAGTGTCATTCAAACAGCGGATGCGTTGAATCAGTTAGAAAACGGTGCCATGAATGGCGAAAAAGTCTCGTTAGATCAAATTCGCGCTCAAGCTAACAAAGTAGCCGATGCCTTTAAACAGTTAGAAGAGGCCCTGCAACAGGTTAAACCCCAAGTCGCGACGTCGTCAGAAGCAACTTCAGCAGACACCGGCTCAGCAGACTCTGCCGAGGGCGAACCTTAAAGCGCGGACGATTATTAACCATGCTATAGAATTAGCGGACAATTTTTTAGTATGGTTAAACGGTTATTTAATCTTATTACTATCAAATAGTTTCTTCATTTTTGGCGCTCGAGGCGCAGGAAAGTCGACGTGGATTCGAGCGCAATTCATAAAACAGAGTCCGCAGGTGTTGCAGTAGTAGTGGGCTGGTAATCGAGTCCTAGAATAAATATTTCAAAACTATTTTTGCGTGTGCTTTTAGGTCGTAAGAGTTCAATTTTTTTAAAATGCGGTCGTAACTCTTTTACAAAGTCTTCAAACCAATCACTTTGAAAGAATTTTACGATGAGCGTGCCACCGGGTTTTAGATTGCGCTGCGCCACATCGTGAGCACGCACACAAAGCTGGTATGAGCGTGCTTGGTCTTGCAAACGAACACCCGTTGTTTTTGGAGCCATATCACTCATGATGATATCAAACTGATCAAGGCCCTCTTCAGTGAGTATGGAATCTAATAACGGCTGCTCAAACGCATCGCCTTGAATGAAACGGCAATTGGGAAGCGCGATTTTAACGCGTTGCAAATCAATGCCGATGCAGCGCCCTTTTGGTCCAATCTTTTGAGAGGCATACTGAGCCCAGCTGCCGGGCGCGCAGCCCAGATCTAAGACCTTCATTTGTGGTCTTAAAATACGAAAACGCTGATCAATTTCTTCTAATTTAAAAATCGACCGCGCGGCAAAGTTCTGTTCTTTGGCCTTCTTAAAATAAAAATCCTTCGGATTATAACCCATTGCCTCTAGCCTTATCACAAAGCTATAAACAAAAAATGCAATTTCAAAAACTTTTAGTGACGGGCGGGGCGGGCTTTATTGGCTCAAACTTCATACGTCATGTGCTCAAAAAATATCCGCAAATTAGCATCATAAATCTCGATAAATTAACCTATGCGGGTAATTTGCGAAGCTTAGTTGATGTCGCAAGCGAATTTGCAGGGCGCTACCGATTTGTAAAGGGCGATATCCTCGATAAACCGCTGTGCGAAAGCCTGATGGCGGGCTGTGATGCCATAGTGCACTTTGCGGCCGAGAGCCATGTCGATCGCAGCGTGGTGTCAGCCGAGCCCTTTGTTACGACCAATGTGCAGGGCACGCTAAATCTTTTAGAATGCGCGCGTCAGTTGTCTGTCGGTCGTTTTTTGCACGTCTCGACTGATGAAGTGTACGGCGAACTTGGCGATAGTGGGGCATTTACCGAGGAAACTCCTCTAGCACCGAACAGCCCGTACTCAGCATCGAAAGCGGCGAGTGATTTTTTGGTGCGTGCGTTTGTACATACTCACAAATTGAATGCAGTGATTACAAGGTGTTCTAACAATTATGGCCCGTATCATTTTCTAGAAAAACTAATTCCGTTGATGATCACAAACGCCCTAGAAAACAAACCGCTCCCTGTCTACGGAACGGGTGAGAACGTACGCGATTGGATTTATGTCGAAGACCACTGCGCCGGTGTTTTCAGCGCCTTACAAAAGGGTTTGTCTGGGGAGGTCTATAATCTCGGTGGTCGTAGTGAACGTAAGAATATTGACGTTGTTCGGTCGATTTTAAAAATTTTAAACAGAGACGACTCTTTAATTCGAATGGTTGAAGACCGTAAAGGCCACGACTGGCGTTACGCCATTGATTGTTCGAAGGCTGAAACCGAGTTGAATTGGGCGCCTACTGTCGTTTTTGAAGAAGGTCTCGAAAAAACGATCAAGTGGTATATAGAGAATTCTATATGGTGGAAAGAAGTGAAGTCTGGTGAACACCAGCGGTTTTACGAAAGCTATTACAAAGGATTATAGTATATATGAAAGGCATTATATTAGCGGGTGGTACTGGTAGTCGTTTGTTTCCGTTAACAAAAGTGACAAATAAACATTTGTTGCCGGTGGGTAATAAGCCAATGATCTATTATCCAATAGATCGTTTAGTGAGTGCGGGTATTCGTGAAATTCTGATTGTCACGGGTGTCGAGCATATGGGCGATGTGGTCGGCCTGTTGGGCAGCGGTAAAGACTTTGGCTGCCAGTTCACCTACCGCGTGCAGGATGAAGCCGGCGGCATTGCTCAGGCTCTGGGGCTAGCCAAACACTTTGTTGGCGGTGATCAGTGTGTTGTTATTTTGGGTGATAATATTTTTGAAGACTCTATCGCCTCAGATGTTGAAAAGTTTAAACAACAAAAACAAGGTGCTCGTATACTTCTGAAACAAGTCGAAGACCCTCATCGTTTTGGTGTAGCAGAATTGCACGGTGACCACGTGGTTTCGATTGAAGAGAAACCAAAAAATCCAAAAAGTGATTGGGCTGTAACGGGCATCTATTTTTATGATGCCAAAGTATTTGAATACATTCAGACCCTAAAACCGTCTCAGCGTGGTGAGTTAGAAATTACGGATGTAAACAACCACTATATTGCTAGCGGTACGATGACGTTTGGTAAGTTTCGTGGTTGGTGGAGCGATGCTGGCACATTCGATTCCCTCACGCGCGTCAATCAATTGGTTAGTAAAACTTCCAAGTAGAGTTTAATCAGGGCAACAAAGAAAACGCCCGGCGGCTCTCTTCTAGTATGTACTGTGTTAAGCGCTTCTCCACTTCTGGGTTAGTGTGGTGGAACTGCACGCCAACTTGAAGCATGGGCTTTTTTAAATCATTAAAGTCTTCTCGATTGTGACGAACAATCCCTTGAGTGCGCAGTTCCGTGCCACGCACTTTGAATGTAATATAGGGTAGTAGACGACCCACTCGAAACAACTCTGTTTCGTTTTTTGCGGCAGCAAAGCCCATGCCTTTTACACTCAAATCTAAGACTCTAAAGTGCATAAGATCTTGCGGGTATAACGTTCGTTTCGGATCAAATTTTTGTGACGGATCAAAAATACTCACACGCGGGGCGAACTTACGTTGGTAGGGGATGCGAACCGTTTCGCGGCGTTGTAGTTTAAAAATTTCAATCGGAGTATGAAAATCCAAAATATAGGGCAGGTTGGGATCAATATAGTCGAACTTAAAAAAGAACATATTGTGTTCGACTAGGGCCGAGGCCATTAAACGTGGTGGTGAGACACTTTGAATGGCTTCGAGAAATTGCGCTTCACTGATAGTTACCGGAAACTGAATCGAGATACGTTTTAGGTTCTGAAAATTTTGAGTGACTGTCGTTTCAAAGCGCATCTTTTGGTTGGCCGTCCAGCAGGTGATGAGCGTCTGTTTGCGGTGTAGTAGATTAAAGATACGTTGAATCGTTGCAGGGTCTTTGATTTGAAAAAACGGCGATTTTTTATCGGTCGATTCGCCGCTATTTTCAGTTATGGCCGGGGCGCCATCTAATTTTTTGGCACTTGCATTCTCTGACATACGCTACGTTAAGTGTAACAAGGGCAGTCTACTACGATCAATTGATGCCAAATGTGTAGGTGGATGATTTTGCCGAGTGTCCTTCTTGAAATAGAGCGTCGACCCGCCAATAGAATAAGACGTCACGTTTTTGCAACTGAGTTGGGATTCGAAATATATAAAAATTCTCTAATATATCAGCCTGCACCAGTTGATCTGAGAACTGGGCATTAGTGCCAACTTGAATGCGATACTTTTGTGCAAAGTTGACTTTGCTCCAGGTGAGTTGCACAAGAAACCCCTGTTGCCTGAGGCGTTCAAAAGATATCATAGATTGATGGTCTGGGGATTTCGGCGTGGGCGGCAAGTACGTAAATCCAAAACTTTCAAACGGGGATTCCGCCGTGAAACCATTTTGCAATTGTGCTGACACGCGAAACTCGAGCGGTTGTCTAAAAAAATCAGAACCTTCCATTGGCACGCTTAATTCTGTGGTTTCAATGCTACGAAGAATAGTAGGTGATTTTGTTCCTCGAATCTCTAGCTTATAGACCTGTTGGCTTTGAGGTGTGTTTGGTACGATTTTCGGACGAAACTGCAGCCGGAAGTCAGGAATTTTATTATCTACGGCTTGCTGTCGAAGCTGGTTGTTGAGCTTTCTTCGGCTCTCTGAGGCATCGAGGATAAAGTAGCCTAGTACCTTTGCCTGCACGGTAACTTTGCAGGAATCCACCACGCGGTTATCAAAGTCATAAAGTGTCAGTACGTAGATGCCGGCATGGCTCAGTCCGAGTGAGCGTGCAATGGTCGATTGACCTGAGATAGTGTCATACCTTTCAATCAGTTCATTTGTAGTGATGGCACTGGCGCTAGTGTCATTCGTAGGTGAGCGAATTTCCATATGCAGTGGAATGTCACGTCGATTACTGAGTATGTGCACTGTCGTGACGTGTTGTCGATTGTTGTATTGGGTTGGTGTGAACGACAGATCTGTTGGGCATAATAGTTTGGCCTCGAGCGGCGCAATTATTACTTTCTTTTCGATTGTACGCTGGCTGACACTAACAGCTGGTGCGGCTGGTGCTTCGATAGTTTCGATGCGAATGAGTTGTTGACCATTATTACTATCCGCTAAAATAAGGCGTACTAGTGTATTCGGCGGGACAATATGCGAGGTCCTTTCTTGTCTATCAAACGACAACACAATTTTAGCCTGAGACGAAGGTCCCGTCATTAACGTGTCGTTTAGATAGAGCGTCTGATGTGAGTCTATGTTTTCAAAGGCGATCGACGCATCGGTTTTACGAATAACCTTTCCAAGAATAGAATCGACATGCCCAATAGCGCGCAGTGTTTCTGATTTATAACCAATGAGCGCAAACAAAGACTGATTCGTAATCATGAGGTAAGACGCCAGGGTTACTGCCGCTAGCCCGGTGAGAACAATAAACACTTCTAGTTTACTAAATTTCTCTTTCATGGAGTGTGACTGTGAACGGCTACTATGGCTAATGTGATGTCGTCGTCTAATTCTTTCGCGCCGTTAAATTGCATAAAGTCTTGCAGAAGACCATCGCTTACGGCTTGCGGACCAGCGCTTCGATGGTGTGCGATGATCGATCGAGTTCGTTTCTTTCCATAAGCTTCTTGAGACAGATTTTTGCCCTCTAAAATTCCATCGGTGTAGAACACGATGAGATCGCCATCATCAATCGATTCGCTCATGCTAACTGGTGGGGGGTTAAAAGTAATCGATTCACCTAAACGTAGGCCGTCGGCAACAAGTGACTTTACCGAGCCGTTGGCCTTGAAAATCCAGGGTGGATTGTGTCCCGCATTAGCAAATCGTATGGTTTTTTGCTGCATGTCGATTTCAGCGACAAAAAAAGTCATCATGATTTTGCCTTGTGCAGAATCAAAGACCACGCGATTGGCTAATTGAAGGATCTCGCTTGGGCTAAAGTTTTGCCGTTCACTAGTTAAGATCTCTTCGATGACGCTATAACAGGCGCGTGCTGAAGCCGTCATAAGAGCCGAGGGAAGCCCGTGTCCGGTCGCATCGGCAATAGCAATGAGATGACGATGGCCATGTTGAAAATAGCCCCACCAATCACCACCGCATTCCGTTGCGGAGCGATAGTCGCTAACAATGCTAAGGTCTTTATTTTGTATAAACTTCGGTGGAAACAGACTTTCTTGTACGCTCTTGGCGATCGATAGTTCTTGATCGACTCTTGCCTTCTCAACCATCTGTTCTAACAGGCCCGCAATGCGCTCAGACATGGCATTAAACGCGACGGTTAACGCACCAATCTCGTCCTTTGATTGCACAGGTAGCGCTACGTTGAATTGCCCAGATGCTATGATTTGCGTACCGTCGAAAAGCGACTTTAGTGGCATTAGTAACCTACGCGTATATAATAACCCTAATATTAACATGCTGCCGATCGAAAATAGCGCTAGTACGGCAAATTTCTCAGATAGTTTTACCGAGGCGGCTAAGGCAATCGATTTCGGTAAGTACGTATATATTAAAATTTTACTATTTGGTTTGTAGTAGCTTCCGATGAAAGCCTCACCGTTGCTTATTGATGAATCAGCAAACTCACTGGCACCTAAATCTAAAGTACTATTCTGACTGATGACAAATAACGGGTGTTGTTTCGCCGTTAACTGTTCTGTGAAATAGCGCTCTGGATTCGAGTGCAAAAGTAGTTCGCCGCTCTGATTTAAAATAGCAAATTCACTATATTTACTTGTCGATTTAGAAATAAATTTTGATAGGTCGATAAATCCAATAGCAACTATCTGTGATTTGGAATCAAAAAATGAAATCGCCATCAGTGGCGGGCGATTGGGCTTAGCGAGTGAAAAGTACTGAGTGGAGCTACTCTCTTTGCTGGCAAGCGTTGGCGCCAATCGAAAATCACTATTCTTAAAACCCAGGCTACTCACTTGATCGTTTAGAGTGTTCTCATACACGTTAATAAACTCGTGGGTCTGTGGGTCGATACGATTGATCTGTAGGGCTAAAACAGAGCGTTGATTCAGAAAAGTCGTATCAATGGCGTCGCGTCGTGCGCGGTTTAGCGCCTCTTGTTCAGGTACTAAGCTGACAGATAATTTTAACGTTTCTTCGCTGCGCGTTAGTAGGCTCAGAAATTCGCGACCATAGGCCTGCACCAAAGTCGCTTGAGTGTCGTAGATGTAAGAGATTTTATCTTCTGAGAAAATTTTAATTACAGAAAAATTTAAAAATACGATCGGTGTTACGATGAGTAGAAAGATTAGTCCTAGTAGTTTTGTAGCGATACTAATTCGTACTTTGAACTGAGACTGACCCATACTAAAATAGTAAGTGCTGCCAATATATTGCAAAATAGGGAGATTTTGCCGACATGTCGAATCACATCAATCCTGCACAAAATACCAGTTTAAAGATTTTAAAAGAACAGCGTGGAAACACCTTGTTAGTAAAATTAGTTGGGCCCATCGAGGAGAGTGTTGATTTTCAATCGCAGATTGGCGCAATTAACCCAGCGTCTACGAAAGAAATATTTCTTCTGCTAAAAGAAGTGACACGCATCAACTCAGTGGGAGTAAAGGCGTGGATCAAGTATTTTCAATCTGTGGCCGCTCAAGGCGTTACGCTGGTCTTTCATGAGTGTTCCACCGCGGTGGTCGAGCAGATCAATCTCATTTCAAATTTTGTATGCGGGGGCCGGGTAGAGTCGATCTACGTGCCGTTCTGTTGCGGTAGTTGTAACACAGAGTTGCTTGGGCTCTTTCGGTCAGAAGACTTGTTGACCAACAAACTAGAACTGCCAGAGTTGCCGTGTGGCAAGTGTTCGGGCAAGGCTACGTTCGATGACATACCAGATGAATATTTCGCATTTCTGAAGCGAGCACAAAAGTGAGTGTCTACCTTGTTTCTTCAAATCAATCCGATGTTGACCTTGTTACCAGCGCCGCAAAGAAGGCGAACCTGGAATGTGTCACGCAACGTTCACTTGCTGAAGTGTGTGGTGAATTATCTAAGAGTGAGCAGGCTATTATCGTTATCGATCTAGCTACAGAACAGCAATTTAGAGCCTTTGAAAATGCACTCGATAAGACCGTAGGGCTCTACAGTGGTCACGTAAATGCAAATAGATTTTTTTATATATTAGATCGGCCTATTGCTGAATTAGACTACTTAAATAAAAGTGATTTAGTTGGGCATTGTTTAGTGCGCGCAGCACAACTTGATGAGTCGTTGACCCAAATTCTATCGGAGTTATTTCAGGCAGCACTAGAAAACCGTGTGGTGCGCACAAAGGGGCTTTTTTTACCGACCGAAGATACTACCTTTGAGACACAATTACTTTCAAATGCACATGATAAGGTTCGTTTACTCGAACAAATAGACCGCACCATACTAGACGTAAAGCCGCGTATTAAACGTATGATGATTGCCGCCGTGGACGAGCTTTTGATGAATGCTATCTTCGACGCCCCAGTAGATAGCTTAGGTAAACGGGTTTATGCGCAAACCAAACGCTCTGAAGACAGAGCGTTATTAGATCGAGAACGCGTCGAATTTACCACGCTCCGTTCGCCGTCTCAGACAATTTTTACTGTAAAAGACCATTTTGGATCTTTAGAAAAAAACAAAGTTATTGGTCAGCATTTGGGTAAGAGTTATTCAAATGACGAGTACGTAGTGCAATCTACCTCAGCAGGCGCTGGTTTGGGTTTAGCGCACGTGATGCAGCAGAGTCACGGTCTGTTTATCAGTTGTGAAATTTCTGAGTTAACAGAAGTATCGATTCTCTTTCGTCACATCGATAATGTTCGAACTTATCGCGATCAGTACCGCCTGTTTAGTATCATCATGTTACTCAATCAGTGATTTTCAATTGCAAGTACTGCCTTTATGCTGGCTAGCATGAAAGTAGTTTTAGCATCGGGGTCGCCGAGACGTATTGAGTTACTCAAACAAATGAATATTGATTTTGAAACCTGCCCTGCCGACATTGACGAAACTAAGAAGCGTCAAGAATCACCTACTCAGTATGTGAAGCGTTTGAGTCTTGAAAAGGCGGCCAAGGTAGCTCATGAAAAATTCAAGGTCGCTGTAGATCGTAAATATTGTTATCAAAGTATATACTCAAAAGAATATGTCGACGATTGGGCTGTGATTGGTGCCGACACTACGGTGGTGCTAAATGGTTCGATTATTGGAAAACCAGCCGATCATAGCGCCGCCTTCGCTATTCTCAAGCGCCTTAATGGAAAAAAACATTCTGTTTTTACTGGGTTTAGTATTGTTAGTAATCAAGTGCGCCGAGTGTCAAAACGAACTGGCCGATCAATCAAGGCTCGACGGTCTGCTACAGTTCCATTAATTACCGTGACAAAATTAGTGAAGACCGATGTCTATTTTCAAAAAATGCCGTTAGAGTTTTTAGAATTCTACGCCCACACCAATGAACCACTCGATAAGGCCGGAGCCTACGCAGCACAAGGCCTGGGTCTATCAATGATTAAACGTGTAAATGGTTCGTATTCTAACGTCATTGGGCTACCAATGGTTGAATTGCAGTTAGCGTATCAATCAATTTTTTCGAGGTCATTGTTTGGTGGACGTTAATCTGCAGTCCAATTTCGCAACTGTTGAGGCTGCGATTCAGGTCGCGTGCCACCAAGCTCAACGTAAACGCGAGGATGTGACACTCCTTGCCGTATCGAAACACCAACCGCTATCGGCCATCATTGCGGCTCAAGAATTAGGACACAGACATTTTGGAGAGAATTACGTTCAAGAGCTACAGTCAAAGGCAATGGCGCTAGTAGGGCCCCAACCAGAGTGGCATCTTATTGGTCCGTTGCAAAAAAATAAGGTCAAGAAGGCGCTACTCTATGCGGCCTATTTTCACGCCTTAGATAGCGTTGCGCTGTGCGCCGAACTTGGGCGGCAGTGGTTACTGCAGAACCAGCAGACTGGAAATTTGAAGCCACTCTCTGTGTTTTTGCAGATTAACATAGATCACGAGGCGACAAAGGCTGGTGTATCGCAGCACGAGGCGCCGCAGTTGTTAGAGCTTGCCCTTCAAACACCGGGGCTTCGTGTGTTGGGTTTAATGTGCATTCCAGAACGCAATCAAAGTGAGTCGGCATTTGCGGCAATGGCCAATCTGCGTTTGCAACTATTGAAGTATTGTGATCCACAACACCTACAACTTAGTATGGGCATGAGTTCTGATTATGCCTTGGCTATAAAATATGGAGCCCATTATATTCGTATAGGTGAGGCGCTGTTTGGTCCTCGCCTCAAGAAAGAGTAATTATGCCAGTTTTGCAGTTAGAAAAAATGACAACGCATGAGTTCGCAGATTTATCGCGCGATCGAACCATAATTGTCATACCTGTAGGCCCGTTAGAAGAGCATTCCGACCACTTACCCTTGGGCACCGATGCGATTACAGCCACATTTCTAGGCGAACAATTTGCAAAGGATGCAACAGGGCAGAACCACAATCTTAATGTTGTCCTCCACCCCACTCTTTTTTTGGGGACATCGACGCTCACGTTGCCAGGTTCAATCGAAGTCCGCGCCCATGCACTGCACGCCGTTTTATGGGATGTTACGAGCAGTCTTGCGAAGTTTGGTTTTCGTAAAATAATTTTGTTCGGTGCTCATGGCGGGCCGCGGCACATGGTGGTTCTAGAAGAGATCGCAGCCAAATTACGCTGGCGCTACAATGCCCGAGCGATTAGTGCGACAGCGAAGTATTTATTAGAAATGGTTCAAGGTAGTTTTAAAGACAAGATCCTCGAGCAAATCCCAACCGAGGCCCTAAACGAATTAAAGAATGCCTTTGGTCAGAATTTTGAGGGTGGGTTTGTGTCGGATTATCATGCTGGCCTCATCGAAACGTCTTTTGTCATGGCAATTGATCGCAGTTTAGTTCGAGATTCGTATCAATCGGGCGTAGATCTTAAAATTCCTATATATAAAATGTCCCGATCAGCCCCAAGACGTTTTCCTGAGGGACGTGGGCACTTTGGCAATCCACGTTTTGCGAATGTACACGTTGGTAATGCCATTATAGAAATTTACCGTCGCGAACTGGTACCAAAGTTATTAGAGTACATGACGGCGGAAAAGCTACCCAAGGCTTTGCTAAAGGAATTCCGCTCAAAGCTTTATTTTGTACCGTTTTTTAGAACCCACTTTAATCTAGTCGCCTCGTTATTGGTCTCGGCGCTACTGTTGTGGTTTGCAGTGCAATTAGTCACTAGATTATTAGGCGTATAATAGTATTTAAGTTCGATCAAAAAAATATATAGGAAAAAATATATGAATTTATCAGAACAGATTCAGTCCCCAAAGACAGCTCTCATTGTTGGTGTTGCCAATGAAAGAAGTATTGCGTGGGCCATTGCACAGTCGTTACACGCTCAAGGGTATCGTTTAGCGTTTACTTATGGGTCCGACAATTTAGAGCGTCGTGTCAGGCCTTTGGCAGAGTCGGTCAATGCGGCCTTTTGCGTGCCGTGTGATGTGCGCAACGAAGGCCATTTAGCCGAATTAAAATCTGCCGTAGAAGCACAGTTTGATGGCCAGTTGGGCGGCTTGCTGCATTGCGTGGCTTTTGCGGATAAACAAGATCTTGAGGGGAGTTTTTTGCAGACCTCTCGGGAAGGTTTTCTCAACGCATTGGAAGTTAGTTGTTATAGTTTAGTCTCGTTAACACGGGCCTTAGAAGCGCCCATAAAAGCAGCCAAACAAGCCTCTATTCTTACGTTGAGCTACTATGGTGCCGAAAAAGTAATTCCAAATTACAACGTCATGGGTGTTGCCAAGGCCGCGCTAGAGGCTTCTGTGCGCTATCTTGCCAACGAACTTGGGCCCGACGGTATTCGTGTCAATGCACTTTCCGCAGGCCCTGTGCGTACGCTGGCAGCGGCCGGTATCAAAGGCTTTAAAAGTATGATGGATGTCGTTCAAGAAAAGGCCCCGCTGCGTTCGAACGTAACTTTAGAGCAAGTGGGCGAAACCGGCGCTTTTTTACTGTCGTCAAAAAGTTCGGGAATCACTGGTGAGACCATTTATGTCGACAGTGGTTATCATATTTTGGGTATGTAATTGGCCGGCAAATCCCAAAGGCTGTAATAAATGCCTGTAATTAATGCAGAATTTAAAGCGCTATCTTTTGTGATATTGTTGACCGAAATTGTCTGCTTATGATAGGGTGCCGCCAGGAAGTCTTGGGTATTTTTGGGAGAATCTATGGTGGCATCGAAACAATTGTTCTATTCAGTGGCCTTTGCGGCAATCGGTATTTTTATTGCGGGCTGTGCGAAAGATACGAATCAAAATTCAGATTCAGTAGGCGGGGCACCAGCCAGTCCCGTTGCAAGCCCCAGCTCTGGTAGCGCTAATACCAGTGTTACGTCGCAATCCAACACGGAAAACACGAATACTGCAATCGGCGTATTACGAGAGGGTGTTACAGGAACGTGCATCCCATCAGAGGCTACAGGACAGCGATGTGCCTCACACTCCATGTTGTTAAATAATCCAACGTCGTGCCACAATTTTGCGGCTTCCTATGAAGTGTATGATTCGAAACTACATCAGATCAGTCGTATCGATCCGTACTCGCCACACTACGATGTCGACTTTGATCGTACGTTTTTAAACGAAACTTCTCGCGCACAAGCTCAGGCGCAGTGGGTGCGTCAGGCGTATACAGCCTGTCAACAAATGCGGGCCGAGTCTCAGGCCATGAATTGTGAAGTGTTTAGCATGACTCGTCATGTTATTACGATTCGCGACTACAACGAATTGCGTTCTGTCTGCGATTCGTTACGGTCGCTGTTTTAATATTCTTTTCTTGTTCGATGCGCTCTGATTCTCTATTCTTGGTGCTATGCAAGCATCGAAACAGGCGCAACTTTACACGAATGATCGTATTTTTGATAACGCTAGCAAACACAAAATAGCGGTTGATATGCTCGAGCGTTATACGGGCAGTCGGCTTAAAGATTTTCGTAAACAAATTATATTGACCAACTTCGACTACTATCTGGAACGCTTTAAATTAATGCCAGGCACTATTGCTACTAAGGGTAGTGCGATGTCGGCAGCTCATAATCCGCAGTGCGATGTTACCATTATTGACTTTAGTATTGGTTCTCCGACGGCGGCGCTCATTATTGAGCTCTTAAGTGTGGTAGACCCCATGGCTGTTTTATTTTTAGGCATGTGTGGTGGTCTGCACCGTTCTTTAAAAGTCGGAGATTTTATCTTACCAATGGCCGCTATTCGCGATGAGGGGGCTTCTAAGCATTTTTTACCGGCTCAGGTGCCGGCCTTACCGACGTTTAAGATTCAGAAGTTTGTGAGTCAGATTGTTGTCGAAAAAGGCCTAGATTACCGCACCGGGGTGGTGCACACCACGGACTACCGTTTTTGGGAGTTTAATAACCGCTTTAAGAGCACATTGTACGAAGAGCGGGCCCTGGGTATCGATATGGAAACCGCAACACTGTTTATTTGTGGATTTGCATCAAAAGTGCCCATCGGAGCACTTTTATTGGTAAGTGATTTGCCACTTAAACGCGGCGGTATTAAGACCAAGAAGTCAGCAAAAAAAGTATTTCGAAAGTATACTGATTTGCATTTAGAAATTGGCATTAAAGCGATGAGTGAAATTGCAGACCGTGGCGAACATATTCGTCACTACAAATGGTAGATTCCTTTTAAATTGCATCTTACACTCTAATGGCAATCACTATATATATTAAAAGTTTAGACTGTCGACGAGTGTTAGCGCGACAGTGTTATAGTTTAGAAAAAGCTAATTTAAGAAAGCACACGCATGTTTGATAAATTTTTTGATTGGTTCTCAAATGATTTAGCGATTGACCTCGGCACGGCAAATACGCTCGTTTATGCACGTGATCGCGGCATTATTATTAACGAGCCTTCGGTTGTGGCCGTGCATAAAAATGCGCGTGGGCAACAACGTGTTTTAGCTGTAGGTCGAGAAGCAAAAGAGATGTTGGGGCGTACGCCGGGCAATATTTCTGCGATCCGTCCTATGAAAGACGGCGTTATTGCAGACTTTGAAGTTACTCAGAGCATGTTGAAGTACTTCATCAACAAGTCGAACGACAGACACACGTTTCTACGACCGCGCATTATTATTTGTATCCCGCACGGTATTACTCAGGTTGAAAAACGGGCGGTAAAAGAGTCGGCGCAATCCGCAGGCGCACGTGAGGTCTATCTTATCGAAGAGCCTATGGCGGCAGCTATTGGTGCGGGCCTGCCCATCACCGAGCCATCAGGTAACATGATTGTCGATATTGGTGGCGGTACTACAGAGGTAGCTGTGATTTCACTCGGTGGTATCGTGTATTCAAAGTCAGTCCGTGTTGCTGGCGATAAGTTCGATGATGCCATTGTGAATTACATCAAACGTAAATATTCTTTATTGATAGGTGAACGCACGGCCGAACAAATCAAGTTCTCGATCGGTAATGCCTACCCGTTTGAAGAAGAAAAGACGTTCGAAGTAAAAGGCCGCGACTTGATTGCGGGTGCTCCAAAGACAATCGAAGTAAATTCTGAAGAGATTCGTGATGCGTTGGCTGAACCCGTGGCAGCGATTGTTGATACGATAAAAACCGCACTAGAACGTACTCCGCCCGAGTTGGCTGCAGACATCGTGGACAACGGCATTATTATGGCCGGCGGTGGATCGCTTTTAGCGAACTTTGATATCTTGATTAAAGAAAAAACGGGCTTGCCTGTGGCGCTAGCAGAAGATCCATTAACTTGCGTGGTGCGTGGCTCGGGTAAAGTATTACAAGATATGGATCTGTTGCGTCAGGTTACTACGCAGTAGATTACAACGGTCGCGTTTAAGCGAATCCGGCTAATTTGCAAACAATTTGAAATTCCTCTTTGCTCAGCGGAATCACGGATAACCGTGATTGTTTTACGAGCAGTGTGTGTTTAAGTACTGGGTGTGTTTTAAACGTGGCTAGAGCCACAGGGTTTTTTGCATGCGCTACGTATTTGATATCAACTTGTGACCAATCACCATTCGAGTCGTTAGCCGAGTCCGCATCATAATCGGGATAGGCTGCCTTAATCACCCGCGCCAAACCGACCACGGCTTTATCGTCGTTGCTATGATAAATTAGAGCTTGGTCTCCTACCTGCATTTCACGCAGAAAATTACGTGCCTGGTAGTTACGAATATTATTCCAGTTGGTAGAGCGGTCTTTTTTTAGCTGATCAATCGAATACGTTTTCGGTTCTGATTTTAAAATATAGTAAGCGGCCATGATGCACTAATCCTGCAAATACGGACGAACGGTAATGTTTCCAAATCCGGGTAGCTTAGCCAGTTCTGGTTTGAGAGCCTTCGCATTGCCCACAATTACAATTGTAATACCGCGACTCGGAAAGGCGTTTTTAATAGTAGGCAGTAGGTCTGCCTTTTGAACCAAACCAATATTGGCACCAATCTCCTTATGAAAGTCTTTTGGAAAATTAGACAAGTATTCGGATACCGCGTTTTCCAAGCGCTTCCGCGACGTATCTAATTCAAATGGTGCATTATTGATCAAAC
>CAZYPH010000012.1:0-2027 GCA_964649095.1 uncultured Oligoflexia bacterium | reverse complement strand
GCTAATACCCTTTGTTCGCCAGTCTTCAAGTAATTCAAGAGCTAGCTTAATGGCCGGTACAACGTCTTGCGTCTTTGGAAACATCGCCATCTGAAAATGTTTGGGCTGCCGAGCAAACTTAAACGACGAACCGGTGCTGTACGTCCAGCCGCGTTTGACCCGAATTTCCGTCATAAGACGCGAAGTAAATGTTGGTCCACCAAACACGTGGTTGGCTACGGTGGCTGCGTATATGTTTGCCGTTTCTGGACGAAAGCCTTGCAGGCCAATAATAACTTGAGACTGTGTCGACTTGTCTTTATCAATAATTAACACACGATTTTCGGCGTGCGCGGCCATAGGTGTCACGGCAGCGGCCGCTCGGGCGTCAGGGTGCATGCTGTTTAATTGTGTTTGTATGTTCGTAAACCAACGTTTAATTTTAGCCGAATCGGCGCTGCCAGAGCCAAAAAAACGTGTCGACTGAGCACCAAAGTAACGTGCATAAAATTGCCGCACATCATCAAGACTTACCGCTTGAATGCCCTGTCTTGTGCCGGCCTCAGGGTTACCGTAGGCGTGACCGTGATAGAAAAAACGTCCGAACTCATAGCCCGCAAAGGCGCGGTCATTATTTTTAAGATCTAAGAGTTGGCCTTGAATTTCCCGTTTTAGAAGTGCTAGCTCGCTTGCGTCGAAGCTTGGTTGTGTCAACGCTTCCGTGAATAAATTCAAAAATGTATCGACATGTTCTGCTAAGACAGCGCCGCGAACAATAGTGCCCTCACTGCGTACGTCTACCTCAAGCTGGCCGCCAATGCGGGCGAGTTTTTCGAAAAAAAGATTTTTCGAATTTTTTAACGACCCCTTGAGCAGCATATTGGCGCTAAGCTGTGCCAAACCCTGTTGGTGAACGGGGTCCGCTGCAGAGCCCGCATCTACAACTACATTCATGTAGACCAGCGGCAACGAATGGTCGGCTTCAAATTGAAACGCAGCGCGTGATGGTGTCGCAATTGCTGTGATGCCGACAGTCCACAGCGCACAACCAACTAAAATACGGGTCCAACTAGTTCGAATATTCTGAGTTTTATGGTGCATAGTGCGGTTCTTTCGTTTCATCGTTTATTGTTTTGCTGATGTATTTTTCTGAATTTTACCCATTACAACCACTCGGTTACTTTTATGAAATATGGGCTTCATAGTTTCTTGAATTTCGTCTTTGGTTACAGTCGACAAATTTTGTACGTGGGCAATGCCAGTCTCGAACGTGCCGGTCAACGTTTCATAGTACCCGATAAACTCAGCTTTTTTATGGTTTGTGGCTAGGCCATTTAAGACTGAAAACCGGTGTTGGTTCTTCGCTGCTAAGAGTTCGTTCTCCGAAATGTTACCATTGATGAGTTCTGCTATTTCTCGATCAAATGCCTTCAGTGCTGTTTGAATGCTTTTGCCTTTCTGAAGGTTGATAAAGAATACAATGACACCTTCATGGGCTTCTTCGCCTGTGTAGCTCTCAACGGCTGAGGCAATTCCAGAGTCAACTAACGCGCGGTATAATTTTGATGACTTGCCTACGGACAAAATATTTCGAGCGACTTCAATACGTGGGAACTGCGCATTTGAAATTGGCGGGACACGATAGGCTACCAATACTTTCGAGAGAGAAGACTTAATGGGGACGGTAGTAATAATTTCTTTCGATTGTTTGGGTTCTGCGGGCATCGCCTCTCGAGGCACTTCCTTGTGTGGTAGGGCGCTGTAGTATTTTTTTACTACGGCTAATACTGCGTCGGGCCTTACGTCACCGACTACTACTATCGTTGCATTGTTCGGCGTGTAATAGCGCGTGTAAAACTCATAACACTCTTTTGCTTTGGTATTCTCAAGGTCTTCGGCATAACCAATTACTGGCCAATGGTAGGGGTGTTTTTTAAACATTTCGGCATAAATTTTTTGTATGAGTAGGCCATCAGGATTGTTTTCATAACGAAAACGTCTTTCGTTCTGAACAACTTCGCGTTCTTTATCTAACGCCGCGTCATCGA
>CAZYPH010000011.1:0-35115 GCA_964649095.1 uncultured Oligoflexia bacterium | reverse complement strand
CTCGATACTTTCGTAACTGCCCATAATCGATGCGATCGTTGCCGTAGGTGCAATGGCAATCAACTGACTATTACGCAAACCGTTCGAACGAATCTTGTGTGCCAACCCTTCCCAATCCTGGTGCAACTCGGGCATCGAGGCCTGATACTCTCTCGCCAGCTGCACCTGTAAAACGCCATCAGCGTAACGCGATTCACTAAAACTCGAAAATGGTCCATGTTCTTTTGCCAACTGCATGCTGGTTTCTAAGGCATAATAATAGACGGTCTCAGAAATACGCGAAGACAACGCACGCGCTTCAACACTGGTAAATGGCAAACGCATCTTAAAAAACACATCTTGTAATCCCATGATGCCTAAACCAACCGGACGCCATCTTTGATTCGAGGCTTTTGATTCCGGTGTGGGATAAAAATTCAAATCCACTACGCGATCTAAAAATTTTACGGCTGTCGCAACAACTGATTTTAGCCGCTCAAAATCAAACTTAAGATCACCCGTTACAAACGACGATAAGTTCACACTGCCTAAGTTACAGACCGCTGTTTCACCACCCGAGGTGACCTCTAGAATTTCGGTACACAAATTTGAGCTATGTACGATGTTGCCTGGTTTGCCCGTTTGAGCCGAACGCAAGTTGGCTTTGTCTTTGAAACACATCCACCCATTGCCAGTCTCAGCTAGAGTCTGCATCATGCGTGCGTACAATGCTCTGGCTTGCACTTGCTTCAAATATTTTTTCTCAGATTCGTAGCGCAAATAGTGGGACTCAAACTCGGCACCAAAAGTACTCAATAACTCTGGCGTATCGCTCGGAGAAAACAACGACCACATCGCATCGGCCTCGACGCGTTTCATAAACAAGTCAGAAACCCAGAGCGCCAAATTTAAATTGTGGGTGCGGCGTTCGTCAGCACCAGTGTTATTACGAAGCTCTAAAAACGATTCAATGTCCGCATGCCATGGCTCCAAATAGACCGCCGCGGCGCCCTTGCGTTTTCCGCCTTGATTCACGGCGTGCACGGAGGAGTCAAAAACTTTTAGGAACGGAATGATGCCGTTACTTAAGCCATTCGTACCCCGAATAAGAGAGCCAGAGGCCCGCACAGGCGTCCAATCGATACCGATACCACCAGAAAACTTTGAAAGTTTTGCGCAGTCTGAAATCGATTTATAAATACCCTCTAAACTATCGTCGGCTACGGTGAGCAAATAACATGAGCTCATTTGTGGATGCCGCGTGCCCGAATTAAAAAGCGTCGGCGTAGCCGGAGTATAATAAAACTGACTAACAATATCGTAGAACTCTAATGCTTCTTTAACGTTCTGAGACAAACCCAACGCCACACGCATAAACAACCATTGAGGCCGTTCAATCACTTTACGCGTTTTGGGGTGGCGCAAGAGATAACGATCGGCAACCGTCTTTAATCCGAAATATTCAAACAAATCGTCGCGCTCATGCCGGATAGCATATTCAATAGATTGTATATCTTGCTGAACAAGTTCGACAACGTTTGCACCGAGAAGCCCCAAATCAGCAGCAAGTTTTATATAATCTCGAAATGCAGTATCTCGGCCCACCTCTTTACGAATACTGTCGGACAACATACGCGCCGCTACTTTGGAATAATTCGGCTCATCGGCCATCAACATCACAGCATTTGAAATCGATAGATTGTCTAATTCTTCGGTAGTACTGCCATCGTGCAGGCCATTGATCGTACGTTTGGCAACTTCCAAGCCTTCTACGTTATTTAATCCTCGGCAGGCTTTGTTTACGGCGTGCAGGATTTTTTCAATTTTTACGTCTTCTTTACTACCGTCTCGTTTAATGACTTTCATGTATGTTTCCAATCGTTGCAGACAACTCCACACAACAGCACGAGGCCGGTGTGTGGCACGTCATTTAGTTATAAAAATTAAAAAAACAAAAAAACAGAGTTTGGCGGATTTTGATTCGCAGAAGGAACGTGAGATCCTAAAAATACGGTAAGATTTTTTACGCGTAACTGTCAATTCGTGAAAAATTTTTGAGACTTATAATAATATATTACGCTTTTACTACATGACCATTTGAATCAAACATCTGTAAAAATGCGGATTCAAAACGTTTTTTCCAAGTATGATCTTTTAAACAGCGCGTTCTGCCGGCAATTCTAATTTGATTTCGAAGCGTTTCATGACTTAAATAAAATTTTATTTTTTCCGCAAGTTCGTCTTGACACGAATAGGTCTCAATCTCTTTGCCAAACTCAAAAAACTCTGCAAGTTCGTCGAAACGTTCGACAAGATAAAAGCCCCCTGCCATTGGAATTTCAAAATCACGCAACCGCACTTGCACGATACGCTGCTGATCTAAATGGGTGTTACCTACACTAGAAAATCCTAGATTAATTTTTGAGCGGCTATACGTACGCACCAACTCGTCGTCACTGAGAACACCACCCACGTTGCTTCGAGGGAGAACAATTTTCAAAACACTAGCATTACGATCGCCGTCCCACATTCTACGTTTTGCCCGGCGTAGAAAACGCAACCATCCCGGCTCTACGTAACGCTCCCAACGTTGCCCCCAAACACGAACATCGATGCCTTGCCTCAAAAGATAAGCAATCCACTCAGGACGTTCACCATAAGCCTGCCCGACAAATGAAACATCGTACCGCAACGACTCTTCGGGATACGGACGATAGACCACTTCGCTTGCAGCCTCCTGGCAATACAAAGGCCTTGCACCAAGCCTGCGATAATCTTCCAGTCGAAATTTTTCAGGTACCAAACACCAATCATACGCTGGTGCAATATCGGCCACGAGGTCCATTTGATACGAACCATTACAGTACCAATTAACGGTCGTAATACCGAGAGCTGAAATCGCACGAATCGTTTCTGGTAAAACGCACGCATTGTAAAAGTACGAGAAAAATAATTGTATTGGCTCTTTCTGATGGGCTTCATAAACCTGTGAATATAAGGCCTCAGAAACCCGTATACGATTTTTTTTTATAAACTCGTGGTGATGCACAGGATCTAATTTTTGAAACGTTTCGGTAAGATCGTAATCAAAGTCTAGAATAGTATGCCCCAGGGCTTCGAGTGAACCCCGTAAGTTCTCACGCCAAATCGTTGAAGCAAATGCGGGATTAGGGGAGTCTAAAGCGGCGTAGAAAATCTTCATATACGTTACGATCTACAAAAAATACGACGACTATAATAGGTAAACGCACGGTAACAAAACTTAGCAGACTCTAAAGCTAAGGAGCGAACTAATGTTGCTCTAAAAAATACCGGGCGCGCAGCGCAAAACGTCATGAATAAAACAGACGCCTTAACACGGAGGTCTTTACTCAACTGCCAAAGTCCATTGGTACGATGGGTTAATGATTGACTATGGCGTCGCAAGCGCATGAACGGTTCACTTATTTTATGGAAGCGATACCCAAAAACAACGAGACGAAGCCACAGGTCATAATCTTCTGCCAACACGACCAGCCTTCGGTATAATTCGCCGTTTGACAGGAACGCAGATCGTTTCAACTCCGAACCTCGCAACAATACACTCGAGTGGGCAATCGCATTTTCCGAAAACAAACCCACACGCAATTCTTCGAAAGTCCTCCACCGATCATCGGCTGGCCAGCGTGGAAGTGGGTTTCCTGCTTCATCGATCCAGTCGGTTACACAACAAACCATCACATCGTTCGGATTAGCGATTAACCATTCAACTTGCTTTTTTAACCGATCAGGATGCGCAAGATCATCGGCATCCATACGCGCCCAGAAGGTGCCACGAGACTCCTGAACCAATCGATTCAAACTCGCTACGATGCCACAGTTTTTTTGAGTCAAATACCGAATACGCGGGTCTGAAAATGATTGTATGATCTCCGCCGACCTATCGGTCGAACCATCGTTTAAAATTAAAAATTCAAAATCCGTAAACGACTGGTCTAAAATACTTTTTATCGTTTCGGCGACATACCTCTCGGCATTGTACACAGGCATCAGCACTGATACCAAGGGCGCCTTTGAACTACTTACACTCACAGACGCACCACGTGGTCGGGCTGAAACAACTCCGAGTCTCGATGTGTGATAACAATTTGTGTTACCGAGCCTTTTAGTTTTCTCAACGCGTGAATAATCTCTAACTCGGTTTGGGCATCAAGATTGGCAGTGGCCTCATCTAAGATCAGCAATGATGGTTTACGCAGTAATGCACGCGCTAAAGCGAGGCGCTGTTTTTGACCGGCTGAAAGTCCAAAACCCTGATCGGAGATTTGATGTTGCAAACGATCAGGAAATTCTTGAACGA
Organism: uncultured Oligoflexia bacterium; assembly: GCA_964649095.1. Lineage (GTDB taxonomy): Bacteria > Bdellovibrionota > UBA1018 > UBA1018 > UBA923 > CAZYPH01. The sequence goes on along the minus strand of CAZYPH010000011.1, from coordinate 30,797 downwards.
ACCCACACGACGCCTTTTGAAGGACTGCTTGTAACTCCTCGTCCGACGGCATAAAGGGCAGACCATAAGTAATATTATCTAAAACAGTGCCCTCAATGACAAAGGGCTCTGATGAAACGTACCCGACTAACGACGTTACCATCGCAGCATCTAAAGGGACCTTTGAATCTACCGCGTGATCCTTTTTCTTAAAAACAATATCAATTTGCCCTTGAGTAGGTTTCTCAAGTCCAAGGAGCAAACTCAATAAGGTACTTTTACCACTGCCCGATCGGCCAAGAATGGCTGTTGTTTTACCAGGTTCAATTTTCAAATTAAAATTTTTATATATATAATTTTTTGAATTTTTATAATGAAAACTAATGTCGTTTAACTCAAATCCAATGATATTTTTCGGCGATAAAACACCTAGTTTTACATCAGGCACCGCTGCAACCGCTACTTGTCGAGAGCTCTCATGTGCTGCAAACCACTCTCTTAAAGCATTAATACGAGGACGGTAAAAACGCACGGCGGCGATAGAACGAGCCAGATCAGAGGACATCTGCACAAAACGAAACAATACGTAAAAGAACGTCACTAAGATCGGTCCCTCTAACGACGAAAACTTTCGGATCGCCAAAACAACCAAACATAAAACCAGCACACCAATGGTCTGTGGTAACGCATAAATAAAACCAGAAAGACGGGCATTTAATAACGCACTAGATTCATAACTTTTAATGGCCTCTAATAAGGCAATCTCTTCGGTGCGATCGGTGCCATACACTTTTAGTAGGAAATAATTTTTAATACCCAAATAAAGACGGCGCGACACCCCTGCAAACACATCATGAAGTTGTTTACCGTAATAACCATTGCGTTGATCGAGTCGATTTAAAACCAGCCCCATAAATACAATAGCAACCGTAAAATAGAGAGTCGGCCAAAAGGCTTGTGCTAACATCCAAAAATACAATAACAATGCAGCCACACTGCGCGTCACAACCAACTCAAGCGCATTCGCCGATAGACCGCAGACACCAATATTTTCGCCAAAATGTGTTAAGGCATCAGTTCCCACAGAACGCTCACTACCAAACACTATTCGTAAAACACGACTCCGTTGAAAGCACTTTTGTGCTTCCGATGCGGCTTCTAAAAAATACGCCTGAATCCATTGCAAAAAACCACGCATGACACCAATGATCGTGATGGTGAACAAGACCTGATACATCGTGCCTCGCGGCAAAAAACGCGCTGCCGTAGAGTCTGACAAATTACCCAAACCAAGCGACGCTAAAAAATTCTGCAAGGCATACGCAAAAACAAGCTCTACACTGAATAGAGCAATTCCAATGGCACTACCAAAACTGATATAATGAACGGTACGCGCACCTAAAAAGGCTCGGTATTCGCGAAATTGCACACGGAGGTCATTTAAAATGGAACGATTTGAAAGTAACATGTTGGTATATCAGTCCACATCTAAACGTGCCATCATCGAACAGTAAACCCCAAACCCCAAACAATGACGACCATTTCTACGATACTTGCGAGCACACCTCATGCAACATAAACTGTGGGCCTTAATAATATGTGCTGTAGGTCTAGTCCTTGAAAGCTCAAATCTTTACGGGGTCACACGCACAATAAAAGGAAAAAATATTTCATTTGTTCAAATCGAAGGGCCTCTTGAGACGCTGACTACGACACTACAACAAACAGCCCCGACTGAGCTAATAGCATCCCAAACCATGACCATTACCGAGCGATTACTACGCACTGGGCTTTGGGGTTTCTTTAGTGGTGCCTTAGATCGCTTCCAAAAAATGAAAGCGAAAGATTTTGTCCCCATGCCCTACCCTGTAGAATCAGTTGCATACGAATGGCCGACCAACCCTAAAATAAATTTTAGAACAATTTGGACTAGCACCCCCGATGCCAAACACACGCTTTCCACTAAAGTTCTCTTACATAAATATAAAGACCGAGCGACCGGCCCTTCGATAGTTCACTATATTCCAAACGAGGGCTTAGCGTTTTTGACTATTCATGGATCGACTTTTTGTACTACAGGATTTAATGAGAAAGGCCTCACGATTGCCACGCGTTTATATTTAAAAAAAGATATATTAAATTTTAACAATACGAAAATTGGCGTTCCATTGGGACCAATACTGTGTGAAGTGTTGCGTCAGGCCCGTACGATCAATGATGCCTATCAGATAATTAGTGGATATCCGCATTTACAGCGTTTTCGAATCTATCTAACAAGTGGTTCTAAAGAAGCCATTATTACGAATGTACGAACGAATGACGATGAAGATTTAATAACAGATACTCCGGTAAAAATGGAACGACTTGAAGAGGGCTTGAAACAAAATACTCGGCCCTTGGGCGCAGATAAGCCGGCCTCCGGTTTTTATACCGTACAGTTTTGGCCGCACAAACGAGTACTATCAGTGCAAATAGATAACGCGGGCACGCGAGAAATTTTAAAACTAAAGGACATGAGAGGATCGACCCACTCACTCAAATCCGTCCACTCACTCCACTAACAAACGCGCGATCTCCGCCGAGAGATTGTCAGGCAGACGAATCGCTCTCAGGCGATTTAGAAGCTCGGTCTTACGTCGACGTAGCGCCACAGGCGAAGCATCCGTCACGACGCCCAAACTAAAGAGTTCGTAAACTACACCCAGGGCCCGCACAAACCGCGCTTCTACCCGACCCCGATTTAACTCTCGAATCCGCATACGAAGGGCGGGGTCACTCTCACTGCCTAAGAATGGTAACGCGATATATAAATAAAAATTATTTAACTGAAAAGATGACCAATCGGTCCAAAGCGAGAAAAACTTAAGACAGTTACCAGCACGCTGCAGGAGCGGACTAATCAGTGGATTTCGTGCTACCGCGTGTTGAGCGGGTTCTGTGAACACCTGACGAAACGTCGTAAGCGCCCCAGCCCACTGCCGACACAGGCGCGGCAACTGCGGATCGTTAGAAGCAACACCTCCCCACGTCTCGAGATCAGAACGAATGGCCTCAACCCACGCACCGTAATTATGCGACTCCCTTGTATTTAATAATTGCTGTAAACGATCGATCGAAACAGCAATGGCAGGTACCTCACGAACATCTCCTTGGCCAACTACGGCCGTCTGTAATGTCTGAAACGCAGCCCGCTCTTCAGCACTCATCGAACGGCCAGTGAGGCTCGCAATAAACTGGACCAACTCTTCATGGACACGCAATAGGTCAGTATAACCACTGCGGCGATTAGAGCGGCGCTGCAACAACTGAAAATACGTAGTAAAAACTGGGTATGCATTACTGAGTAGTTCGTTAGGGAGAGCTGCATCGCGCACACTAGAGTATCGTTGAGGGCCATAACCGGTATAGACCTGCTGCGCTTCTTGCTCATGAACTACTAGCCTTAGTTGGCGCACCAAAAATTGGAAATCAATTACGTGTAGCTGCCTTTGATGTTCGAGCTCACGTAAAGCCTCGTTAGACGCCACCGGAGAAGAAGCCCCCTCAGACGGGCCACGCAAAAAAACCATCCACTCTAACAAAATACGCAAACGTTCGTTTCGTGAGGCCAATCGAAAAGTTTTATAGAATGCGCTATGCGTAGAGACTGGTACCTGTTCACTACTTAGGTGTGCTGTAGCACTATTTAAGTACCCGATTGAACGATCGACTAGCGCGCTACGACAAGCTTGCATCTCGTACTGCAATTGAAAAAGCGCAGGTTGCTCGACCTGACAACGGCCACCTACCGAATGAGTCGAATAGGCGAGACCTAGTTTGCGCGACGTCCAATAAAGAGGAATTAACGTACGCAAAATGGGCTCCGACTGTGATTGATAAATCGCCGAAACCAACCAATTACTTAACGTCTGAAGATAAGTACTAAACTCTATTAATCTCTGGCGATCACCGTGACCAATTGATCGGCGAATCACCGCTTCGGTTTGACCATTGAATAAGGTAGCCAATGAACTCACGTTTGGGGTCTCTAGAACATTCAATAGTGCAGAATCTCGCGCCAGATTCTGTGCTTCATCGATTAACGCCACACGATACAAACCTAAATTAGCGGCACGAATGCTATTGCCGACTACTGGTCGCAAAACACGTTCTTCAAAATAATCTAACGCCTGCGGTATGGTGAGCGTACTGACATCGTCTGGCAACATCGACTGTTGATCTAAAACTTTTAGTGCCGCCAAAACGACGGGGCGAGCAGCCGCTTGGCGCCCCAAGCGGCCAGGGCGTTCCCGCGTGTAATCTACAATAGCAAGTCTCGTATCTGGCCCCAAGACATCTGACTTAAACGCATACAACTTAACTAATATACGACTGTTCATTTCAGCAGACGGAGACGAGGCCACTGAAGATCCACTAGCCTCCCTCAAAAACCAATCTAAGACATTTCCATAGGGTGTCGTTAAGGCAGCCAACTCTGCAACGTGTTGTAATTGAATGACAAGCTGGGGCTCTACATTCTCAAGCGGTGCTCGACATGTTAGATTTGAGGGCGCAGTCTCGTCGCTGCACAGCGGTCGGTGCTGCCTTGCAGCCGGACGTTGAAATCGCAAATTTCGACCAGTAGCAACATCGGCAGATCCGCGTTCGGCCTCAGCAAAAGCGCGACGAGTAGCGACATACTCGCGTTTTTGGGCATCTGCGACTCGCAGCAGCAGTTCTTTACTACAACCACTTCGCGCATCGTCAATTACAAACAATTGTGTATGCGCGGCACCTCGTACCACTAAACCAGCGAAATCTTGAACCTCAACTTCAGAAGCCATGTTCTGATTCAAAAGATAACGTCGGGTCATCGACGGCACGTAAAGACAATGTCTTGGCAACCAAGTATTTGCCAAAACCGGTTCCAAAAACATCAACACCATTAATATTAATAATTTTATATATATATTTATTTTCATTTTATGAATGTCTTACTCACGCCAAAGAGCAACGCGTTGCATTATCACTGCACTAGAATACCTTCCTATAATCGTATAAACGATTACGGCAATTCTCTAGACATCTTGACACGATTTGGTTCCAAAATGGACCTATCTTACCCAGCCTACCTTTTAGACTCCACCGTTTTTACTGGAACACCCCACTATGACACCATCCGGAGATTAAAAAATTTCTTTATCGACTATTTTTAGCTGAAACGAAGGCGTTCTTACGACATTTGGTGGCGCACTTTTTGCTCTATCTAAAAGCAGAGGGCGCTACAGGATGTAGCCTCTCGTTGAACAACTCAAACAATCGGCGGCATTCGTGCCAGGAAGGCAATTTTTGCCTGCAGATTCTCGAAATTTGTTCAACTCATATCCACCGTCACCTTGAAAGGAGACTTCATGAAGAGTACTTCTTTTCCCACCACAATCCATCCGCTCATTGGACGCACTGCGCGACGTCTATCGAAAACAGGAATCTGCTACTTTTTTGCGCTAGCAATAGTAGCCACCCCGGTCGTCAAACCGGTAATCGCCTGGGCTTCGTCTGCGTCTAACAATGCGACCAACCAACACAACACAAAAACACAAACAAACACACAAACAGAAAGTATCTTGCACGAAAAAACGGACAAACAAAAAGAAACCAATCGGGGTGTAGCGAGTAGCACCAAACCACCACGCGAACCACGTGTGGGCTTGCTCGACCGACGAAACTGAACGTTTCAGAATGATAATCAATACCCCATGCAAAACCCCAGAGGGGAAACTCTCTGGGGTTTTGTTTTTAAAACAACTCGACTAGACTTTAGTAATTATGAAAAAAGCGATTCGCATTAATAAACCCGCTGAGCCCACTCTTGATGACGTGAGGTTACAGTATCTCGACAAACTCAAATCACAATCCGTACATCAAACCGTAAGTGAACTGCACCGCAAAATGGGCGAACTCGAAGTACAAACCTTTGAAGGCGGCTTTCAGGCCGAACGTTTAGAGAGACTAGAGTTCTATCGCAAACTCGCGCGCGAGCTTTACACCCACGAATTAGTGCAAGCATCAAAGCATTTTTATAAAAAGGATTAATACGAACTATCATGGCAGCAACATTTGATCTTGTAGTAGTGGGCGGCGGTCCCGCAGGTTATACATCGGCTATTAAAGGCGCCCTACAGGGTTTTAAAGTTGCGCTCATCGAACGCGCTGAAATTGGTGGTGCGTGTGTACATAGAGGTTGCATCCCTACTAAGGCCTTGTGGGGCACAGCCGTTTCATTGCAACGCTTAAAAGATCTCGAAGAAAACGGTATCTCCACAAAAAGTGAATTTGTTTTCGATTATGGCATTGCCGCCAAACGCCAGTTTGAAATCAGCCGCAAAATGGCCACGACTTTAAAAAAACGCATGGAAGACTTGGGCGTGCAGATTCTATTTGGAAACGCCTTTTTTCAGAGAAAAAATACAGAAAATCTTTTTGAAATCGAAGTCCGTCCACTCCTGAATGACGGCGTTGGTGCCCACCAAAAAACCATCATACAATCTAGATTTGCGCTTTTATGCACGGGCTCTCGGCCGTCGGAAAGTGGTGTTTTGAAATCGGATCACCAGCATGTTCTAAATACCGATGATTTTGTTTTGATGTCACAACTGCCCAAGAGTGTTGCGATCGTTGGTGGCGGCGTCGTGGCCTGTGAGTTTGCTAGCATACTAAATAAATTTGGCGTGAAAGTGCATTTGTTAGAACATTCCTCACAAGTATTGTCGTCGATGGATCAAGAAGTCGTGGCAATGTTAGCACAGTATTTCAAAGAAGATGGCATCACCGTGCACTGCCATACCAAAGTACAAGATCTAAAAATTCAAAATGCACAGGTACACCTGACGCTTGCAAACTCCAAAGAGAACAGCACAAGCCCACTTGCAGTTGAGCGCGTTTTATTAGCCATCGGACGCAAACCCAACTCGGAAGATCTTGGTTTAGAAAATATTGGTGCCGTCGTTAGCGATCGTGGAAACTTGGTCGTGAATGACCAGTTACAATCGACCACCTGCCAAGGCCTCTATGGTGCTGGTGACGTCGTGGGTGGCCCGATGCTCGCCCACAAAGCCTGGTACGATGCTGAAATTGCGTTACGTGGCATCAGCGGCGAAGAATGCAAAAAAGATTATGACATTGTTCCGGGCGCCATATTTACTATTCCAGAAATGGCCTCGGTAGGGCTGCAACCAGACCAAGCCCGCCAGAAGGGGCATAACGTCGCGATTGGAAAATTTTTGTTTTCTGAAAATGCTCAAGCGATGTGTGTGGGAAAAACACGCGGTATCGTAAAAGCCGTTGTCGACCGCGATACGGGAGCCATCTTGGGTTGCACGATGTTAGGTCACGATTCGAGTAACCTGATTTCTGAAGTCGCTCTTGCGATGCGCTCAAAACTGACCGTCAACGCCATTGCAGAAACCATCCACCCCCACCCGACATTGTCGGAGATGATTTGGGAGGCGTTTTTAGATACTCAGGGCCGGTCGATTCATCAGGTTTAGCGACTATCGTAGCCGAGCATCTTAGATAAATTTTTTAATGCACCCTCAATTGGTAGAACATCAATCGATCCAAAGCGTAACGGTTTCGTACCGGCGTATAGCAGACAAGCCTTTGCCATTGGGTAGTCTTTTAAAAATTCCTCTAGCCCGTGCAGATCACCATCGCGAATACGGCTAGAACGTTTGACCTCGATGGCAAACAAACCGTCTTTGCCGTAAAGCACAAAATCCACTTCTACTTTTTGGTGTGAGCGCCAAAAATAGAGCTGAAGGTCTAAATTATAATTGGCAATAGTGGCCCTCAATTCTTGTAATACTAAAGTTTCTAAACCAGCCCCTTCGAGCTCAGCTTCTGAATCCAAAGGCCCTCGTGGACGAAGTACGCGAAACACACCCGTATCAAAATAATAAAACTTCGGATGTGTTGTAAGCTTGCGTTTGGCGCGGCGCTGAAACACCGGTAACCGAACACCGAGCAAAAGGTCTTCTAATAGCTGAAAATAATTCTCTGCTGTCTTACGATCGACACCACAATCCTTCGCGATGGCAGCCACACTTAAAACAGACGCCTGTGAATAAGATGCCGACTCTAAAAACTTGGAAAACTGCGCGAGGTTGCGCACCTGAGCCTCAAACTGCACTTCCTCTCGTAGATAAACGCCGACATAACTCTTGAGATATTGTTCTGGATCAGAACTGAAATACGCTCCAGGTAGATGCCCAAATTGTAACGATCTATGGAGGTCAAAGTGGGTGGTCAGCTCCGCTGCCGTAAAAGGGTGCATTTGTTTTAGCAGGGCACGTCCAGCCAATAAATTGGCGCCTTCACGACGCAGTTTTCGAGCACTCGATCCCGTTAGAATAAATAAATATTTTTTAGTCTCAATGAGACGATGCACCTCGTTTAACAAGGCTGGCAATCGCTGCACCTCATCAATCACACACAGCTTCTTGGCAGACTTTTCCTGTTGATTGATGCCTGAGAATGCGCCATCGATCATCGGCTCTAAAAGAGACGGATTACGCAGCAATTCCTGGTAAGTAGCAGACTCCAAAAGATCAATCACAAAGGCATTGGGATAAGTTTGTTTTAACCAGGTTGATTTACCGGTACCTCTAGGTCCAAACAAAAAGAAACTATCTGTCTTTGGGGCGTCTAAAAAACGGGGAATCATATTCCCGTTTTTATCATAAAATCGGGAATAGGTATCCCGATTTTCTTTCTGTGATTTTATATTAGGCGACCGAACTAGCCAAAACCGTGCGCAGCCATAGACCATCGGCTGCGACAACTAGTTGTAAGTTATAGGTTTTTGCTAATCGAACCAAAGAGCGGCCACGCGTTTTATCTAAATTAAATTGATTGATAAAGGGCTTAGCACCTAACAAGGGTTCTCGAACCTCCCCCAGCGCCACCTCTCCCGACGTCTCGGCAAACTGACCTAACGTACCCACTGAAATCTCGTGACGCACGCTATCGAGATAGCGGTCAAACGGCACTGTCGGATCAAATTTTTGTAACGATACAAAACGCTCTAACGTATAGTCGACGCCCGAATGGCTGTCGTTCGAATCGCTAGTGTTTTTAGGCAACGTTATCAAACAATAAACATTGATAAATTGTTTCGGTTGAACCAATAACCCCACATCCACAATATTCTGTGTTTTTAAACACCAACGTAACGTCGAAGATGCCACGCGATACTCGACTATCCCATCGGGCTTCACCAAAAGGTAGGTCGACCAGGGTGTGGCCCTAATACTAAAGACATTATTTAGCGACACACCATCGAGCGCCGTCTGCCAACTACGCTCGATTTCCACCGCGTCGGCAGAGGCCCCGGCACGCAATACCCAATCAATAGAAACAAACGCCACCTTGGTTTTAAACAAACCACGCAGCCGCAGATTGCCGACGGCATCGAGCGAGTCTTCGACATAAAAACACTCGACCGTCGAAGCGCGCAAGTCCACACTAGACGGCAGTAAAATCGAGGCACTCACACCCGATGGCGGCGTGGGTGTCGACGTGGTCGTATTGGTCTGCGAACGCGACCATGCCTTGCCAGGATCTACCGCATCCTGAAACGCTGAGGCTGTTTTCTGCCACTCCGACAAAAGCTCCGAAAAAAAACTACGACGCCTCAAACCCCGTCCCCCTCATTGTCGCCATTATCAGGACGCGACGCCGTGAGGTTATCTAATAAACTCTCCACAGGAGTTTTTAACTTTTTATTTTCGTTACAACTTCGGCACGCCGCGACAATATTGCCTTGAGTGGAACAACCACCACGCGCTAGGGGCACAACGTGGTCCATAGTCAACTCGGAACGATCAAATTTTTTTTGGCAATAATGACACTCGCCGCACTGCAATATTTGATTCCACCAATTTGATTTTTTTAACTTCTGAGCCTTTTCGCGCTCACGTTTAATATGCGCCCGGTTTGCACCCGAAGGACCAAGGTCGTACCAATCACCACTCATACTTATAACCCATAGTGTTTTCGATATATCATATAAGAAGTCTCATGATAACCTGCAAACATGAACGAGCGCACCGCCTCACAAAAAGATACTCCAGATGCCGCAACACTAGCGCAGTTCATGATTGAGTACGGCCGATCTTATTTGGCTGTAGGTGGCCCCACTTCGCGATTAGAGGACAGCCTTACAAACCTAGGCCAGTCTCTAAACGTATCTACCGAAGTGTTTGCCACTCCAACCGGTATATTTGTGAGCTGTACTGATATTCAACAAAAAGCATTTACCACTTTAGCGCGCATTCGCGAGTCAACTATTGATCTTGGTAGGCTTTGTTGGCTTGAAGGCCTTTTAGAAGATTTATTAAATAGAAAAATCTCCATCTACAGTGCTCAAAAAATTTTAAAGGGCAAACATACAAAAAAAACGTACTACAGTATGTTTCAAAACCTGGTGGCAAGCTTTGTTTTTGGTTTTAGTATTAGCTATCCACTATATTCGCTAACGTTGCCGGCGCTACTATCTGGTCTAATTGCTACACTTACTTGGTACATTGCCGGGCCAGGCTTAAAACATCGTATTTCGAGTGCTATTTTTCGCGATTTTGCGGGCTGTTTATTTGCTCTTTTTGCTTCTGGCCTTTGGCAACAAATCATTCGAGCACCGTATGAATCGTTTTCTATTTGGGGAATTGTCATAATGGTGCCCGGCCTTAGCCTCACGACTGCGATTTCAGAATTAGCGGAACAGAACCTAGTATCTGGTACTGCAAAACTAACGCAGGCGATTCTTACTATTCTAGCGCTTGGTATTGCCTACATGTTGTTTCAAGACGTGGCTCTGTGGGTGGGCCTTGAAAATTCTGCACTACAGATCGTCAAACGATCGTCGGTGGGGCCCTCAGCATTGGCCATTATGATGTCTGTAACCTGTTTTGGAATTCTCTTTCGTGTACCACCAAAATCTTTACCCTGGGCCACCCTGTGTGGCGTGTTAGGTTGGGCTGTTTTGCGTTTGAATGATGCTTCTACGCCAGTCGCCTTCGGAACATTCTCGGCGGCACTTATTGTTGGTATTACCAGCATCATTCTCAGCAATCGTTTTAAAGTACCAAGTCAGGTTTTCTCAGTGCCTGGCATTATTGCCTTACTGCCAGGGGTATTGGCTTTAAATTCATTTAGAAGTTTTGCAGTCGGATCTCAAGAGATGGCTATAGACTTGGCATTTCGTGTTGCCGTAACAGCAAGCAGCATTGTGTTTGGCTTATTAATGGCGCGACTGGTTCGTGTAAATAAATTTCATTTACCATTGTCATTACCTAAACGTCTAAAAAATTTAGGTAAGTGAAAATCAGGTCTTTCTTGCGATGGCAAAAAACTAGCATAGTAAAGCCTTTCGGCCTCTACATGGCCTGTCGTTAAACACGTCGGACAGTCTAATATAGCAAAAAAACCTGCCTTTATACGCCCTAAGAACGTTTGATCGAGCACCAGTGTTCCAAACATGTTCTCTAAATTAGTTTGATTGAAACGAAACAATCCCGTCCAACAGTCATCCTGAATAGTTACGCTATGCACAAAACTACTTTGAAAATTTGGATTCGTTTTTATTCTTGGTTGAATGACTTCAAGCTCAAAAAACTGATTCACGGGGCTTAACTGGAACTCAAAATAGTTCTGATCGACCTGTAGAAACACCTCTAGTACGTCATAATCCCATAATCCAGGCACGCTTGATGTTGTTGGCGCTTGATGCAAACGCGACGACTGCCGATAGTTTTCAACACTCAGCACAAAGTCTAAACTATTATTGTTTAATACTACTTCTGCCGCGAGCTTATATTTGGTATCCTTAAACCCACACCGCAAACCGGCATGTGGATGCACTAGTTTTAGTGGGTAGACTTTAGAATACAGAACCTTGTCAGAGTTTTGCATAGAGAAAAATTATGAACGCTAATCCAAACGAACTGCAACAACCAATTCGACTTTCATTTTTAAGCGTTGGCACACGACTGCTCTTAAAAGACAATATGGACCTTTTTATTCGAGCAGCTGGGCCCACTCTTGGTGATTATCGCACGCACTACGCATCTAATCAAAAGGCCGCATTAAGAGTTATCTCTGAACAGAACATTAATATCTTGTTCCTTGAAACGGAATTACCCGATGGCACGGCCTACTCGCTACTTAAGGCCGTAGGGGGCGCAACAATGGGCGATATGTATGTCGTTTTAGCCTTAGAAGAACGCAACGAAGCCATGTTAGCTCTAGCCCAAGAATTAGAAGTGCATGCGATTTTGGTAAAACCATTTTCTGGTAAAGATGTCTCCGAGCTCTTACAACGCTACGCCGCCTGGAAGACCATGACCCCAACAGGTGTTGCCAAGTTGGTTCGCGAAGCAACTGACCTGACGGCGCAACAAGACTACGCCAAGGCCGAACAAAAATTTTTAGAAGCTTTAAAGATCGAACAAAAATCACCACAACTCTTTAAAACGATTGGTGACTTTTACGTCAAACGCAATGACTGGAAAAACGCCGAGCAGTTTTACACGCGATGCCTGGAACAAAAACCTGACATGTTAAACGCATTACAAGGGCTCGCGTCTGTTCAAATTCAACAAAACAAATTGGAACCTGCTTTAGAACACCTAAAAAAGGCTCAAAAGCTATCCCCTCTCAATCCTGATAGGCCATTAGCGATAATCAACTTACACTGGAAATTAGCCCTAGAGGCCTCGAAGGACAGTCTAAGAATCGATCGCAACCATTTAAAAGCACGTGAGGCTTACGCCCACAGCCTACTACTGTTAAAAAACTATAAAGACGCGGCTCTCGAGTTTGAGACCGTTTTAAAAGAGTTAAAAGACCTCGATGAACGTAAAATAATTCAGACCTATATTGCTCTTGCCAAAAAACTAGCGGGCATCAGATCGTAGTGGCCACACTATGAACGAAACTATTCCAAACGACTTCCAGGGCCTTACTACGGACATCATTTTAGATGCGGTTGAAAGGCACCTAGGGTCAACATTCGCGAGAGCCACGGGGCGCGTGCTGCGATTAAATAGCCTTGAGAATCGTGTGCTCGAAGTGGAACTCGAAGACGGTCAGAGCGTTGTAATAAAATTATACCGCCCCAATCGATGGTCGAAAGAAGCTATTTTGGAAGAACACAGCTTCATAACTGAATTAGAGCAGCATGAAATTCCTGCTGTGGGCTTTTTACCAAACACAGATGGCGCCACACTAAGCACATTAAAATATAACGATTTAATAATATATTATTCTGTAATGCCTAAAGTTCGTGCGCGTATTGAGCACGAACTTTCTTCAGAAATGTTAAAGATTATGGGGCGTCATTTAGCGCGACTCCACAACATCGGTGCCACAAAAAAATTCCAACACCGACCGACACTGAACATACAGAACCGCATCCAATATCCACTACAGACCTTACAAAAGTCACCGCACGCGGCATCTATTTTGGGCCAACGATACTTGCAGCAGATCAAGCGTTTTGAACAAGAAGTGCAGACACGCCTTAGCGCTTATGAAAATCTGTCTTTGATTCGTACGCATGGCGATTGTCATTTAGGCAATACCCTCTGGATGGGCTCGCCACAGAATAATCGATCCGGTAATGACAACACGGCCCTCAACGTATTTTTTTTAGATTTCGACGACACCGTAATGGCCCCGGCCGTGCAAGATATCTGGATGGTTATTCGTGGCAACGACGCTAGCGCGCAAGCGCAACGCCACGAGCTGTTAGAAAGTTATGAACATTTTCGAAGTTTCGACCACCGCGAGTGGCAATGGATCGAAATACTGCGCGGCATGCGCATGATTCATTATAATGCCTGGATTAGTGACCGATGGCGTGACCAAAGCTTTCAAAATGCTTTTGAAGGTTTCGGCAGTGAAAGTCACTGGGTCAGCGAGATCGAGGCTCTAGAGCGTGTTCTCGAAAGTACTAGCAGCCTCGCGTAATAAGCCTTGGCAACAACTTAGCTACGAATTCTCTTACTAATGCCCTGAAGCAGATTTACTGCCTTTTGGGGTTGCATTCCAAAGCGCTGCCATGGTGATAGCACCAAGAGCTGAAAAGCCGATCATCGACGGACTCCAAGCCCCCCAACCAAAACGCTCTAAAAGATAACCCATACCAATACCAACAAATGAACCGCCCAGGTATTGCATACCATCGAAGGCGCCAGCTGCAGTAGCCGCAGCACGTTTCCCACCGAAGTCCATCGACGCGGTTCCAGACAACATCGAATGCACCACACTAATAGCAAACGAGTTGAACACAAATGCCACGATAACCCACTCAATAGACGGCGCCTTCCAGATAATGGCCAAACAAATTACCTGAATCACGTAACCTAAAAAGGCTACCGGAGGTCGTCGACTTTTGAATACTAGATCTGAGATTGTTCCCGAAAAAATCGCCCCAAAAATACCAGCCATCACAACGGCCATAGCGCCTTTTTGAAAAATTGGTGACGAAAGCGTTAGCCCTTGAGCCTCTAACATGTAACGCGGAAACCACTGCTCAAAACCGTGGCGTACAAACCCCGTGCAGAACTCAGCAAACGAAATCGCAATGGTTACTGGATTCGTAAAAACTTTTTTTAGAACGTATTTTACACTAACAGGTTCTTTGTCGCCCGAAGTCGCATCCTCAACGTCAAATCCATTGAGACCGGCCCGTTCCGGATCATCCTGCACAAACAAATAAGTTAAAACCGTCATACACGCGACAATGACCGCCGGAACAAAAAACATGAACTGCCAGGGCAAGATAGCTACTAAAACAGGCCCGATGAAATAGACCAAGGCACGCCCACTTTGAATCATACTTCCAAAGATAGCGGAAAAAACGCCCCGTTCGGCGACATGAAACCAACCGGAGTTCACTTTAATTAACGATAAAGCACTGTAAGATTGGAAGTAAGAATTCAGTGACCATACCGTCGCAAAATAAGCCAAAAGCAACTCAGGCCGACCCAAAACATCAAAATACGCCCCTAAACCAAACAGCAAGTTAAAGACGACCGTGCCCATGGCACCGATCAACATCGCTTTTCGACCCCCAATTTTATCGGCGATGGGGCCATTAAACATCGCAGAAAGGCCATAAATAACGAGGGCTGACGAGATAATGGTACCGACCTTCGTTTTATCCCACCCGTAGGTATCTGATAATGTCTTATTGGCAAACGACAGGTTGTAACGCCCCATGTACATGGCGGCGTAGGTAGTGCCCAACGTTACCCAATTTAAGGCTCGTCGCTTACGAAAGGCCTTGTCGTGAACCGGTTTAACGAGACGAGAAAAAGGCTTCTTTTGGGAATCGACTGACATGGTAACTACTCTCCGTATTTGAGCTAGAAGGGGCTTAGAAAAATTTTAACCAGTGCCTCAGCGTCTTAGCATGAGAACGAGATTGGGGCTAGGGTGCTGGAGAGGAAAATTAACGCGCCGCGATAATGCCGCGCGTATTGCGACTTATAAACCCTGCCTGCGATATTGTCTGGTTTTATTGGATTTTGACGCCACAACTCAACCCCTCAGCCGTCGGCAACATAGTAGCCCGAAACACACCAGCTGGAGAGGCCAATGCTTCGTTAAACTGCCGTAATGCTTTGATATTTTTAGCATCGTGCTCGTTTTCAAAAGTCGTGTCGGTCAACATACCCCACGCCAAGGTGTTGTCTCCTAGTACCACACCACCTACTTTTAGATGTTGAGCAGCCCATGATAAATAGTTGGGATAGTTCACTTTATCAGCATCGATAAACACCAGGTCAAATGGCCCAGCCGCTTCGATTTCGGAAAGCTTCTCCAGCGCGGGCCCCACAAATAAACGTACTTTATCGGCAACCCCTGCACGTTTAAAGTTCTCCTGAGCGACGGCCGCGTGTTTTGCACTAAACTCAAACGTGTATAACACACCGTCAGCCGGCAATGCCCGGGCCAAACACACAGCAGAGTAACCACCTAGAGTCCCAATCTCGACGATCTTTTTAGCGTGGCACAGACGCGCCAATACCTCTAGATGCAGGCCATCGTAACCACCCACACTAATTTGCGGCATATTGGCGGCGACGATCGACTGACGAATCTCCTGCAAAACGAGATCTTCAGGTTTAAACACAGAAGCCAAATAGGCGTCTTCAGCATCGGTAATGACTGCACCAAAACCTTTGTTTGCCGGGCTCTTTGCCATGATTAATCCACCGTCCTGACGACTGTGCGTTTGTTTTGATCGAGAATTTTTTTACGAATTCGAACGTTTTCCGGTGTTACTTCTACCCATTCATCATCATCGATCCACTCTAAACACTGCTCGAGCGACATAGAACGCACGCCCTTGAGAGTCACCAAAAACTCGGCACTCGCGGCACGGATGTTAGTCAATTTTTTCTCTTTACACGGATTGACGTTCAAATCATTTGGACGCGTGTGTTCCCCAATAACCATACCTTCATAAACATCGACACCGGGTTTCACAAACAAGATGCCCCGATCTTCTAGACCTAATAGTGCATATTCAATGGCAGTACCGGTGCGATCGGCAATCAAAGAACCATTCACTCGGTGCACCAGATGGCCACGCCATTCGCGGTAGTCTTCGAATTGGGTATTCCACAAACCCTCACCACGGGTCTCTGTTAAATATCGGGAACGAATACCAATGAGGCCTCGAGTCGGGATCACAAACTCCAAACGCACGCGAGAACCATCGCCCTGATTTTTGTACTCTAAAAGCTGGCCCTTACGCGTTTGAAACAATTCCGTCACCGAACCCACGTACTGGGCGGGCAAATCTAAAATGGCACGTTCATGAGGTTCTAACGTTTGACCATTCTCTTGGCGTAATACCACGTTCGGTTTACCAACCATGAACTCAAAACCTTCGCGGCGCATTTGCTCGATTAAAATTGCTAGTTGTAATTCACCACGGCCCAAGACGCGGTACTGTTCTGTCGTTTCCGTTGCTTCGAATTTTAACGCAACGTTCGCTAACGTCTCACGTTCGAGACGTTCTTTTAGTTTACGAGACTGAATAGGCTCCCCTTCTTTTCCAGAGAGTGGCGACGTATTCACGGAAAAGATCATGCTAATCGTAGGTGGATCCACTTTTATACGGGGCAACGGAGGCAATACTTCAGACTTATCAATCGAAGCCGAAGTAAACGTATCGCCGATTTCCACATATTCGCTACCAGCAATCACACCGATATCACCTGCTACTAATTCAGGCACTTCAGTCTGCTTTAAACCCTCGAACGTATAAACTTGTGAAGCTGTAAATGTAATTTGTTTACCACCATCAGCCTGACGTACCAGACGAGAACCTTTTTTAACAGATCCCTGCAAGACTCGACCAATAGCCAGTCGACCTACATATTCGCTGTACCCTAAATTACTAACGAGCATTTGAAATGGGCCATCAGATGTAATTTTTGGAGGAGGTACATCTTTTAAAATCGTATCAAACAACGGCTTTAACGTAAGGCCTTCACCCTTTGTTTCTAAGGCTTTTGCCAATTGAGAGCTATCCGTCGTACACCAGCCTTGACGGGCACAGGCATAAATAATGGTGAAGTCTGCCTGAGACTCACTCGCCCCCAATTCCATAAACAAATCGAATGTCGCGTTGATGACTTCATCGACGCGAGCATCGGGGCGATCTACTTTATTAATAACCAAAATTAATTTCAAGCCTTGTTTTAAGGCTTTTGAAAGCACGAAACGTGTTTGTGGCAATGGGCCTACAGCGGCATCTACCAATAACAGCGCCCCATCAACCATGCCCATGATACGTTCTACCTCGCCACCAAAGTCTGCGTGGCCCGGTGTGTCGACGATGTTAATTTTATCGCTACCCAAACGTACGGACGTGTTTTTTGCCAAAATAGTGATACCACGTTCACGTTCGAGATCCATCGAATCCATCACGCGATCCGAGACGGCCTCGTGCGATTGAAAGGCTCCGGCTTGTCGTAACAAGCCATCAACTAAAGTTGTTTTACCGTGGTCAACGTGCGCAATAATAGCGATATTTCTTAGATTTGGATTCGTTTGCATATGGTCCGATGTCGTACCACGATAAATTTTGAATCACGAGATCTGTTTTAGATAACCCGTGCAAAACCTTTAACTCGCTGTTTCAATAGACGAGTTTGCTGCATGCAGACCACTGAAAGGATTGGTAACTAATGACACCCCCTCCCATTCTAGACCACAGCACAGAGATCGTCGCGACGGCTTTATTTGCATTAGCGATTTTGCATACGTTTTTAACGAAGTACTTCCACAACCTAGCACACCGTTTTGAAAAGGATTCGATTGGCGAAGGTGTTTGCCACCTATTGGGGGAAATTGAAATCGTATTTGGTTTTTGGGGAGGTGTGTTTGTTACCTATCTTGCCGTTGTAGTGGGCTCTGAAAATGCGATCCACTATTTAGAAAGCCTAAACTTTCGCGAGGCGGCGTTCGTATTTGTAATTATGTCCATTGCAGCCACACGGCCGATATTAGTTGCCGCTGAAAAAATCATCTCCTGGATTTCGCTAAATTTTTTGTGGAAGCCTGAAAATCCCGTACGAAATATTACTTATTTTATAACCATTTTTACATTTGGTCCGCTGTTAGGATCGTTCGTGACCGAACCCGCTGCCATGACGGTCGTGGCCATTTTACTTAAAAGCCAATTTTTCGATGCGAAAGTCTCAAAACGCTTCATGTACTCGTGTATTGCTGTTTTATTTGTGAATATCTCGATTGGTGGAACACTAACAAACTATGCCGCGCCGCCCATTCTAATGGTAGCGAATGTATGGCATTGGGATAATGCCTTTATGATGACGCATTTTGGCTACAAAACGATCATCGCCGTATTTTTAAATACGTTTCTACTGACCGCCATCAACTACCGCGAACTTATTAAGCTCAAGCGCCCCAGCATTCGCCAGGCACAAAAAATGCCTTTAGGCATCAAAGCGATATATCTACTTTTTTTAATATTAGTAGTAGCAACCGCCCACCACATGACCATTTTTGCAGGCATATTTTTATTTTTCTTGGGCGTAACGGCGATCACTAAAAAATACCAAGACGAGTTGCAGTTACGCTCTAGTCTTTTAGTTGCGTTTTTTCTGGCCGGTCTAGTGGTATTGGGCAACTTACAGGCCTGGTGGCTAAAGCCTATTATTGCATCGCTGTCGGACATGAATCTATTTTTTAGCGCAACAGCACTCACTGCCGTTACGGACAATGCCGCACTAACTTATTTGGGATCACTAGTACCCGAGATGAGCGACTCGATGCACTACGCTTTAGTGGCGGGGGCTGTGGCAGGTGGAGGTCTTACAATCATTGCAAACGCACCGAACCCAGCAGGCTATTCTATCTTACGGGATAGCTTTGGAGAGGACGGTATCGACCCCATACAACTTTTACTATATGCACTCATCCCTACCGTCGTAGCTATGTTGTGTTTTTGGAATCTATAACTCAATTCGATAGACTACTTCAGCACGTGTAAGGCCCTCAAACTTGGTACCCACTAAGTCAGACGGTTGATCGTGTTCGCGTGCTAGCAGGATTATCGATCGTGCGCTGGCATAGGCGGTGCGCACCTCAGATTCGGCAATAGAAAACGGTGGGCCCTCTAGACGGTCTTGGGGGTATTCTAAGGTGATCAGTAGCAGGAGAGTAGGATCGCTACGGGGGGCCGCTCGAATTAAATTTAAAAGTTTGGTGGCATAGCCGCTACGCATGCTCGGCGGCAGAGCAATCATAGCGGCCCGATCGTAAATAGCCCAACGCTGCGGCCTGTTCGTAGCTAATAAATCGTGTGGAAGACTAAAAAAGTCACCACACCAAATACTAATATTTTCTGCCGTATAAACAGAAAAATCGCCCTTTTGTTCGATCGAGTATTCCAGTTTATTTTCTTGAAAAAAATGCTCGCAGGCCAAAGGGCTTAACTCGGCACCTATTACGTTCTTATTTTTCTGGGCCAACCACAGCAGATCTTTCGATTTTCCACAAAACGGTACCAACACTGATTGGTCAGCATGGACCTCGAAATACTTTACTAAATTAGACTCGACCTCTGACTGATGAAAGGCGATCTCATTGTTTTTCCAGCGATTAAACCAAAAATTTCTTTCCATAATTGTAATTGTAAAACTAATTGTTGAATATTTATATATTATAATATTATAATATTGAATAAGATGACTAAATCAACTCAAAGCTCGAAAACAGGCAGCGCCACCAATAAGTTATCGGACAAATTGGCAGATAACTCTCTAGAATCACTCATGCAGTGCGAGTTTACTGCAAGACTTTTAAAGGCATTAGCCCATCCACAGAGACTACTTATTTTGTGCCACTTAAGCGAGCAGGAACAAACGGTGCGCGACTTAGAATCGTTGTGCAGCTCATCACAGTCGCAACTATCTCAGTTTTTACAACGCATGAAATCAGAGAGCTTGGTAGACTCTCGGAGAGAGGGGCGTTTTGTCTATTATGCGATCAAAGATCTACGCGTGAAGCAACTAGTACGATCCCTAAAAAAGATTTTTTGTCAGTAACACAGTTAACCATGGAGGTCTCTCATGACTAATCAAACGAACATCCTACAGAACTCAAGAGAAGTGATCATCGACGTACGAGAACCAAACGAATACACAGCAGAGCATATAGAAAACTCTATATTAATTCCGCTGTCGGAATTTCCGGCGCGCGCTCCCGCGATTTTAAAGACACTACATGACCGCCCTCTGGTATTTATGTGCCGCGGTGGCAACCGAGCAAAACTTGCGGCAACACAGGCACAGTCATTGGTGCAGGGCTTGAATCTCTCGGTTTACGAAGGTGGCATCATGGCCTGGGCCCAACAAGGCAAACCCACCGTAAGAAACCGTCGCGCAGGGCTTCCGATTATACGACAAGTACAACTGGTAGCCGGCAGCATGGTCGTATTGGGTTTAGTTTTAGCGCAAACCGTAAGTCCTAGTTTTATATATCTAAGTGGATTCGTTGGAATGGGCCTCGTATTTGCGGGCGCTACGGGTGTGTGTCCAATGGCTAATCTACTAGCCGCAATGCCTTGGAATACATCACGGGCCTCGACCGAGAAAGAAGTCTGTGATGTGAGTCCAGAATCAAAGAGCTGCTGCGGATAAGCTGACCTAATCTAATATACTAAATTCTATATAAGAAGACGTTAATGAATTGTAACTACAAGATCAAAAAACTAGATGAACTCTTAACAGATGCCCCGAATCCCCTAATGGAAGCAGACTCTCCTTGGCAACTACGTGCTATTTTGAGTGAAGAGTGTGTGTCTTACGTGGCATGGAACACAGCCTCTAAAGAGGCTGTGTTAATAGACCCAAAAGATACAGACGAGGCCGCTTATCAAGACATTGCTCAGACACTTAAAGGCTATCGCTGGGTAGCCGTCGTGGACACCCACACCCATGCTGACCATATTTCATGCGCGGCGCAAATGGCAGGTGCATTGAGTGCTCCACTGGTCATGCATCACGCAGCACCTAGCCAACGCGTCGATCTGCGGGTTGCGAAATCAACGGCCCTAAACACTCAGGCAAGTGCCATAAAACTTTTGCCAACACCGGGACACACTCCCGACAGCCTTACTATAATTTGGGGCCCGTTTATTTTTGGTGGCGACACGATTTTATACGGCGATACCGGTCGAGACGATTTGCCAGGTGGCGATGCACGCGCCCACTACGAAAGCGTTCAACGTCTTCTTGCCGTGGCCACCACTGAAATGATTCTTCTACCAGGTCACGATAACAAGGGCGGCCGGGCATCGACATGGCAAACTCAATTAAAATTAAACGCGTCACTCACCCAACCCAAAGAACAGTTTATTGCCGAGGCTAGTAGTTTTAGTACTGCGGCCCCAAGGCTTTTAAAAGAATCGCTAAAAGAGAATTTTAAATAATGCTGTCATTCTGGTTCGGGTGGCTTACATGGGCCGCCATTGGAACCGTGGTTGGTCTATTTTTGGGCCTTACCGGTGCCGGTGGTGCCATGATTGGCGTACCGCTTTTGGTGCATATTGCAGGACTATCAATAAAAGCAGCCACTGGTGTTTCGTTGATCGCTGTGGTTGCGGGAGCACTACTTAATTGGATCTTACAACGGCATTACACCGACTATCGATTAGCCATGATTTTATTTTCTACTTCGATGATCGGTGGGTTAGTAGGGCGCCCGATCAAAACCCATTTACATGAAAATGCTATCACGGCTCTATTTATTGCCGTGGGGTTGATCAGCATTTGGTCGATATGGAAGAAAAAAAAATCTCCTCGGGCTAGCACCGATGGGCACCCACCAGCAGGTGTCAGTTATTATTTTGCACTGGCCGTTGCAGGGATTATTCTAGGCCTTTTGACCACTTTAACAGGGCTTGGTGGTGGCATTTTACTAGTACCATTTTTGGTGAGTTATCGTGGACTATCCATTACGCACGCAACAGCCACGAGTTTGTTGACCGTATCGGCGTCATCTAGTTTTGTCATGATATTACAATTTCAGAATATAATGACTTATGCGGAATGGCCGACACTCGTCAGTTTATGTATTGGTATTTTAATAGCAGCTCAGCTTACAAAAATATTAATTCAGAAAATACCAACCCAACGCCTCGACCCTATTCGTAAAATTCTAATTACGTTGATAGTTTTAATTTCAGCAATAGGATTGTTGGTTTGAACTAAACCAACAACGCCACAACACAAGCGGTCATCAAGGTCGCAAGTGTTCCACCAATTAGGGCACGCACACCCAGTCGAGCCAAAAGCGGTTTGTGATTGGGTGCCATAATACCAATGCCACCTAACTGAATACCAATAGATGCAATATTAGCAAAACCACACAAGGCATAGGTTACAATAATAACAGAACGCTCACTCACAAATGCGCCGGCGGCACGCATTTTACTTAAATCGGCATACGCATAAAACTCATTGAGGATAGTTTTTTCACCAAGCAACCTCGCAACCGGCTGAAGGTCGCGTGAGTCAACACCGGTGAGCCAAGCAACCGGAGAAAATAGAAATCCTAATATATACTGTAATGATAATTTATCGACGGCATGGTTCGTAGCCAGACTGAGCCACGCGTTAAAGCCAGTGACGGATCCGATACTACCCAAAATAGCATTCACCATCGCAACAAGAGCCGTAAAGACTAACAACATAGCGGCGACGTTAATGGCCATAGAGACTCCATCGGTGGTACCACTGCTGATGGCTTCCAAAAGATGTTGCTCTTTGTCACGCACCAAGGGAACCAGGCTCTGGTCAATTTTTTCTAAATGCGGTTCTGGCTCCATAAGCTTTGAAATTAAAATCGCCGCGGGAGCTGAAATGATCGAAGCACACAATAAGTGGGTGGCAAATAATTGACGCTGCACTGGATCGTCTCCACCCAAAAATCCGACATAAGCAGCCAACACACCGCCAGCAATATTGGCCATACCGCCAACCATGACACAAAACACTTCAGAACGCGTCATGCGTGCTAGATAGGGCTTGATGAGAAGTGGAGCCTCCGTTTGACCCAAAAAAATATTGCCCGCCA
Organism: uncultured Oligoflexia bacterium; assembly: GCA_964649095.1. GTDB lineage: Bacteria > Bdellovibrionota > UBA1018 > UBA1018 > UBA923 > CAZYPH01. The sequence continues at coordinate 7,160 of CAZYPH010000011.1, read as the reverse complement.
TCGACAGACTTTCGGCACCAGAAACACGTAATGTTTTTGTAAAGACCCACGCAAAACCATTCACGATTAGTTGCAACACGCCCAAATGATATAAAAGCGACGTCAATGCTGAGAAAAAAACGATTGTCGGCAAAACGTTAAAAGCAAAAATAAAACCGTACGTCTTGGCATCCATTAGATTACCAAAAAGAAACTGCGCCCCTTGCGACGAATAATCTAACACATGCACAAAAAACGAAGAGGCCGCTTCGAACACATGTGCAACAACGGGGAGCCTTAAAACAGCTAGCGCAAATCCGAACTGAATCACCAGACACACGGCTACTAATCGCCACAGAATTTTTTTGCGATTGGAGCTCAATAAATAACCAACAAAAATAAATACCCCAAGACCCAGTAGTGATTGCATACGACTTACAGTGCTTGCGATCAGTAAATCTCGTCAATAGGTGTGGTGTTTCTATCAAGCGATAGACAATCGATAGAACATTGCGTCATGCAACAATGTGATACTTCGCCAACTTGCCACTTAACTACTTTCACCCTCAAGCAGGGCCGTGAAATCATCCACAACGTAGTCATCCACAACGTAGTCATCCACAACGTAGTAATGATAAACTAACAACCGACCTCGCAACACCACTGATCCTGCCTCGGCCGACATGCGTTTGCCCTGACATAGGCAGAGCTCGACGCCTGTTTCACATTGATAAAGCAGGGTATTTAAAATACTGATTTTAATATGAAACTAGAGCTCCAAAAAAGAATAGACTGGGTATTAGGTGGTATTTTAATCGTATGCCTAAAACCCTTGGTTGTTTTTTTGGGATTCCTTTTAAAACGTGACCATCAGCTTACACCTCGTCGCGAGATTTGTTTTATCAAGATGCTGGGCGGCGGGAGCTTGGTCATTGCATTGCCTGCTCTACTCGGCATTCGAAACAAGTATCCAGATCTAAAAATGACTCTAGTCACTACGAAAGGTATTGCTGATTTTGGTCGAGCTCTCAGTGTTTTTGATCGTGTGTTAGTGATCGATCAAAGCTCGCTCCTTTCACTTGCTCGTTCTTCAATTGTTGCCTGTGTGAGTGTTTTTCGTGTGGATTGTTTTATTGATTTCGAAGTGTATAGTCGGTTGACGACTGTATTTTCGGTTCTAACTTGCGCGAGAAATCGAATCGGATTTTATCTAGAGAGTGCAGTGTGGCGCAAGCATCTGCATACGCATCTCATCTATTTTAATCGGAATGCTCCGGTGCATCTTTTTTACGAACGGGTGGCAGGTCTCCTTGGTGCAAAGCCAGCGAACTTTGCTGATTGTCAGAGACAGATTTATAAAAAAGTTCAAACTTCGAATCGAACAAAGACGATAGCAATAGGCCCAGGATGTTCGAGTTTTGCGCGAGAACGCATCTTGAGTGCTGCACAATGGGTTGAAACATTTAAAGAGCGTCTCACCCAAAATCCTGAATTTGCAAAAGCTCGTATTGAGTTGTTGGGAGGGGCCGATGATTTTGCAATCGCGGATGAAATTGACAAGAATCTTATTAGGATTTGGCCTGAACTTAAAATTAACAATCTTTGCGGAAAACTTCCCCTTCTAAAATCTCTTGAACATCTCGCATGTGCAGACCAATTTTGGGGAGTTGATTCGGCACTCTTGCATTTCGCAAGACTGTTCGGAGTTTACTGTTTGAGTTTTTGGGGACCGACTGCACCTGAAACCCGTTTAAAAAACTTTAATATCGTAGAAGAAGTACACTACAAAAAAATTAGTTGTTCACCGTGTGTTCATGTTGCAGAGGTTCCGCCGTGCCAAGGAAAGAACCTCTGTATACAAGCACTGTTCGATTCTTCTATTGTGGAAAACGGAGAAACTGCTGATCAAATCCCAGTATTTCTGGCAGAGCTGTCGCATAAAAGCACCCGCGTTATACCTTCTAGGTAAAGGCGAATGAAAAAAAATCAGCGTGCAAGATTAACGTCTGCATGGGGGCCGGCCAATAACACAAACGAACGTGCGGCGACTGGTTTTCCATTCACCAAAAGTTCAATGCGGTGTTTTCCGGGATAAAGCCGACGTGTCGTAACAGGTCTAAAGCTGTGTTTCTTTTGCATGGAAAATCGCGTTTTCGGGGTAGCCCTCCAGACCGTGCCTTTGAAGACCTTGGGCGAGGTCTGTCCATGCGCTTTATTGTAATGCACAATATAATCGACAATAATTTTTGGAGCTACTTTGTGACGGTGCGACTTACACTCCAACTCCATGCTCATCTCCAAACTATGTCCGATGACGACGGTAGAGTTTTCAATCTTAAACTCGTGCACAACCACATCAAGATCAACGTCGACACCAACCAATGCTAACGCTTCCGGGTTGCCTTTTTTAATGAGTGTACGCAGTGCGTGCCGCGTAATCCATTCCAGGCGTGTGGCATCCGTATTCTTTTTCAGTTCCGACAAAAATTTCAGAGCCTGCCTTGGATGGTCTTTCGTGACATCATTGATGTGGTTAGCAACACTCTTACGGACATAGAGTTCGTTATCGTTTGCTAATAGACGTATTATTTCAAAACCCAAAGCTGGGTCTTTAACGGCTGCCTGCAATTTTTCGCCCCATGGTAGTCGCGGACGGCTCCCCTCCGACGCCCAGCGGCGCTCATGAATATTAGACGAGAGCGCGCAGTCTTTTAAAAAACCATACACCTCAGTAGGCCACTGCTTGAGGTAAGGCCTAATAGCAAACTCCGACGAAAACTTTGGAGTTAAAATGCGCATGGCATCTAAACTTTTATATAGTGTTTTATTAATATTATTAAACTTAGCTAAATTTTGGCTGCCAAAAATCTGAATGAATTCTGAGTACGGCCACAACTCAAAACCACTGAGTGTATTAACCCCAGAAACATTAGAAGCCGCCAAGATAATTTCAAGCGCGCGTTCATAGTTTGGGGGCAATAACTCGCGTAAGACACTTGCAATTAAACGCACCCGTTGCTTCATCTCAAGATCGCCAATACCTGCCGTTGCCGTAAGAAATTTTTGTTGTGAAAAAGATTTCTCACACTGTGCCAACCCCGTGGCCATACGCTGTAAAAGATCTCGAGAGAAAATATGTTTTAACGCATTGGGATTATCTGCCATGCCAAAAAACTAGCGCGGGTACCTACTAGTGGCAATGCCCGCCTGAATTCAGAGAGTGTGAGGACTGGGCCCGGCCGTTGCCAATAATCAATAGGGGCCAGACTTTAAATGCCAACGTAGCGAAACCTAGAATTATTAAAAGCACTCCGGCCACAATGGCTGCGGGTCGGCTCCACTTTTTTCGCACCCACTGCGACAGAATCCCCACGCCAGCTAACGCTGGCAGAGTACCCAACCAAAATAGAAACAAATAAGACATTCCAGCCAAAGCGCCACCGGTAGCTAGCGCTCCCACTACAAACGTGTGCAACCAACCACACGGCAGAATGCCCGAAAGCATACCTAAGAAAAAAACCTGGTCTTTGCCGCGCTCGTACAACCTCTGCACAAAACGATCTATTTTGCGGTTCGTCTTCTGAAAAAACGACCAACCTGTAACTCGCCAGAGCCCAAGCCATAGCCCATGGCCGTGTAGTGGGCGTTGTCGAAAAACAAACACACCGACCATAACAAAATAGAAGGCCATTAAAAGCCCCGAAAAAATGGCGATATTATTCTTCAGAACGCCACTCGCACGCTCTGACAGCAACAGGTATTTTCCCAAAAAACCTGCGACGCCGCCTAAGACTAAATACCCGGTTAAACGACCGCATTGGTACTGTACCCAACGCCAGCGCGACCGATCACCCGACGTTGTAGCAGCAATAAGCCCGCCGCACATCGCCACACAGTGTAAACTACCCGACAGACTAGCCAATAAAACCGTAATTGGAACCAAACGTGAAAACAGGTTATCGAAGTGGCCCAACAAGTGGCACCTCAATGGTTATCGATTGCTGAAGACTAGGTGAAACAATATTTATCGCCAACACGCCTCGACCAAAATCTAAACGAGACGGTGAAAATTCGACAAAAAATGGCATCTGCACACTCTCGCCAGAACGGATGGCTTTTTGAGAGTTGATAGTTGGTAAGTCAGGAAATACTAAACGCACATCGCGACGATCGGCCTCACTTAATTCGAATCGAGCTGAGAGGTCTTGAAACGTTTGATTGCTAAGATCGATACGAAAACGATTAACGACACGGGGCTCCGCTTTATCAGCGTCTCGTTTAATAACTTCATACGGATTGCCCACCGCTCGAACCACCATTGCATTTATCGGCTTACGTGAATGCAAAACAAATGCAAGCGCGAGAGAAAAAACCATCAACAAAATAGTATATATACGAAATCGAATATTTTTAAATACTGGTACCGTCTCAGCTCGAGCGTAACGAATGAGTTTTTGTGGACGATTTAATTTCAGCATTACGGCGTCGCAAGCGTCCATACATGCCGTGCACGCCACACACTCCATTTGCAAACCATTACGAATATCAATACCTGTGGGACAGACATTGACACACCACTTGCAATCCACACAATCGCCCATAACACTCGGCGCTACAGAACCACCAGCGAGCGACGTCCGTTTTGCGCCACGCGGTTCTCCGCGATTCTGATCGTAACTAACAACTAGGGAACGTTCGTCCGTTAAAACCGATTGAAAGCGCCCATATGGGCAAACCACAGTACAAAAACGTTCGCGAAACCAACCAAAGTCAAAAAGAATTAGGCCGGTGAAAAAACACATCGCTAAAAATAGCGGCCATTGTTCTAACGGTGACCTTTGCAAAAAAAGCCACAGCCGCTCGGCCCCTACAAAATACGCTAAAAAACTGTGACTAAGCAGTAACGCAATCAGAACAAAACAAGACCACTGCAAAGCCAATCGCAACCAATCAGGAAGGCCAATTTTAAATATGGAACTTTCAATGCGTCGAAAAACCACGTTGAGAAAGACCGTCTGCGGACACGCCCACCCGCACCACACACGCCCCCAGATACTCGTCACCAGAGTAATCGCCGTAATAAGACTAGCGAGAACTAAAAAAAGCAGCGGCACATCGTGTGCCCAAAAAGCCAAACCAAATAGCGCTATACGGCCATGTAATAAATCAATTAATACCGCTGGATTGCCTCGAATAGTCACCCAAGGCAATGTCAGAAATAATACAATTAGAAACACGCCTAATACCAAACGACGGTTATGATAAAACCCGCTCGATATTAGGCGCAAACGTGGATTCAAGGAACCAATTCCCCTTGCGGAGCTTTTGCATTGGGTGGGTTACTACCCGATAGGCTGTGAATATAGGCTACCAACGCGGTACTTTCGTCGGCCGATAAAACGCCACCCCAAGCAGGCATGCCCTTCTCTAACACACCCTTACGAATCACCCCCAATACTTGGGTAAGTTTTCCGCCATGGATCCAGTATTTATCGGTTAGATTGGGCCCAATACTACCCTCACCCACACCACCATGACAGGCGGCGCACTTAGCCTGATACTGTACCTTGCCTAGCTCAATGGCTTTATTGTCGGAAGCGATTTTCTGTAAGTCTTCTTCCGTTAATTCACGATTCGCTGCACGTTTGGCTTCTTCAAACACGGCGATTTCATTGGCTCGATGATCACGCTGGTATTCGGTCATGATCGATTCACCCGAACCCATCGTATAGTGAATAAAGTATATAACGCCAATTGCGATCGTCGCATAAAAGAACAGCATAAACCAATGCGGCGGCTTGTTGTCGAGTTCGACAATACCATCATGATGGTTGTCGGATTTATTTGGGTCGTTTTCAGTATTGGTGCTCATCAATTTTTCCTCGTCACTCTGCACTATCAAAAAATGGTAATTGCCTTTTGTAGGCAATGTCTTGAGGGCGCTCGAATTTAACGGCCCACAAAACAATGCCTACAAAGGTCACAAAAAAAAGTAGAAGAACAAAAATGGACCACACGCCGAGTTGATTATTCAAAACAAACTGTGTGAGAGTCCGCGCGATCATTATATATTCACTCCGTCGTGCACCACGAAATGGCCTGAATTAAAATCACTTCCCAGGCGTTGCAGATAAGCAATCAGAGCAATAATCTCTTTTTTCTCGAGATTTTTAATTACTTTATTCTCATCTAACTGCGCGGCGATTTCAGAAGCCTCTTTACGTGCGCTCTCTTCAGCCATATCGACATCGACTTGATCATACGGCACTTTGAGTGTTTTCATTACCGCTAGCTTCTTTGGAATGATGACAAAGTCGATATCGTCTTTTAGCAACCAAGGATAAGCCGGCATAATAGAGCCCGGCACTACGGCACGTGGATCTAACATGTGACGCAAGTGCCACGAATCAGGATACTTACCTCCCACACGCGCTAAATCAGGCCCTGTGCGTTTTGACCCCCACTGAAACGGACGGTCATAAATAGACTCTTCAGCACGTGAATACGCACCATAACGTTTCGTTTCCGAAATCATCGGGCGAATCATTTGCGAATGGCAGGTATAACACCCCTCTCGCACATAAATATCGCGACCATGCAGCTGCAACCCGGTGTAGGGTTTTAACTTTGGATTCGCTGGAGCAAAATCACTCGAGAAAAACGTTGGTACGATCTCGACCAACGTACCCACCAAAACCGCTAACAACGTCAACACAGTGAATACCGCTGGCAACGATTCTAACAAACGATGCACCGGTGTTTTCAACAACACGTCTACGTTTTTTGGTTGCCCCGTAGTTTTGTCGATAAACTCGAGCGGCTGTAGACGCGGAGCTTTAACGATTTCAGGCTCACACGCATTGGCTGGCGCTGACGCAATGGTTTTGTACAAATTGTAAATCAACACGATGAAACCAACTAGGTACAACAAACCACCCAATGTACGTACGTAGTAGAGGGGCACAATCTTGGTAACCGTCTCTACAAAATCAGGATACACCAACCGACCCGCACCATCGATCGCGCGCCACATCATACCCTGGGTGATACCGGCGACCCACATCGACACCATGTAGAAGACGGTGCCGAAGAAGCCGATCCAAAAATGTACGTTCGCTAAACTCTCACTGTAGAGTTTGGTTTTCCAAAGCTTTGGCACCATCCAATAGAGCATTGCGAAG
>CAZYPH010000010.1:1526-35204 GCA_964649095.1 uncultured Oligoflexia bacterium | reverse complement strand
TGGCACTTTCGGTAGCGCGTTTAAATCCCGATCGTCTTCTATTGGTACCTAACGGCTCGACGTCCGGCACTGCCAATGGATTTCGACCGAATGGTCTAGGTGCGCGAGAGGCGGTTGCAGCGGTGCGAGCCCGAATGAGCCAGCTTGTATTTTGGGGTGTGGCCGATGGTCAACCAGGTAGCCAACCAAAGAACCCAATCGAAGGGCTTATGACGGGTTTTGTGGAGTTGCCGTCGGTCCAGGGGGCCTCCGTTTTGTATCGTGTGCACTTTAGACGCATTACTGGTATCGACCCGCGTGGCGAGTTTGTATTCGGTCCAGTCGAGTTTCGTGATTTTCAAGCGCCTCAATTAACTCAATTGGTGCCGTTAAGAGTGGAAGACGGTAGTTGGCGCCACCAGCGTGCCCAACGCCTACAAGAATTAGGTCTAGGGACGTCGCGTGTCGGTGGAGCGCCAGCGGCGTCGAATGTCGCCAGTTACGGCGTGGCGGTGGATGTTAAAGTTGGCCTAGTATCGCGTGCTATTAGCCAAGGGGCGCCTATTCGTTTGTTGTTTCGTGCCGCTCAGGGTGGACAATGGTTTCAGTACGACGGCTACCCATCGCGGGTTACGGTAGATCGGGCTGCAGATGGTGAAGTGTATGTGCATGTGGTGTTTGAGGGGCCAACTGAATTAACGCGAATTGCCGCCAATAATAGCGTCGTGGATTCGCGTCAGTTGTCACCGGACTCGGCCGAAGTGCGCATCCCGGCAGCTCGTGTGCAAACCGGGCATGTGCAAATTCTACCAATCAATGGCCGCACTAGTGCCGCTAGTCGGCCCTAAAGATCGAATGGATGCATAAAAAAAAGGCCGAGAGTTTATTTGCAAACTCTCGGCCTTTTTTCGTGAAGCGTTTGTGCTTACTTTAATTTGTAGATTTTACGGGCAATACAATCGGCGGTGGTTTCACGGCAGGTGGCGGTGGAATCTCACGAGCCGGTTTTTTAAAGCGTGGGCGTCGTGGTGGACGACCAGAAGTGTCATTAGCAGCACCTTCGGTAGCACCAGCATTTAAAGGAGCTTGATCTGCTGTGCGAGGCCGGTCACTACGCCCGCCACCATCACGACCATCGCGGCCACGTGGATTGCCGCCCCCACGACGGCCGCCGCCTTTACCATCTCGGCGGTCACCGCGTGGTGCGCGTTTTGGTTGCGGGATGTAGAAAAACTCCGACTTCAGATATTTGGCTTCGGCCTCTTCGTAACCCACTGGTGGGGCACCATCGATGGCGTTGTCCGGGCGGTGGTACACGATGACGCGTTTCAAGTGCTCTAACTTTTGTTTGGCAACGGTCATCGCTGCTTGAAACAGCTTTAGTTTTTCGTCTTCCAGTTTAAACTGCTCTTTTAGTGCGGCTTCAATCTCTTCAGCCGACTTGCCTTCCTTTTCTAAACCCGCAACAGCGTTGAGGGCATTGCGTAAACGAAAGCCATCGTATTCCGTGAACGTACGTAGAGTTCCTTTTAGAACGGTGCGTTCTTTTAGTTTTGGTACGGACGGTTGTGCTGGAGTGCTAGCGTCGGCAGCTTCTGACGCCACATCAGTTACTGGGGTGTCATTTTCGTTGGTTATTTCAGTGTTTTGTTCCGTAGGGACTTCACTAACTGGTTCAATATTGGATACTGTCATGTGGGGTTCTTTCTAAAAATTAAGGTTTAGGGTTCTTAATTCTCAAATTTAGGCCGTAATTCCAATCATTTTTATGGGTTGGTGGCGATTCCTAACGGGGTAACGGCCATTTGGCGCGTAGGGTCTAGGTCTATATGGCAACGTTCAGTACACTTTAGAGATGACTTCAAGATCGTGCATTTCGCTAAAAAATGTCTCGAAGACCTATGGCGGCCAACCGGTTTTGCGCAATATCGATCTCGAGGTGCCGGCAGGTACGTTTCAACTACTTTTGGGCCACAATGGCGCCGGCAAGTCGACGCTTTTAAGGGCCTTGGCAGGAATGGAGCACTTTTCGAGTGGGGAACGCTACCTGTTTGGCGATTCGGCCGAAGCTCTTACCCCCCAGCAGCGCGAGGCCATCTATTTTGTATCGGAGTCGATCTATTTCGATCTGCCGATGATGGTTAAAGATCTCATTCCCATTCATGAAAATTTGTATCGTAATTTTGACACAACCTACTTCTTAAAAATTTTAGAGTCCCTACGATTAGATATATATAAAAACTTAGATACGTTTTCACGTGGTGGGCGCATGCAAGTGACGTTGGCATTGGGCCTATCAATTAAACCCAAACTACTTGTTTTAGATGAAATTACAGCCGTATTAGATGCCCAGGCCCGAGCGTACCTGGTGTTAGCGTTATCTGAATTTGTTAGTCGCGGCGGTACGGTAATTTTGGCTAGTAACATCGTATCTGAGGCTCAGGACGTTTGTAGTCATATTATCATGTTGCAACGGGGCGAGTTGCGCTTACACGTCTCTCTGTCTGAAATGAATGAACGATTTATAAAATTAAAAAGCAAAAATGCACTACCGTTAGAACGGTTAGACTCATTGGCTCGCACTGGTTTTGTCGCGGTGCACGGTAATCGAGACCATTCGACATCGTTTGTGGCTAGTGCTGATAAAAGAGGGATGATGGCCGAATACCCCGATCTCGAATTCGATAAACGTTCAGTGACTGCTGAAGACGTATTCGTTTATTTTTCGACAGTTCTCAACGACCTCAAACAATAACTGCCTATGAAAACGCTACTATCATTGTTCTTTAAAATAATTCTTCAACAGGCTGCGAAGTATTTAGTCATTTCGACGATTGCCATTATTGTCTTTGAGAAAATATTTGGTGGTTACGAATATTACATCGGCATGTTGGTGCTTTTAGCGCCGCTGATAGCCTGGATGGTTAGTTTTTCTTTAGTGCCTAAAAATCTAAATTGGATACTGCTCTCAAGTTTACGCCGACGAACTATATTATTAATAAATTATATAGTTAGTTTGTTATGTTCGTTCGTTTTTTTCTTAACAACCTGTATTGTTCTGCTTATTACCGCGCTGGCGCACTTTGATTCGACCCACTCTAATATTAATCGTTTAGGCCCTCTAAAGGGTACTGCTAAACTGGCAAATGCGATTGACTTGCGTTCTACGTTTGTGTCGAATTTTTTTGATACCGATATTTATGGATTAGCGACTCTCGTTATTATGTTCATTTTTTTTCATGCGCTCGCGATTTCGATTACGCACGCCAATTACCGCGCGCAGTCCACCTCTTCGTGGTTAGACCGCTTTGGGGTTAACGCGTTGTGGTTCCATCCAAACAATTTCTTGCGTTTAGCATTTCGACTGGCACCACTGCCGATAGCGGTTTTAGCTTATGTTTGTAGGGCCTATTTAGTGGCTCCTTTTGGGCTGTTAATGGTTTTTGCTTTTATTTTCTTAATTCTAGTTAGTTTTGCTTCAGCACATGCTCTGGTTTTGAGCGTGCGCCAAAGACGATGGTTTGTTTTCGGCAATCTTAGTTTTGGTTTTGTTTTAATGGCGTTTTTATTTTCTCAGAGTTTACGCGCATTGGGTACGCAGTCTGATTCAAACTCGCGTGCTGCCGCATTGATTTTTTTAGGGCCGTATGCGCGTGTATTGAACGAAGAACAGATATTAGAGGGTCTGCTCAAGTCGCCGCTTAAAAGTGAGCGCGTATTAGATGTCTCAAACCGGTATCTGCAATTACAACAGTTACCACGAGGGCATCGGCTTGGCCTTGATACTCCCGATCGACGACGTTTGTTCAGCGAAGTGGTTCAGAGTAAAATTGATATTGAATCACTGATCGCTAGCTTGAGTTTGTTTCAGCTGAATACACTCACCTCAGAAGAATTATTTTTATTATTGGAAAAAGCATCAGGTCTATTTAATCAGAATGCGCAGATCCGTTGGCCGCACGAAGAATTTCTATTTCATAAAATTTCAGACGCTGTGTTGATGCGTATGACGGCCAGTCCGTCGCGTTTGGTGCAGCAGTATATTATTTTAAGAGGGCGGTATGGTGGATTGCCGACACCGTTATTAAAAAAACTAGTCTCAGGTTCCAAGGCGGCTGTGTACCAACTGCTCGCCGTCGATCACGAACACGTCTATTATTTAGATTGGCCGTCGTATTTATTAACTAAAGAATTGGCCCAGTACTGGTTAACTGCCCCCAATTGCGATGATCCGCGCAGCGATGGATTGTTAAATTATTGTATTCGAAAAAATATATATATAAATCAGAACAAATTGAAATTTCGTGAGGTGGAGTCTGGCGGTGGGTGGTTGAAGTTAGGCCTCTCAAACATACCTGCGTCTTAATTGTTACTCATATTCTGCCAATTCAAACGATGCGCCGCCAGCGAGATGTTCTACTGGGGCGTTCGGCTTATGAATCACAATGCGGTAGAGTAATTTTTCAGAAAAGTACTCTTTTAAGGCAAGAATAATATCAAATGCCAAATTTTCTAATAAGGCTCTTGGTTTCTGTGTCGCGGTTGCCGTAATCACTTGAGCCATGGTGTGGTAACAAACCGTGTCGGTAATTTTGTCTGAACTTAGTCCCATCGGGGCGACCTGGTGTTTTACTTCGCAGTCGATGACGATGTTTTGTGTCTGTCGGCGTTCTTCGTCACCAACGCCAATGTGTACGGGTAGCGTGAGGGTGTGGAGCCTCGTTTTACAAAAAATATTTAAATGGCTGGGATTGTATATATTGTTTTTTGTATGTGCCATGTGTGTCTTTCTAAAACAACAAGAAGGCTACAGATCAACCAAAACCCCGACTAAAATCTGAAAGTGCCGATTGTAGATTTCTGTATCGCTATTCGTTTGAATATCCTTTAGGCCGTGCGTGTAGCGAACGGTACCGACAAGATCAATGTCGTCCGTAAGATACACCTCAACACCACCGCCAAATACGAGGCCAATATCGGTCGCTTCGATGCCCTGCAGGTCGGTGTTGGCGGCTAAGCGTGTGCCGTCTTGCGTGGCGACCGTAGTTTCTGCTTTGCGCTGTGCTGACAAATTAAACGCCAGTGCCGGACCAAAAACGGCAAAAGGCCGCGCGATGTCGTCACCAAATCGAAACTTCCCTAGCAAAGGCACTTCAAAATAGTTTAAGTGCACTTCCGATGAAATCGTATTGGCAGCTAGTTGGCGCGAGGTTTCTTTGTAACCTTTCTGCACAAAACCAAGTTCGGTCGTGAGCGCAAACCAGGGCGAAAATCCAAACTCAATGGCGCCGATCAAGTTGAAGCCCGATTTGGCTTCAGAATCTCTATCAGGGTGCAAACTGGCCGACGCAATGCCCAGCCCCAAGTGTCCGCCAATCCGTAAAGGCAGAATCGTACGGCTGTTACTGCGGCCTGATTTTTTTGATGCATTCGCAGGGCCATCATTGGGGTTGCCTGTGTCTTCGCGTTCTAATGGCTCACTACCTAAATCTTGGTTGGCATCGATTACCTGAGGTGAACGTGGGGTTTTCGTTTGTGCGAACACAGTTGAGGGTAGGCTTAAAGCGGCTAGCAGCAGAAGTCCCGTGATGGTGCGTTTCGTACGGTGTGCTTCGGCCATGGTTATTTACCCCCGCCAATAGCTAGTTTTCCAGGCCCATGGCCAAACACCAAGAGCAGACCACCGAAGATGGCGACATTTTTCAACACTTCAATGAGTTGGGCTTTATTGATTACGTTAAAACTAGGGTCGATCGCCGCCTTGAAATGAAAAATGTACGTCGTAGGAATGAGGAAAATGGCTAACAAGAGTCCACCTAAACGGGCTTTGTAACCAGAGATAATCATCAGGCCGCCCGCTAATTCGATGACGATGGCGCCAAACAAGAGCACCGGTGCGGCTGGTAGCCCGTGACCCTCCATGTGTTGTACGGTCATTTGAAAGGCGCCAATTTTTGAAAGACCGGAGATCACAAAAATCAATGCAACAGCAATGCGGCCAAGGAATGTCATGGTGTTTTGCATGGTGAGCAATTTCCTATTTTAGGTAAGGGATTCTATTGTATTCAAACTAGTGATTTAGGATGTAGGCACGTCTATTGGTCGGTGTTGTTGAAAAAAACCCAAAAAAGCCCCAGATCCTAAACACTTCAATCAAAAAGTGTAGCGATGAATTTTCGGTTTGCAACACCGCACCGAGTTGAGTAGCAATAGAAAAGTTGTTTGTTGTTTCATAAAAAGAGCAAACAGCACGCAAAAATTTTCAAAAAATCACGTCGTGGCAGATCTACCAATCACCACGATGTTTCACATCCCGCGGTGGCAGAATTGCCAGTAAGTAGCCACCACGGATAAGCGATGTGCCGGGGTGGCGGAATTGCCAGTAGCCACCACGGAATACGATGTGCCGGGGTGGCGGAATTGGTAGACGCACAGGACTTAAAATCCTGGGCTGCGATAAGCGGCGTACGAGTTCGATTCTCGTCCTCGGCACCAAAAAAATGTTCTTACTTCTGTCTAGCTAAGATTTTAGTCACAACCTCACAAATCGAATCAAACAAGCAAATTGTCGGACATCCGCTTCTCTGAGAGCGCTGATGTATCTGGCATCAGCCCGTCAATCTCGTTCGGGTCGAGCGGTGTCGCTCCTACAGGGTATTCTATTGGAAATTGTTTTTTTACCATACGCTACTTTTTTAGCCAGAGTTTGGCGTCAAAGGTATTCTTAAGGTCTTGAGCAAGGCGTTCGATCTGGGCTTCGGTCTCTTGGGCGTCGATACCCTGATTCTCAAGCGTCATGCTATGAGCGACCTTTTTGGCTAGTCTTTTTGCTGCGTTTCGAGCCCGTTCATCGAGTCAAGGAGGGGGGCCGCTGTTCCCAGCCTTCTAAGGCCAGAACTCCTAGTCTGCCATAGAATTCAATACACGAAATATGACAATAGGTGGTAAGGTCCGGCAGCCAATAAAAATGAAGTGCTTTTATGATGGAAGTTTTTCAAACTCTTTCGAAACGATGTGTCGTCTTAACTGTGTTGATCTCTTGGGGTTGTTTTTTGTCACTACCAGATTCCAGCCTGGCAGAGGTGGATCCGTTTCTAGCGCAAAATCGCATCACTTCCGTTTCGATCACGCCCAATTTAGTGGGTTTTACCGGAGCGCACCGTGACTTGCCTATTCATCTTACCAACCTGAGAAATAGAGGCTGGGTCATCTTACAGGCGAATGAAACGCAAAGCCCCTTCTGGAGGCCGCGAATTGAGCGCATCGGGCGAGAAGTCCGCAGACTAGGTCAGTTATATCCCGACTTCGAGATTCGTAATATTCCGAATCTCAGGATTGTTGGGGCAAGAAGCCCTGAATACAATGAATCATGGCCACAATTCAGTTTATGGTCGCTCGATACCGATCTACCGATCGTTCGGCATGAGGTCATGCATGTAGCGCTACAAAATTACCAACGGTTCGTCTTATCTCGCCAGATTTGGGCTCAAGTAGATCGTGACCATTTAAACGTCTCCATTCAAAACAGAAATGTTGATTTTGAACTGGGGCTTTTTTTGGACGAGTCGCTACCTGATAGTTATGCCATCGCACACTCTTCGGCTCGTGAAATAGGGCGATTTGCGAGAGCTCCGCGTGCCGGATTTTGGTTATCTCCGACATGGACAAGAGCCTACATTGGAGGTCTACAACAGGCCGGTAATCTGCTTGGCGTTGATGCGCCCAGTGGGCATCGATTTGTGGAACTCGTAGAAGAAATCCGTTCTGGAGAACGGGCTGCGGGGGTCTTGTCCGACTACGCTGAAACCCACGCTATAGCTCCCGCAATCAACTCACTTCTAACAGAATTTGAAATCTGGACTGGCGATCATCATATCTTTCGACGCTGGGTTCAGCATGTACTGCGACAAATGTCGAATCCACGCGCCTATCAAATTGTGACGTTTACTCCAGTGCGCGAACCTCGAGTTATCCTCTCCATTGCCGCTGTGCTAGACATTTTTCAGGCTGAATTACCGCTTCGATAACGTGCTATTTTTATTGGCCTTCGAAGGCAATACGGCTTCACGAGAGAGGGCATTGATGCGATAGACCAGTCGCATTTCTTAGGTAGACCAACGCGAGACTATCGGTTTGGGCCGTTTGTATTGGAGTAATTGGTACCATTTACACTGTTTTTATATGGTCGGGACGACTGGATTTGAACCAGCGACCCCTTGCACCCCATGCAAGTGCGCTAGCCAGGCTGCGCTACGCCCCGACACTTTTGAAAAATAATCTGAATAAAAAAACTTGGCAAGTCGGCATTCGACAAACTCTTATAACGACATATGACAGCACATCGCGCCGGCCTTTCCACCCTTCCTACAACCGAACCAAAAACGTTGTTTTCACAAGCCATTATCCGCGAGCGGCGTCGGCAAGCGGCCCGGGCATTCGATGCGGTTTTAGGCGTCGACGAGGGGGTTTTAGTATTTTCTGGCACCCCCATTCACAAGCCAGGTGGGCTTGATCAGCAGTACCGTTTTTTAGCCCATCCCGACTACTATTGGCTGACGGGCAGTCGTAATCCGTATGAAGTGGTGTTGTATTCCAAAACGTCTGGGTGGGTGTCGTTTGTAAAACAATTCTCAGTAGCAGAAAGTGTTTGGGATACGGCTCCGGAATATATCGAACCCGATGGCGTGGGCGAGAAACGCTCATTAGGAGAGTTGGTGGGCTTTATCCAGAAGCTTAGTCTAAAAAATATTTGGGTCATGGGGCAGGGGTATGAGATCGAGGGCTTGCAGTTTGTAAACCGGACTCAAGCCCCTTCCGGTCCGGTAGCCGAGAAAGAATTTCAATTGTCCTCACAATTTGTGAGAGTTCGCCGCCGAAAAGACGCTTCCGAAGTGGCCCTCATCAAACAAGCCGCCGCGATCGCGCGTGTTGGTTATGAACACGTACGCAGCATTTTGCAGCCAGGCGTTACGGAACGTGCGGTTGCTGTAGAGTATGAATATGCCATCAAACGCGCAGGGGCCCAGACCGTGCCGTACGGAACGATTGTGGGGAGCGCACAAAACGGCGGTGTATTGCATGCTACGCCCGGTGCTCGGGTGTTGCAGGCGGGTGATTTAGTGTTGATTGATGCGGGAGTCGACCTGTTTGATTACTGTGTCGATATTACAAGAATGTTTGCTGTGGGTGGGGCGTTTTCTAGTCAGCAAAAAGAGATTATCGATTTGGTGGGTTCAGCCCAAAACGCAGCGATTGAGCTTTGCACGATGGGGCGCTCGTGGTTAGACGTGCATAAAAAATCGGCCGAAGTGATTGCCGATGGTCTTCGGCACCTTGGTATTTTAAAGGGCTCTCGAGAGGCGTGTTTAGAGACCGGGGCTTTAGCGTTGTTTTACCCTCATGGGGTGGGGCATTTAGTTGGTTTAAGGGTGCGCGACACCGGTGTTGTGCGACAAGGGCCACCACCTACAGTCTATGGCGCCTATCTGCGTGTTGATATTGATTTAGACGAAAATAATTTAGTTACAGTAGAGCCTGGTTGTTACTTCCACCCCACCCGTTTGGCTGAGGCGTACAAATCGGGAGCGTTTAACGACCACGTCGATTGGGCTCTCGTAGAAGAACGCTGGTTAGATTTCGGTGGTGTGCGCATTGAAGACGATATTCTTGTGACGCCTACTGGCCCTCAGAATTTAACAGCTGTGGTGTCTAAGTAGATTTACTCCATCGAGCTTACTCGAATCAGTGGCGTTTCTAACGACCAGCTAGTTGGTAATGCAAAGTGCGGTAATTCTAAATTAGGTTTTAAAGTATTATATATATTATTTTCTGTATGTATTATGAAAACTGGTTTCATGGCTTGATATTTTGTGAGTATCTTCGAACCTTCGACGCAACGGTTGGCGGTCATTAAGCGGTCTTGAGCGTAGTCCATCAAGTTGGTGCATAGACGTTCCTCGCAACAGATAAAAAGTTTTGGTTTTGTTTTATTTTTTTTTTGTACGGCCTGTATAATGGCGCGCTCGGTTGTGCGTTGTTGATACAACAGAGCCGCTTCTTTTAAATTGCGGAAGGGGCTCTGGTGGGTCCACAGCATGGGTAAAACGGCTGTGGAAAACATAAACACAATCGCTTGAGATGGTTTGTAGTGCTTGATCCATACTTTCCACGTCCCAAATACCAAAGTAGCGACAGTGCCTACGGCGATAGGTAGAGCGTAATGGTCTTTAAAGAGCTGCATGGGTCCTATAGCGGCCACGCTATTAAAAAAGAGTACTGGGGCGACGGGTATGAAGAATTTCCAAGTATGCCAGTTCAGGCAACGGCGGTGTGACCACAGTCCGGTCGCTACGATAAAAAAACTCCAGTAGTATAACGCTTCAGGCCGCCACAATAATCGCATAACCAATTGCGGTTCTCGCAAACACCGCCATATAAAATCTTTTGGATTCGACGCAATCGCCCCAAAACGCGCCGAAAAGGCATCGCTATTGGTTATATTGCCTCCATACGTGCTTACGTAATAGGCCGAGAATGCCATGATAACGACCGACAGCAACCCAAGTAACAGTGTTCGACTTTTGATGGGTCTTGAGAAAATGGCATCAACCAAGCCAACCAATGCGAAGGCAAAGCTAATGACGCCAAAGTCTTCTTTTTCAATCGGCAGCAACAGTAATGTTATGGCCCAAAAGACGTAACGTCGCTCTGCGTAGCAGTAATAGGCTAGACTCAGTAATGTGACCCCGCCGATATGAAAAATATACGGCCAGAAACGTTGCCCTAAAAATACGGGTGAACTCACCCAGGCTATAAAACCCAAACTGGCGAAAATAAATGGGGTGGTTGGCCATGCACTCGTCGTGTTTTGCGCAGACGTTGTATAAAACCCTCGGGCTGCGACGGAAAAAACAATCGCGGGTACACACAGGTGGACACCTTGCCAAATTAGTAGAATCCACGCCGAATTTTTAAAAATATATATATATTTTAAAATATATATAGAAAGCGAGCTGTGTACATTGAAGTAGTTCGCGACATCACCAGGAAAGTGGTATTCAGGTTTACTTGTCCTTACAAAAGACTCCACGCCAGCAATATATTGGGCGAGGTCCCACAACGTGCCGTTGAGAGCCTCGTAGTCCAAAACAAGTCCCAACGTAACACTACCGAATATAAAAAAACCTAATAACACAATCAACCATCGCACACTCTTTCGCGCTAGATAGGTCTGTAGAGTGCGTTCCAACACCGCGTAAAACCAACTGGATTGTTTATTAATTAGTATAAAGGTACCAAACAGCACTGATCCGGCGGCAACCACTCTAAAAATATGTTGGGTTATGCCCCCCGCAAAAAAAATGGCTATATAGATAAACCACAATATCCCTAGAAATCGGTAGCCGAATTTCAACGTGCCTTGCATGTCAAAAAAATATTATTTCTTCGTGAGCGTGTCACTGCATAAGTCTGTGAACGAACGATGTGTTGGGCGATTGACGCGGTGTCGAATGGAATTTAACACCACTGGAATAGCTTCTGGCATGTCAGCAAGTGCGCCGGGCGATGGTATAAAAATAGGCTCTTTACTAAGTGCGGCATGGGTAACACCATCGTTTCCCACAGAAAGGGGATCTCGTGGTTCTTGCGTCATCATACGAGCGACCTGTTCAAGTTCGCGCGTAACTACGGTGTAAAAGGCGCGCACAAGGGTACCGTGAAAACGTCCAGAGCTTCCACGAAGTTTTCGTAATGGCAGTTCTAATTGCGTATCTAGAAACCTTAAATAAGCTATCATAAAAATCACAGTCGTGCGTTCTGCTTCCAAAACCTGCTGCGGACTTTGATCGTAATCTGTCGCAAAATTAGTGCGCATTGGTAGTGATCTTAGGATGTCTCTGGCTTGCGGTAAAAAAATCGGATCGATGGTGTTAATCGAAAGGCTGTCGAGATCGCGAATAAAGAGCCGTCCAGTGGCTCTTAAGGCCCCACCAAAATCGCTTAAGTTTGGCTGCGCTTCTAATAATAAATTCTGGGCATGGCCCTCAAACGTTAAATTGGCGAGTAAAACCCAGCGCGTCCACGCTTGAATGAACGGTTTTATAATGTAGCGCACTACAAATTGCTCGGGCCGAATACTATGGGCTCGCGCCAGTTGCTGCACCAGCATTTCGCCATGAGCGTTTTCTCGATGGTGTAGTGAGAATAGTGGGATGAGGGTCGTCCGTCCTGCTTGGACATCGGGCGGGATGAGGCGAATAATTTGGCCTCCCTGGTCACTCTGTGCCGGTATGAAGGACAAAACTTCAGGTATGGCCATTAATGGGGACTTTAACAGGGGTTCCAATGCTTGCCAGTATGCGTATTGGCCGATGCTACTGACCACCTCATTGCCCGTAATTGTGCGGTTTAAGCCTGAAATAGTCGCGTCTAACGAGAGTTTTACAAAAAATAGGGGCTGGTCGGGTTGCGAGGGGCGTCGCACCAATAGGGTTCGTATGGACGACGTCGGTGTGCCTTCTAGTGGGTCGCCATCAAATAGGCCGAGCTGGCGCGACGTCGGCGTCTGCGCGGCCAGCAAGTCATGGTAGAGTTGTTCGCTTTGAGGGTGCACTAAAAAACGCACATAATCTCGCCCAGCATGCCGCCGAGTCATGACAGCCCGGTAATGAGTCGATGTGGAGGCGCCTTGGGGTGGGTGGGGTACGTGGTACGAATTAGCTACGCTGGCTGGTACCCATATTGATCGAAGTGGAAAGTAGTGGGCGCTCTCGGGCAAGTAGTAAGGGGTTACGGCGGACACATCGATAGGCGCCATGTTGGAGCCATCATAAACGACACGGTCATTTTGAAATTGCTCATATTTCATCCACCGCCTAACCGAAGGTGGGAAGGGTGTCGTTTGAGACCATACCGAATAATTACCGATGGAAAGTAAAGTCAGGAGAGCGATTGTGGAATAAAGTCGTAGAAATGGGGCCTTAGTACGAATTAGGTTAACAGAAAACACGCCCCACACTATATCCGACATATAAAATCAATTAAAGGTAATTTATCAGGTTCGGGTGGGTGCTTAAAATCTAATTGGAATCTTTGGATATCTTAGATATACGTTCAGACTAAATTTTTGCTTTATTCATAGAGAAGAGGAAATGCCATGGCCGTTCAGACTGGAAATTCACAAGAGACGACTCAAACAAAAAAAACAAGTAAATCAGCAGCTAAGACCTCAGGTGCGGCTGGCACAGCGCGCGTGGCAAAACGACGCAGCGCAGCTGTCTTGTTGGCGGACATTGAATCTGCGAACATGAAAAAAGATGCTGCAGCGGAGTTTGCTGTTGGTGACACTGTAAAAGTGCACGCAAAAATTAAAGAGGGTGAAAAAGAGCGTATTCAGATTTTTGAAGGCGTTGTTATTGCTATGAATCGTCGGGGTTTAAGTCGCACTTTTACTGTGAGAAAAATTGCTCACGGTGTTGGTGTTGAGCGTGTGTTCCCACTACATAGTTCTTTATTTTCAAAAGTAGAGGTTGTGTCTCGTGGTGAAGTGCGTCGCAGTAAATTGTATTATGTTCGTGACCTAAAAGGTAAAGCAGCACGCATCAAACCGAGCAAGTCTGTATAATTTAGAATCCATTGATTTAATCTTAATAGAAGGCGTGTTTGTATTTTTGCAAACACGCCTTTTTTATTTTTGCAAACGTAGAGTGGGATGGTGTGGGGGTTATGGTCGTCGATCAAATTGAATTTGAACGCCGCATGTTGCAGCCGTCGAATGGTGCTCAAACAAACGCTTTTGAATATTGTATGGGCGTCGATGAAGTAGGTAGAGGCTGTATTGCAGGGCCGGTAGTAGCCGCTTCAGTTATTATCCCAGAGAAAGTATTGTTTTCGACTGAGCCCCCAGAGTGGTTCTTGGCATTAGATGATTCAAAAAAAATTACCCCCAAAAAACGACTAGTATTGTGTCAGTCTATTTTGCAGCAGTGTTTGGTGTCGTTGGCGTTTGCTTCTGTTGCCGAAATTGATGCGTACAATATTCTACGCGCCTCGCTGGCTGCGATGCGTCGTTCCATTGATTGCCTGATTGCAACAAACAAATCATCGTCTTGGGCTGTTTTGGTAGACGGCACGTTTGATCCGTTTGATAAGCGCTTTTTTTATCCAGAGCCTCCCGCGCCGAAGGCCGTGTCGGAGCTGTATCGCGATGATGGTTTTGTTTCTTTTTTGGATAGTTCATTTGCGGTCGAGGTTTTGAATGTGCGCTCGTTGCAGGTTCAGTGTTTTGGATTTGATAATTTTTTACGTCCCACTACAACGGACCATAAGAACCGTGTGGAGGGCACTACAGTGGCCCCAGCGCACGTACAGACTATTGTCAAAGGAGACAGCCATTCGCGTTCGATTGCGGCGGCAAGTATTGTAGCAAAAGTAGTTCGTGATGCTTGGATGGCTCATGTGGCGGGCCACTTTCCTAATTATTATTTTGAAGTGCACAAAGGGTATTCTACCCAGAAGCATCTGAAACAATTACAAGACTTCGGGCCCTGCCGCTTGCATCGTAAAACGTTTGAACCCGTTGCTACGATGGTCAAAGATTTGCAGCTATAGATGGAATGGAAAAAAAAATTGTCCAATTCCAACCCCGCGCTGCGCGCTTTAAAAATACGTTTGAAAAGGGGCGTTACAACGAAGAGCGTGCTTGGCGGTATTTTCAGTCGAACGGTTATTCGTTAGTTCGGCGAAATTTCTATTGTTCGGCGGGAGAGCTGGATTTGATTGTTCTTGATCCTACAAAATCCATATTAGTTTTTGTGGAAGTGCGGTCCAGTTTTGGTCGAAGTTCGTATTTGCGTTACAGTATCGGTTATAAAAAATTAACGAGACTGGTTAAGTCTATTCACTTTTTTATATATAGTAATTCTCAATATTGCAGCATGCCATTTAGGTTAGATGTTTTGTGGTTAGAAAAAGACGCGATTGACCATTATAAGAATATCACCTTACCCTTAAGGGTATGAGTACGAAAAAAAAACCGTCATTGTTGCGCCAGTTTTTATACCTAGGTCTTGCATTCTGTATGGCAACGATCTTTATGAGTCGGCCTAGCCACGCTATGGATAAAAAACTAAAACTGCTCTTTAAAACCTCAGCCTATGGTGCGGGTGCCGGTTTTATCATCGGGGCTGGTACCGCGGCTATTGGCTTGGGCGGGGTGCGTAATGCCTTTATGGGGGCCAGTGCGGGGCTTTATGCTGGTATCTTGTTGGCGGCGTATATTATTGCAACACCTGAAGACACTACGTTGAATCGTTTTCAGCAACCGTACCGTCCACGTATGCCGATAGATACCAATGCGCCCAGTGATTCGATTGAAGATTATGATACTGGTGGTGAGTTGGGCCACTATAACGAGTCTCCTGCTCAGGTCACTATGCTTGTGATGCAGCCTCTAGATAGTCAGCATACCCTACGTCAGCCTGTGGGGCTTGTTTTGTGGATGCCGGTTCTGACCTATGAGTTTTGATCGAATGGATCGTCATGCAACGGCGTGATCAGTGTTTCGTGTGTAAACGGAATAATCACTTCGTCCGACGTAATGGTCTCTTGTGAGTCGTCTAAGAGAAATGCCGTTTGATCTGTCAATTCGCGGGATAATGGTAGGACTTTGTTGGCATCATAGTGTTGTAGCAAACGTCGGAACTCACTTTTGATATTAATAAAGTGGGGCTTTACGACGGCCATTTTGTAATGCTCGATCAACATTGTTAAAAAATTACTGATTCCGCAGGAGCCTACAAAATCTAGTTTCTCAAAATCAATAATATGGGTTTGGTGGTTAGAGTCTGTTGCTATCTTTTGAAACGTGCGTCGTGTTTGTTCTTGAGTTTCAAAGTCGATTTGGCCTTCAAGGGTTACAAATAGTGTATCGTTTTGTGAAAGTTGTTGGGTTTTCATACGCATAGTGCTCCTAATTTTGTAGTATAGGCCAATGAGTATGAAGTTTGATTTAGGTAAGATCTACCGCGGTAAAAATGTTGTAGTCGGCGAGACTACAAAAAAACGAGGCGCTGGCGCTGCTTTAGAGGGTGGTTTGTATCTAGTTGCAACACCAATTGGCAATCTTGAAGATATTACATTACGCGCTCTGAGAGCATTAAGTGAGGCTGATGTGATCTATGCTGAAGACACACGTCGAGCACGCCAACTGGTCGAGATGTTTGATGTGCAGCTTAAGTTGGGTTGCGAGGTGCTTAGTTTTCACGACCACTCGAATGAAAATGTTTTGCGTAAATTGACAGAGCGTCTTGTTGCACAAGAAGTCGTAGTATTTGTATCCGATGCCGGAATGCCCACGATTAGTGATCCGGGTTATGAACTCGTGCAAGCAGCAATCGTCGCGAAGACCCCAGTAACAGTGGTTCCCGGAGCTAGTAGTGTGGCTACTTTTTTTTCGGGTAGTGGCTTAAAGTCGCCAAAATTTTTATTTCATGGTTTTTTTCCGAGAACCAAGGGTGAGGTTGAACAGGTTTTGCAGACGATTAAGTTAGTGCCCGTTGTGCATGTTTTTTTTGAAAGTCCGCACCGCATAAAAAATGCACTAAGTATTGTCGCAAAAAATTTGCCACACAGTGAAGTCGCCGTCGCGCGTGAGTTGACTAAGATACATGAGGAGTGGGTGCGGGGCATTAGTGGCACAGTGGCCGAGGAGTTTCAAAATCGAACCTCTATAAAGGGGGAGTTTGTTTTCGGGGTGTTAGCGCGACAATCTCAAGTAAAACATCAAGACTTTTCAGCTGTAGAAACATTGACCATTGATGTGGAAACACAAAAAGATTTTTTAACTCCAGACGAGCAAGAAGAAGTGCGGCAGGCAGTTCTTGCCGGTGGTCACACAAAAGATATTGCGAAATCACTATCTAAAAAATTCCGAGTGCATCGAAAATTGATTTACGAATTTATCATCCGCGACTTGACTTAACTTAAGCATGCCGTACCCTAAAGATGTGGTTGTGGAGCTCAATTAATATCCAAGGATGGATAACACCGACGTTAACAACGTTAATTGCCCACGGGCAGGGTTGTGAGAAAATGATTTTCGCTTCAGCTTCATAAATAAGTAGCCTTTAGAAACAGGATGTTTCTAAAGGCTTTTTTGTATTGAAACAGGATGTTTCTAAAGGCTTTTTTGTATCGAAACAGGATGTTTCTAAAGGCTTTTTTTGTATTGAAATTAAGGATGATTTCATGAAGACCAACACTCTCAAGCGCAATGCTAATGCGCCGTCAACAGCACCCGCTCCGGCATCAGTCGCAGAGTCTGACGTGGAGTTGTCGTCTTCGCTTACGATTGCCGAGGCCTTAAATAAAATTCGTTTACTAGAGGCTGAAATCTCACGCACCGTTGCTGTTACAAATCGTAAAGTCCAGCAACTAGAAAATTTGGCAAATTTTAGCGCCATTTTAAATTCGAGTTTAGAGACCGACGACATCCGAAATAAGTCACTAGAGGCCTCTTGTGCATTATTGCAGTGTGAAACAGCCACACTCATGTTGGTCGATGAAAAACAGAAGCACCTCACGTTTGAGACGGCATTAGGGGCTTCCGGGGCATCATTGAAAAAAGAATTAGTGCACCTACCCATCAATGACGACAGTATCGCAGGTCATGTGGCCCTTTCAGGGCGTTCGATGTTGATTAACGATGTTGCGGCAAATCCCTATCACTTTAAGCGTGCTGATCAAACCTCGCACTTTGTAACACGCAATATGATTTGCGTCCCGGTAAGCGCCAAAGGCAAAGTAATCGGGATTTTGCAGTGTTTAAATAAACTACTTGAGGTGGATCAGGGAAAATTCACCTCCGATGATGTGAATCTATTGGAGGGGTTGTCGTATCAGGTGGGCATCGCCATTGAGAATGCGACCCTTTACAATAAATTGCGTACGACGTTTCTACAAACGGCTGAGGCTATGGCCGGCGCGATTGAGGCTAAAGACCGTTATACGGGCGGCCATACAAAACGTGTTTTACATTATTCGATGGCCATTGCGCAGTATCTTGATTTGACGGAGGCTGAACGCGAGCAGTTGCGCCTGGCCGCGATTCTACATGACATCGGTAAAATCGGTATCGATGACAAGATATTAAAAAAACAATATGCACTTAATGACGAAGAGTACGAAATTATGAAACGCCATCCCGCCATTGGGAACGATATTCTTTCACAGGTCGATGGTTTAAAAGAAGTGTGTGATGCTATGCGTTTCCATCACGAACGTCCCGATGGCAAAGGCTATCCGTATGGATTAAAGGGCGATGAAATTCCGCTAAGTGCGAGCGTCATTAGTGTTGCCGATACGTTCGATGCGATGGTGAGCACGCGACCCTATCGGAAGGGATTAGACCCTAAAATTGCGTATGACGAGATTGTTAAATACAGCGGAACGCAGTTTGACACACGCGTTGTAGAAGCGTTTAAAAAATCTTTTGAGTCGGGAACGATTCGAAAGAAATCGTATTAACTTGGCAATCGTCTTAACTTTTCAATCGTAAACCAGTCATCAGATTACTAGACAACACGTACTAGCTCATTAAGAATTGAAGCTGAATAATAAGGAAATTCAGAGGCAGTATTTAATGAACTGGTTCAATCAGATCAAGACGCCAAAGATCAAATCGAAGCTTGAGTCGTCAAAAAATAAAACACCATCCGTGGCGTTGAAACAACCGGCAGAGGTGCCACAAACCGACACGCCCGACCCACGTGGTGCTGAGGCTTTAAAGCGCGATAGCCAATATTGGGTGAAATGTTCTCATTGTGGTGAGATTTTATTGGCTGATGTTTTAAAAGAAAACGCACAGGTTTGTATGGAGTGTGGTTTTCATTTTCGTTTGGGCGCTCGTGAGCGCATTGCGTTGTTGTGTGGTTCCGGCTTTAAAGAATTTGATACCAATATTACGTCGACCGATCCCCTTCAGTTTGTGGACACCAAACCCTATAAAACACGACTAATGGCCATGCAAAAAGCCGCTGCTTGTAACGACGCTATTGTTACGGGGGTTGGTCAGGTAGGTGCGATAAAGGCTTGTTTGGCTGTGTTTGATTTTAAATTTATGGGCGGCAGCATGGGGGTTGTCGTCGGTGAAAAAATTGTACGTGCCTTTGAGTATGCCAACAAACATCGACTGCCGCTTGTAATGGTCACGGCAAGTGGTGGTGCTCGCATGCAAGAAGGGGTTCTTTCATTATTGCAAATGGCGAAGGTTTTAGCGGTATTAAACGCTCATCGTGATGCTGGTTTGCCTTATGTGGTGGTACTGACCGATCCGACTACGGGTGGTGTTGCAGCGAGTTTTGCTATGCAGGGTGATGTTACTCTAGCGGAGCCGAAGGCACTTATTGGTTTTGCTGGGCCGCGGGTAATTTCTCAAACGATTAAACAACAACTGCCTGATGGTTTTCAGCGTGCTGAGTTTTTACTGGAGCATGGCTTTGTCGATCAGATTGTAGAGAGAAAAGATTTACCCACGAAACTCGAGTCTCTATTGGGGTTGCTTGGTGGGGGTGCGGCATTGTGCGGCGTATCCAAGAAAAATACTAACACTAAAAAGGCACGTGCCAGCGTCCGTGTGAAATCGAATGGAAAAACAAGGCTCAGAAAAGCAACTCGCTAAGACGGTTTTGTTCCACGGTCAGCGCTTGGTTAATTACTGGAGCGTATTTTTTGTTTTTGCATTTTTCAGTGTTGGTTTGGTTAATGCGCAGCAGCAGTCGGGTGGTAACTCAAATGTTGAGACCCAGTTAACGGTCGGTGGGCGTTCGATTCATTTAAGCTGCAAAAAAGCCTTACGCGATTTAGACCATGGAACGTTAGAGTGTTTTGGTAACGTGTTTATGCGTCGCGAGGGTGAGTTGTTAACCTCTGATTACGCTATCTTTGAGTTAGAAAAAAACATTCTCACGGCGTCGGGGAACGTCGTCTATTTTACTAGTGATTCTGTCATCTATGGTGAGCGTATGGCGTTTGACCTTTTGACGAATCAAGGGACGATTTTTGAGGGGCGTGTTGAGAACGATAAATTTCAATTATTGGGTCAGCAGATTCAGCGCCTGTCACCAGTCCATTTTTTAATACAAGATGGCGAGTACACCACTTGTCGAGATTGCCCGGCTAGCTGGAAGCTTGCAGGTAAAGAAATCGACCTCACGTTTGATGGTTATGCATTTTTGAGTCGCGTCTTTATTAAACTAAACGAAGCGCCCACATTGTATTTGCCGTATGCCGTTCTCCCGATAAAGACGCGCAGGCAGTCTGGATTTTTATTCCCGCGTTTTCAACCAGCATCGCCCAATGGTGCTACGTTTGTATTGCCATTTTTTTGGGCGATTTCACGCAGTCAAGACGCCACGATTGGTGCTGGGTTTTATGCGTTGAAGGGGCCTAAGGCCGAGTTCGAGTATCGTTACCAGTTTGCGCCTCGTTTTGGCGGGCAATTGAGTTTGTTTTATTTAAAAGACCGCCAAATTGAGCCGACCAATCGTTGGGCGGGTAATTATACGCATCTTTGGGAGTTACCTCTTGGTATTGAAAATCGCATTTCTGCGACCGAAGTGTCTGATCGCGATTATTTGCGAAAAATTGGCGACCTGCCAGGACGTGGTGAGCCGGCGCTACGTTCGGATGTAGCTATCTCAAAATCTAAACTAAATACATTTATAGGCGTTCAAGCGACCCGATTTCGTAGTAACTTAACACGTAATTTGGATGCTTTTGATCCGGGGGTTGTTCAGCGTGGGCCTTCTTTAGAAGCCCGCACGGTCGACAATGCCGTATTTGATAATTGGCCGATACGCTGGGGGCTTTCAACTCAGATTAGTCGTTTTGATCGCGCTGGCGATGGTTTTGATGTCATTGAAGACGAAAAAATACCTGAAAACCCTCGACGTCAGTTTCGCAGTGGAGATACACCGCTTCGTAAGGCAACACGCTATTCGTTGACGCCGGAGCTTTATTTTCCACTGCGTTTTGGTGGTGTGTTTGATTTGGTTCCGAACGTGCAGTATCGAAGCTATTTTTATGACTTCGACCAGCCGAACGTGGGTGTTCTATCGCGCGGGTATCTAATTAATACCGTCGAGGTGGGGTCGTCGTTAGAAAAAATATATAGTAATCAGTATAAACATTTGATTCGACCTTCGCTGACGTATTCTATCATTCCGTTTTCTGAACAGGGTGGGTTGCACCCGTTTTCGCGTCAACTTGAAGTTCGAGGTAATCAATTTGACGATTTTGATATCGTGCCTATTTCAACAGAGAATACGCGGTTTTTTACGCCTTTGGGTAATTCGTTAACGTACAAATTTCTCAATCGAATCATTTATAAAACCCCAGAACAAAACTTTCGGCGCGTTGCGGATGTTTCCGTGACCCAGAGTATCAACTTTAAAGAACTTCAGCATACTGATGGGCGGCGTCGAGAGCCGTTTTCGCCGGTAACAGCGACGGCAATATTTGATACTGATCGTTTCCAATCGAATCTAGAATATCGGTTTTTTCCGTATATTAACCGTTCAACCTATTCGGTATCGGGGACTTACGTATTTGCTCGTTACACGAAACGTCTTATTCAGTTTGAGCGTTTATTAACGCTGCGTTATGCATCGAACCGCGTGACGGCCAATTCCGATTCTATTGGCGCCGCGTTGTCGTGGTCGTTTACCGATGCTTTTTCGGTTGCTGGTGGTTTTAGTTACCAATTTCCATCTACATTTAATCAAGTGGAGACACCAGGCGTACTAACAACTACCACGCTGGGTGTTACGTACCAGAGCCCGTCGCAGTGTTATCGCATTTCATTATTGGCATCACGTTCGGTGGATAACCCGCGTTTGGCACTAACGTTTAACATCCCTCTAAACATATCTGGTGATGGTTTTACTAACCTACAAGAGTCGGCCCCTACCACGCGATAACGATTCTATTACTAGGAATAATTTTCCCCCGTTCAAAATCACTTTTTGTTTTTTCAGTGCGCCTTTTTTGGCTGGCTCCGTACAATAATTATTACCTATTGGAGCTGTAAATGGAAAATATTTACCCGTCTCATATTACGAACACTGAGTTTGTGAATTCGTTTTTGGTAAAAATGCAGGAGTTGTCCGCATTAAACCGAAAGAATATTGAAAATATTTCTTCCCTGCTTTTTCACACTTTAAAGCGCGGGGGGCATATTTTTATCGTTTCCGACGCTGCTGCCGAGGCTGTGGTTCGCTGTTTCTTTTCTGGTAAGAGTGTATTGCCTAAACAAATTCCATTGGTATTAGGATCTCAAAGTAGCGCGAATAAAATAGCGCCTACTAAAAATGATGCCATTGTCATGGTAGCCTTCGATGGTGCTGACCACGCACTCGTATGCGAAGCTATGCGTTGGCAGGCCCAAAACATACCCCTAGTAGCGATTACTACCGCTGACGTCGCTAAACGTGATGTGCCACTCATTGCCGATCACGTTGATTTCGCTGTTACCATAACGCCATTCACGTTTGAATTTTCGGATTCAGCAGTGCTGCTTATGTGGCGATCGATTGTTGTAGATACATATAGAAAAATAAATATACATAAACTTTCTATTTAGAAGAAATCCAAGCAGACTTCGGAAAAAAATTAAGGTGGGTTTTTTTAGTAAAGTTGGTTAAAATGGAGTTTCAGTAAAATCACTGAAAACAGGCAAAAAATGGCAAAATCAAAAGCTACTTCGAATAAAAAAGTTTCAAAAAAAGAACGTTTAAAAATTTTAGTATGTAACGACGATAGCGTGCATGCTCCCGCGTTACAGGTGTTGAGTCGCGAATTAAAAAAATTGGGTGATGTGTATGTTGTTGCGCCCTTAGAAGAGAAGAGCACAACAGGCCACAGTCTCACGTTGCATAAGCCGTTGCGTATTTTAGAGCTGGCTAATGGTTTTTTTGGTGTCAGCGGTAGTCCGGCAGATTGCATTTATGTGGCAATCCAACAGATTTTAAAAATGAAGCCAGACTTGGTAGTAAGCGGCATTAATCGCGGCGCCAATTTGGGCCAAGACGTTTATTATAGCGGCACCGTGTCAGCGGCGCGAGAGGCTGTTATACTCGGTATTCCAGCACTTGCGGTGAGCACTGTCGTCGATTTTAAATCACGAAAGCCCGACAGTACGATTCATTTCGAAACCGCTGCTAAAATTGTGAGTGATGTTTTGAAGATTGTGCCGTTGAATCTACTCCCTAAACAAACTTTGTTGAATGTCAACGTACCCGATTTACCATACCGTGAGTTAAAAGGGTTTGAGATAACCCATCAGGGTTTTCGCCACTACAACGGCGCGGTGGTAAAACGTATGGACCATCGCGGTAAGCCTTATTACTGGGTTGGTGGGCAGTATAAGGGTTTTAAAAATATCGAAGGCTCTGATTGTTATGCAGTTGACCAGAAGCGGGTGTCGATCACCCCAGTGCAACTAGATTGCACGGATTACAGTTTTATCGATGATTTAAATCTTATTTTTGGAGTGGCAGGGGCGTAGTTCGAACACAATAGGGGGCCGTTTGTGGTGAAAGAAAAAAAAATAGGGAAGGGCAGTAATATGCCACTAAAGAACTCCAAAAACGGCTTTCGTGGCTTCGTTTTTCTGACAACGCTTTTAGCGTTGGCCAGTGGGTGTTCGACGATTCGCCCCAATATGACCGCAAAGCGTGGGTTGTTGCAGTTAGACGAAAAAGGATATTTCTTAAAAACTCCTGAAGACAGCGACAATGTAGTTGATAGTTATGCCGAGCGCGGACCGACATCTTTTATTTGGCCTGTGCAGAGCGCTAGCGTGAGCTCTGGTTTTGGTAAACGGCGCCGCGACTTTCATGAGGGCATTGATATTCGTGGCAACCGTGGTGCGCCGATACTCGCTGCACGAGCAGGGAAGGTGATTTATAGTTCTAGAAAAATTCGTGGATATGGCAACATGATCGTCATCCGCCATGATGGTGATTTTTCAACGGTCTATGCTCATAACAAGTCAAATACTGTTCGTGTTGGTGATGTGGTCGAGCAGGGCGATGTGATTGGCTATGTGGGTTCTACCGGCAAGTCTACCGGTCCGCACGTGCATTTTGAAGTGCGTAAGGGCGAGGTCGCTGTGGATCCGTTAAATTATCTTCCTGAGGGCGCTGTCGTGTCGAGTGGTGAGCCCAATCGAGGCCCGAGTTCTATTTCATCGATTCAAAAACGCCGGGTCTACCGACGGCGTTGACGAGAACTGCCGTCCTTTAATTTTAAACAGTGGTTTTAAGTTGGTGGAGTTGATCGGGATCGAACCGACGACCTCCACAATGCCATTGTGGCGCTCTCCCAGCTGAGCTACAACCCCAGGTCGAAAAAATAAAATCGTATTAATAAAAACGTATCGAAGGACCCTGAAATTAAGCGTTGTATCAGGTACTTGTCAAAGAGAATCTCTTTTTGATTTTACATGAGAACGTGGAATTGTTTGCGTCACCATGGTTCCCTTATTGCTATGTTTATTCGTATATCCGTAGCGTGAAAATAAACCTACCAACACACCCACATAAACAACATACGGCACCAACTAAAACGCCATAAATCCTACACAGTCCGCATCGCTAAAACTACACGACCGGCAACAGAACAAGCGCCGCCTCAAAGCTACTAACGAGTTATGATGCGTAGCATTGGTTTCAATCGTGAGTCGTCGCCGTTGTAGAAATAAAAAAACCCACCAAACAATCTAACGTTTGGTGGGTTTAAACTTCTCGCTTCAAGAGCTTGTTCTTGTGTTGTGTTTGATTATCCCCCGCCAAACACCCACGTTTAATAACTAACAGAGCCTTGAAGCGAAACCCCGTGGTTTCTAACTCAAAACTAGTAATTAGCAATGTCTGTGCCAAATATCACAAAACGCCGTTGGTTTTACTTGGTTTGTCACTGCGCGTCTTAGAGCGTCTTAAAGGTCTATAGGCAGTGTCTGTCTCAGCCTGCTAGGCAAGCCTTTGTAGCTCTGCATAAAATGAATAGCGGTGATGGAATGCTAAAGAAAGAGACCCCTAAATGTTGCAGCGCTGCCATTATTTATTTTATGCGCCGCATTTTCTAGTTTCACTTTGAGTCCGTTGTGCGGCATGTCACCATTTTGGAACCACTTCGTGTTATTAGAATTTCAGTGAGTACTCCAAAATCGATACCGGTATCTATGCCTTATCTAGAGGCTCTCAAACTGCAACAAGAAGCGACGCCTGAGAACCGAGGGCGCTTGTTGTTGTTTATGCCCTCAAGCGCCGTGATTACGGTTGGCCGACGTTTTATGGGGCGCTTGCCGGTTGATGTTTGGCGTGAACCAAAAGCAAACGATGAGACGATTGAGGTGCTAGGCACCATGCGCGGCGGCGGCGTATCATTTCATGGGCCGGGGCAGTGGTTAATATTCCCAATTGGTGGACTTGTGGATTTTGGATACGAGTCCACTGCCGTTAAGGCATTTATAGATGATGTGATTCTCGTTTTTAAACAATATATAAATATCTATATAGAAGTCCATGCGGAGGCTGCCCTCGATAAACCAGCACTGATTTACCAACGCGACGGCATATTTAGTAAGGACGGCAGTAGAAAATTTCTAAGTGTCGGTTTGCGTGTGCAACGCTCGCATATGGAGCACGGTTTTTGCCTAAATATGTGGCCAGCAGAGCCTTTTAACGACTGGAGTGAGCGTCTTATTATCTGCGATATGCCACACACAAAATTATCAAGTTTGTATTCTTCAAAACCAGATGCGTGTCAGATAGAGGTGCTTGCTAATGGGCTTTTAAGTACGCTCGAACTACTTAAGAAACCAATTGGTACGATAAATAAGACACCAAAAAAGCTGCTGGAACCGTAAAAAACCAAGCCCACACAATTCGAGCCGCTACGCCCCAACGCACGGCTGAAAGTCTCTGCACAGAGCCCACGCCGACAATCGATCCTGTAATGGTGTGAGTTGTTGAAACGGGAATGCCAAGTCCGGTTGCTAAAAATAAAACACTCGCTCCAGCGGTTTCGGCACAGAAACCCCCTACAGGTTTTAGTTTACTGATTTTCATGCCCATCGTTTTTACAATGCGCCAACCGCCCATGAGTGTGCCGAGTCCCATCGCAATATGGCAGGTCAGTACAATCCAAAGTGGAACGTGGAAGTGGTCACCTAAATGGCCCGTAGTGAACAACAAGACGGCAATAATGCCCATTGTTTTCTGAGCATCGTTTCCACCATGGCCCAAACTATAGAGCGACGCGGAGAGAAGCTGAAAATGACGAAAATATTTATCTACTTTTCGCGGGGCCATACGAAAGAATACAATGTTCACGATGACCATCAAAAGATAGCCCAACAGAGCACCCAACAAGGGCGACAACACAATCGAGAGTCCAATTTTTGTGAGTCCCGCTTGATTGAGTACAGCAAAGCCCGCCTTTGAAACGCCCGCACCGGCGACCCCGCCAATTAGAGCGTGTGACGACGACGATGGAATACCAAAGTACCACGTAAACAAATTCCAAAATATGGCGCCCATAAGTGCTGCAAAAATCACGTTCGGATCAATCACACTAGGCGACACAATGCCCTTGCCGACGGTATTCGCAACGTGCAGATCAAATAGTAGAAACGCGATAAAGTTAAAAAATGCGGCTAAAGCCACGGCGGTCTGTGGTTTTAAGACTCGCGTCGAAACTATTGTAGCGATCGAGTTGGCTGCGTCATGAAAGCCATTAATAAAATCGAATATAAGAGCAAGGGCAACGATAATATATATATAATAAATGCTATCTAACATGGGGGTATGCCTTTTCGATTATGGCTAGTCGAAGAATTCGATGAACGATTCACGCGTACTCTAACATGATACCTTCAATAAGGTTCGCTACGTCTTCACAACGATCGGTTACTGACTCTAACAATTCATAAAGCTCTTTCAGTTTAATTAGCCGTTTGAGATCGGTTTCATGATCAAACAAATCGGCAATCGCTGTCCGTAACAAATGATCGCTTTCGTTCTCTAGTTTATTAATTTCTACACACTGGGCTTTTATGACCTCAATCTCTTTCAAGTTTTTGAGACTCAACGTAAGGCGTTCGACAACTTTTGTAGCCTGAATAACATTTTGTGTGAGTTTGATGGCGTGGTCCGGCACGTAATCGATTCGATAGAGTACGATACGCTCCGATGCCGCCTCGATTAGATCCATCACATCATCTAGAGTGCTGATGAGTTTATGGATATCTTCACGATCGATTGGTGTAATAAACGTTTTGTGCAGCCATTCTACGGTTTGGTGTGTCACCATGTCGGCGTCGTGCTCAATGGTTTTAATTTCAGCGGCCAATCTTAACGCATCGGGGGCCTTCTCACGGATCTCCTCAAGCATCTGCAGCAATCGAGTGGCACCTTTAAAACTTAGCGCCGCACTCTTTGAAAACTGCTCAAAAAAATTCTCTTCGTTGGGAAATAATTTTGCGATTAGATTTAGCATAGTATTTGGAATGATCGATCTTTCTGCGTCGGTCAATTGAGAAGAATTGCTATTGTAAAGAATTATGCATAATTTTGGTCAAAACAAAAAAAGGAGATAAAAGAATGGATTTTGCACTATTTTCCGCGGATGGCGGTAATTTCGTATTGCGTTATTTGCATGTGTTGTCAGGGATCGTTTGGATCGGTCATCTATACTATCTTAACTTCTGTCAGGGTGGGTTTCTAAACGGTACGGATGCAGCCACAAAATCGAATGTCATTCAAAAGCTGGTGCCTACAGTTCTTTGGTGGTTTCGTTGGGGGGCAATGGCGACCTTCATCACAGGCCTTTTGTTGGTGGGGCACTTAGCCGGCACCATACCAGGTTATTTTAGTACAAGTCGCGGTCTAATCATTGCAGTCGGTATGACGTACGCGACTTTGATGTTCTTGAACGTTTGGCTGATTATTTGGCCTGCGCAGAAAGTGATTATTCAAAATGCAATCGATACGGCGGCTGGAAAACCAGCTAATCCTGAGGTGGCAGCTCTTGGTGCACGCGCTTTAGTGGCTTCGCGTACTAATGTTCTGTTTTCGATGCCCATGTTATTTTTAATGTTGGGCGCACCGCATTTGGGTGTGGCCGTGACTACTGAGAACTTGGTGCCATTTTTTGCCGTCTTCAGTGTTTTAATTGGTCTGATTGAGTTTAATGCCGTTAAAGGCAAAGTGGGGCCTATGGCAACGGTCAAAGGTGTTATCCACTTTGGTTTAGCATTGACGGTATTGACTTATGTTTTACTGGAGGTCTTAACAAAGTAGACTTTCGTTTTAGAAAGTACACTGAGTTCTATACGGGCCCCTGTGTTTGTCTAAAAACACAGGGGCTTTTTTTTGCTGGTGTGCGTTAGATTAATTGGATGGGGCTTCAGACCACTTAAATCAACTAGATTCATTTAATAATCGGCGCTATAACTAGAGGCATGCCAAAATTTCGGAATTTGAATCTTCATAAATCTGCATTAATTTTTTTATATATCTTATTTTCAATATTTAATCTTGTAGGCGCAAATGCGGCGGAACTAACCCTAAAAGATTATTTGAGCGACGTCATCGGTCGTAACCACGATGTCCGAAGTTTTAAACTTCAAGAACAAGCTTCAACATTGTCGGCCGATCAACCAGGGCTTCTGACAACACCACACCTGTATTTTAATTTTGGGCATCAGAACGACAAAAGCCCTCAGTTGTTACCGATGTTCCAAGGTGAGCGGCGCATTTTTACAAACTACTCGTTAGGGGTACAGGCGTTAACTAATTTTGGTGCCGAGGCTAAAGCGGGCTACACATTGATGCGGCAGGAGTTTGTGGGTATGTTCTTAGCCGTGCCACCGCCGATTGATGGTATTCGTAGTGCGAATGATCCGATTCGGTTTTTCGATGCCACTCCCGAAATCGCTATTACACAAAGTTTATTAAAAAATTCTTTCGGGCAAGAAATCCGTTCAAAAATTGCGGCTCAGGAGAAATCTATCGAAGCCGAAAAATTGATGGCGCAGTTCGGTTTGCAGCAAAAAATTATTGAGGCAGAGACCGCTTATTATGGACTGGTTTTGGCACGTGAAGCCCTATCGGTGCAGATGCGTTCATTTGAACGCGCAAAAAAAATTCTACAATGGAGCAACGAGCGCGCACGGCTAAACCTAGCCGATCGGTCGGATGCACTTCAAGCTACTGCCAATCTACGTTTACGTGAGTTGGAATTAAAAACTGCCGAGTTGAATGAACGGCAAGCGGCGCGCCGTTTTAACGTAACTCGTGGGCTAGAATCAGAAGTTGTCCAAGACCAACTGCCCGCAGTCGAGCCTGATGCGATTCTGGGTTTAACTCTGCCTGAGGCAGCGGCTAGGCGCCTTGATGTTCAAAGTAGTTATGCGCAAACCCAGGCGCAAGAGTCGCTAGCCAAGGCTGATAGGTCGGCCTTGCTGCCAGATTTAAAATTGTCAGGGCGTTATGCGATGGTCGGGCGAGCGACTGACTCGGCACAGGCGATGCGAAATGTTAGCGATGGGCGGTACCCCGTGTGGAGTGTAGGCCTTCAGTTTGACATGCCTATTGATCTTAACGCTCTTAAACATGCTCGAGACGGTGCGGCGCGCAAGGCTGCTGCCGCAGATAAGAGCTATCAACAAAAATTGTTAAGTGAACAGAACGATTGGCGTGCATTGACCGATGGTTTTAACGATGCCAAAGAGCGTCTAAAGTTGAGTGTTATGATTGAACGCACTCAAAAAGAAAAGTTGGAATTTGAGCGTACGCGTTTTAACCGAGGTCGCTCTACTACCTATCAGGTGTTGATGTTTGAGCAGGACTATGCAGCAAGTCAACTTGGGCGACTGCAGTTGATGGGCGAAGTGTTACGGTTAGCTTCTCAGTCGCGTCTCTACAGTAAGTATATAGATTAGGATATATAAGGAAAACTAAATGAATTTAGCGTCACTTTCAATTAAACGACCTGTGTTTATTAGTTGTATCTTTATATCGATGTTGGTGGTCGGTTTTTTGTCGTTAAAACGGCTGCCAGTGGATTTGTTTCCTAATATTTCATTTCCAGTTGTTGTGGTGAGCACACCCTATCCTGGAGCTGGTCCGAAAGAGATTGAAACGCTAATTTCAAAACCGTTAGAAGAAGAAGTCAGCACCATCTCTGGTATTAAAACCGTCCGTTCGACGAATCTAGAAGGTTTGAGTCAGGTGATTGCCGAATTCTCCCTAGAGACTGATGTGAAAGTCGCGGAACAACAGATTCGCGATCGAGTTAGTAGCGCCAAACCTAAACTACCCAAAGATATTCGAGAGCCCAATATTCGTAGGGTCGACCCCGCCGATCAACCGATTATCATTCTATCGATTACTGCCGATCTCGCGCCGGGGGCTTTGTATGATTTGGCGCATGAGTCTCTACGTCCAAAGTTCGAACAAATTCCACAGGTAGGCCTCGTAGAAGTCGTAGGGGGGCGTAAACGTGAAATTCATGTCGAGTTAGATCGCAATAAACTTAAAGCGCATGAGATCTCCGCAACGCAGGTGGTGAGCCGGATTCGTGCTACTGGCCAAGATATCCCAGTCGGGAAAGTTACTCAAAAAGACACCGATCTTGTTTTTCGTGCGTTAGGTGAGTTTCGAACCATTAAAGAAATTGAAGACACCGTAGTATCGTTTTTAGGTAACGATGTTCCCGTCACGGTTCGCGATGTGGGTGTGGTGAAGGAATCGTTAGAAGACGAAAAGTCGCGCACCTTTGTAAACGGCAATCAAGCCCTGTCGATTATGATCTTTAGGCAGTCGGGTGCCAATACGATTGCCGTGGTTGATGCGATTCGCGCTAAACTTACAAAACTCAATGAAACGTTAGAGAGTGCGCCGGGCAAACCAAAACTAGAAATTGTTCAAGACCAGTCTAAGTTCATTCGTGAAAACGTGATGGACGTTAAAGAATCGATCACGATTGGAATTATTTTAACGATCGTAGTGGTCTTTTTGTTTTTAGGGAGTTTGCGTTCGACGCTGATTACCGGTGTCGCGTTACCAAACTCGCTATTAGGGGCGTTTATCCTAATGGCCGTAGCGGGTTTTACCGTAAACGTTATGACCCTTTTGGCGATGAGTTTAGCTGTGGGTTTGTTGATTGATGATGCCATTGTGGTTCGCGAGAATATTTTTAGATATTTAGAAAAAGGTATATCCCCTAAAAAAGCTGCAGAAGACGGTACAAACGAAGTGGCTCTAGCTGTAATAGCGACGACGTTAACCGTGATTGCGGTATTCGGGCCGATCGCCTTTTTAAAAGGTGTTGTTGGGCAATTCTTTAAAGAGTTTGGGCTGACTATCTGTTTTGCCATGTTAATCTCATTGTTTGACGCTTTCACCATGGCGCCTATGTTGTCGGCCTATATGGCCGGTAAACATGGTGCGGCAGCGTCGAATAAGACTAATCGGTCTATATGGACGCGATTTATGGACCGTTTACTAGGCGCTTTTGAACGGTTTCAAGTGCGCCTCGAGAATTACTACGAAGTGGTTTTAAAGTTTTCGTTAAAGAGACCCCTAGTAGTCTTACTATCTGCCGTTGTGATTTTTGTAGTGAGTCTCTTAGCCGCCGGGCGTGTGCCTAAGACGTTTTTACCAGCACAAGATTATGGTGAATTTTCTGTCTCTCTCGAGTTAGCACCGGGCACTAGTATTCAGCGTATGTCAGAAGTCGCCCATCAAGTGGATCAGTTGATTCGTAAAAATAAAGAAGTGCACCTATCGTACTTGGCCATCGGCGGACGCAATGCTTCTACCAATACAGCGACTTTTTTTGTGGATTTGGTTCCTCACAAACAACGCTCTGTGAATACGTCACAGTTTAAAGAGCGACTTCGAGAACAATTGAAAGAATTTAGTTACGCCAACCCAGTCGTAAAAGACGTCGACGCCGTAGGTGGTGGCCAGAGACCTTTTAACGTCAACATAACGGGCAATAATTTAGAGGAGTTAGAAGTTGTTGCAAAACAAGTGTTCGAAAAGATTAAAAACCATCCGGCGCTTTTAGATCCGGAGATTAGCTACAAACCTGGCAAACCAGAATTGCAGATTATTCTAGATAATCGAAAGGCAGAACGTCTGGGTATCTCTAGTGCGGGGATGGGCCTTGAGCTGCGCACGTTGATCGAAGGTGATACTCCAGCCGTGTTTCGTGAAGGGGGCCTTGAATATGACATTCGGGTGCGTTTGCAAGAAAATCAACGTAATTTGAAAAATACATTCAATGACGTATATATACCAAATATTAACTATTCATTGATCCGTTTGGCCAACGTTGCAAAAGCCAATGAAACAACCGGACCTGCTAACATCAATAGGCAAGATCGCGGGCGTTATATTCAGTTAGCGGGTGATATTGCGCCCGATGGCCCTGGTATGGGCGGTTTGATAACCGACATAAAAAAAATCATGAGTTCAGAGATCAAACTGCCCCCAGGCATGTCGTACTCGTTTGTGGGGCAAGCCGAAAATTTTCAAGAATTGGTCGGCAGCATGATTACGGCAATGGGCTTGGGTATTTTATTTATCTACCTCGTATTAGCAAGCTTGTATGAGTCGTTTGTGATTCCACTTACTATTATGTTGGTGTTGCCATTAGCGGCAGTTGGGGCCTTTTTTGCCCTGTTGATAACGGGTAAATCGTTAGATCTATTCTCAATGATTGGTTGCGTTATGCTGATGGGTATCGCTACCAAAAACTCCATTTTATTAGTCGATTATGCCAATCAGTTAGTGAATGAAGGTAAAACACGTTATGACGCGATGTTGGCGGCAGGACGCACGCGGTTAAGGCCAATCTTAATGACCACCCTGGCCCTCATTGTCGGCATGATACCCGTGGCGATCGGTTTAAACGAGGCGTCTCGTCAAAGAGTGAGTATGGGGATCGCCGTAATTGGTGGGTTAATTAGTTCCACTTTGCTGACCTTAATTGTTGTGCCGGCTGCATACGACTACATTGATCGTTTCCGTGTACGCAGTAAGGCTCTATTAGTGAAATGGTTTACCTAGAGGTAGTTCTTACCCAGTCATAAATTGGTATTCTGCTGTCGATGGGTGGTTGAGGAAGTGGAGAGTGCAAAGCCAAGTGAAGTGGGCTTTTGTAACAAACTCTCTCAACAACCAATTTATGGCAGATGATAAAGAGAAGATAGACATTACGGTATATACGTTTGGTTTAGACGACGTCGTTCGACAAACCGTTGATGGCATGGTGACTCAGGGCAATGTCATTCATGGCCCCATTGATATTGAAAAGATGATGGAGCCGCTAGAGCCTGTTCCTAGTATTATTATGTGCGGGCAACCACCCGAGGGTGTTACTCTAGTTGAGATTGCACAAACCTTACGTATGCAGTATCAAACGCAGCCTATCTACTATGTGTGTCGTAGTAAAGTTGGGTACGATCGCAAAGTATTTATCAAAAATGGTTTTAGCGAAGCCTACCTATTGCCTCTCGATAATGATTTATTGAAAAAGAATATTAACGATTTGCTCTCGCAAATTTCTAGCGGAAAAATTAAGTCGTTTCGACCGGTAAAAATCTTAGATCTTGAAGCTGGTGTGCAA
>CAZYPH010000010.1:0-1426 GCA_964649095.1 uncultured Oligoflexia bacterium | reverse complement strand
AAAAATTAAGTCGTTTCGACCGGTAAAAATCTTAGATCTTGAAGCTGGTGTGCAACTTGGTTTTGATACCACGATATTCTTACCTGCAAATAAAAAATATTTAAAGTATTCGTCTAGTGGAGATCCGCTCGATCAGAAGCAGATCGAAAAACTAAAAACACACCAGATGAATTCTCTCTATGTCGAAGCGCAAGATATGCAGAAGTTTTATGATTATACTTCCAGCCGTCTTAAGGCGATTGGCCAGTCTACGACACTGAGTGCTACGGAAAAAAAAGAAAAATTAGAAAGTTCTGTTCGCCATTTGATGAGCAATCTATTTATCGATAACTCTCAAGAGGCCACGTTTGAGCAAGGCCAGAACATGGTCAAAGACTGCCAAGAGATTGTAAAAACATTCATCATGTCGTCGTCGAACAGTGACTGGTATGAACAACTGATGGCCCGTGTGGGGGATATTGGTAACAACTACTCGCACCATGCTAACGTTTCTACCTATGCCGCGTTATTTGCGATTGGTATTGGTATGCCCAATCCCGACGAATTAGCTATAGCAGGGCTGTTGCACGATGTGGGCTTAAGCGAATTGCCGCCTGAAGTGATTAGCAAAAAAGAAGAAGAGCGCACGCCTGAAGAACAAGAGTTGTACAAAAAACACCCTGAACTATCGGTTGAGCTCATCAAAAAACGAAAATTGATTGTTTCGGAAAAAGTCATGAAGGCGATTTTACAGCACCATGAGTGTTTTAATGGGACGGGATACCCGAAGGGGTTCGCCGGAACACGTATTTGTAAAGAGGCTCAAATCTTAGCGCTAGCCGACAAGTTTGATTATCTCACGACGGTGCGTGAGGGAGAAACACTAGTGTCGCCGCGTCAGGCTGTTGAGTACTTTAGAAACGAAATGGCGAGTGATCCGTCAAAGATGATTTTTGATCCGGAGTTGTTACAACAAATTTTAAAATTATTTCCAGAAGAAGAGAAAACCGCCGTCGCTGCTTAGCGTTTATCACGAAAGGAATCGTCCTAAAAATTCGAATGGATTCGAATATTAAGGCCCCGAACTATCGCGTTTTTTTCATATTATATCGGCTAGCGTTTGTTTTGACGCTGGTGTTCGTTATTCTATTGTCTACCGATAGTTATGCACAACGAAAACATCGTCTCGGGTTTGGCCTTAATCTCGGCTTAACCGTACCATCTTATAGTTATACAGGCGCTTTGAGTTACACCCCTACGACTAAAATGGGCCTTGGTTATGGTCTAGATTTTCAATACAGCTTGCGGCTGAGTCGTGTGTTCAACTTAGATTCTGGTTTATATATAAATAAAAAACAATATACGCTTTCTTTGCAAAATCAGTCAGGTACGACCTTGTCTAGCTTTTAAATTTTCGTACTTTTGACGCAAGTATTTAAGAGAGATT
>CAZYPH010000009.1:7746-37730 GCA_964649095.1 uncultured Oligoflexia bacterium | reverse complement strand
ACGGCGATGCGACAAGTGCGGCATCGCGCCAAGTCAGGCATGGTGGCGGCACCAGGTAGCGAGGGCAATCGCCTGAAGAGCATTGTATTTCCTGAAGGAGATCATCCAAAAATTCTCAAAGCCTGTGCGCAACTTATCGAAGACCAAATCGCCGAGCCTATTTTGTTGGGGCGACGTGAGCGTGTGCAGCGCCAGATTATGGAACTCGGTTTGGAAAATAGTTTGGCTGGAGTAAAAATTGTCGACCCGTTGCAGTCGAATAAACTCGAGGAATACGCCTATAAATGGGCCCAAACGCGTCAACGTAAGGGCATGACGCCACGTCTAGCGCGCGAGTTGCTGCAACATCGAAATTATTTCGGTTGCATGATGTTGGAACAGGGGGATGCCGATGGTGTGGTGAACGGTATTTCACGTTCGTATCCCGAGACGATTCGTCCGGCGATTCAAATTATTGGTGTGCGTCCGGGCTCGAAATTAGCAGGCATTTACATGATGATTTTTAAACGTCGTATTTTGTTTTTCGCCGATACGACGGTGAATATCGATCCGACTGCTGAAGATCTGGCCGATATTGCCATTTATACGGCCGATTTATCGCGCCATTTTGTCGATGAAAAACCCAAAGTGGCCATGTTGTCGTTTTCGAATTTTGGTTCGAATAAACATCCGTATGCAGCGAAAGTGGCTCGTGCGGTACAATTAGCAAAAATGAAACGGCCTGATTTGATCATTGACGGTGAGATGCAAGCCGACACGGCGTTGGTGCCGGAGATTTTGACCGAGAATTATCCGTTCAGTGACCTAAAAGAGCCGGCTAATATTTTAATTTTTCCCGATCTGCAATCTGGCAACATTGCTTACAAATTGATGATGCATGTGGGGGAGGCTGAGGCGATTGGGCCGATCTTGATTGGTATGAATAAACCATTAAACGTGCTTCAGCAAAACTCGGATGTCGAAGATGTGGTGAATATGGCCACGATTACGGTAGTTGAGGCGAGTCATCGTCCTGTTTAATTTATCGTGAATGATCGGGATAGAATATCACAAGGCTGCAAAAGTTTTACTGATATAGTGATTAATTAATATACAAAAAATAATATATAGATTGAGTGCAGGCATGAAACAAACATCCCCAGAGTTTGCAGCGGTTAAAAATCCGGCGTTTACCTTTATTGTAAATCCGATTTCGGGTTCTTCTGAAGCGCAACACGTGCGCAAAGAAGTGTATCGGCTGCAGCACAAAGTAGAAGACCCACGCCTGCAACTAGCGCTAAAGAATCTACTGTCATTTTTGGGGATTCCTAAAAATCTATTCGAATTTAACCCTACATTTTTAGAGACCGATGCGGATGGAGACTGGTTAAAGCAGATTCGAAGTCCGTGGGCCCAATTAGCTGACGTCGGAGTAGCGCAGCACTTATCGGGCGCTCATAAAAATATAGATTTACATTTATATATAGTTGTCGGTGGTGATGGCACGTTATCGCAACTTAATGGTCTGCTGCAGTCTGCCGAATTTACAGGGCGCGCGTTAATTATTCCGTTTTTTGGGGGACGTGGAAACGACTTCGCAAAATCGATTTATCCCAATAAAAAGCGTGGCGACTGCGCAGCGGTTACTAGTTTTGATACGTTGGTAAATTACTGGGCCGACGCTACGGTGTTGAAACAATATGTGCCCCAGGTGGTTCCGATAGATGCGGTGCAGATCAATGATCGCTATTTATTAAACATGGCGAGTCTGGGTTATGGCGGCGGTGTTGTGGAAAATACGTCGGCGCAGAAACGCGCCAGTTCTTTGTTATCGGGAACGTCGTTGGTTTATCAAATTGAGGGTGTTCGTTCGTACATGAACACACCAGAATATACCGTCGAGTTTATAAGTGCCTCCGAAACGTTCGAGGCGGTAGTTTGGGGCTGCTTTATCGGCAATGGCAAAGCCAACGGGCATGGTTTGTATTGGACGCCAAAGGCCAGTCTGTCAGACGGTTTGTTTGATATCGTCTGGTTCCGTCGGCCGAGTTTGTTGCCGATGCTTCAAACCATTCAAAACGTAAAACAACAAAAGCCCCCCTCGGCCACCCACCGCTACGAACAGTGGTCGCAGGCGACATTACGCTGTAAAACACCAATTCCGATTGAGATGGATGGGGAGTTTGTGGGGCGGTTTTCAGAGTTGGAATTCACCGTGCGCCAGAGTTTAAGAGTCTGGACCTTGCATATTTAATTTTAGTAACCCAAAACAAAAAACAGATGGAGTAAATGATGTCAAAACTGACTGTAGTTCAAACCGACCTCGCCCCGCCGCCCGTTGGGCCCTATTCGCAAGCGATTAAGTTCAACGACGAGTTGTTGTACTGCTCTGGCCAGATTGCGTTAGATCCGAAAACCGGTAACATGGTCGGCGCTACAGCGGCGGAACAGGCGGCCCAGGTGATGGATAATATCGAGGCTCTGCTCAAAGCGGCAGGCTGTGAGATGCATGCGATTATTAAAACAACGATCTTCTTGCTCGATATGAACGACTTCGCTTCAGTGAATACCGTTTATGAAACGAAGCTGCGTGGGCA
Organism: uncultured Oligoflexia bacterium; assembly: GCA_964649095.1. GTDB lineage: Bacteria > Bdellovibrionota > UBA1018 > UBA1018 > UBA923 > CAZYPH01. The sequence continues at coordinate 35,154 of CAZYPH010000009.1, read as the reverse complement.
CAAACCCGCACGTTCAACTGTGGCTGTAGCCGGTCTGCCGAAGGGTGGTAAGGTCGAGATTGAAGTGATTGCGTCACTGCGTTAAGTGGCGCGCATTAAAAAACAAAAAGCCCGGTTGCTAGCGCTGAGATCATCAGCTTGGCAACCGGGCTTTTTTTAAAATGACTTTACTAAAAAACAAGCACCTCATCCGTCGGTGACGGACGGAGTGGCTTTAGGCGTTTGTTGCAGGGGCAACGTAGGTACGGACTGGTGGTTTTGTGATCACACCAGACTTAATGCAGCGTGTGCACACGTACACACGATTGATGCTGCCATTCACGAAGTTTTTTACCTTTTTTAAGTTAGGCAACCAACGTGTTCTTGTTTTAATATTAGAGTGGCTCACTTTGTTTCCTGTAGTAGGACGCTTTTTACAAAATTCACAAACGCGCGACATAAAAACCCTTTCGATTAAACTTTTGTTAGCTCTGCAAGCTACTGAAAATCAGGGTGTTTGACAATAAAATATTTAGGCGGGGGAGGCCGTACGTTGAGGTTAAAAAAACGCCCAAAGTCATGGTATTGGGGCTATCTGTTAGGGGTTTTAACAACGTTGGGCGTGGTGGCTGGTGGTGTTTTATGGTCCGCCTCGATTGTCTATTCGGAGTTACCGCTCAAAGCGCAGCTGCATCAACGATCCAACTCCGACGACGCCAGCGGCCAAAACCGCGACGTCATTGTGTGCCTAACCGGTGGACGCGGGCGCATTCGTATGGCCTTAGAATTGTTCGAGTCGAACCATGCGCCACTGCTGTATCTTTCTGGAATCGACAACCAGGTGACGATTGATGAGGTCTTACGCGAGGCCAAGTGGACGCAGCCGATCAACCGTTCTCGGGTGATTTTAGACCACATCTCGACGAATACCATTCAAAATGCTGAGCAAGTATTGGGGTTCTTAAAAAAGAATAATCTCAAGTCGGTACTCGTGGTCACAAGCTCGTACCATGCGAGGCGCGCGGCCTATATTTTTAGCAAGATTTTGGGCCCTCAATACACCATCGATTTTGTGTGGGAAAATCGTAACCCTTTTGAGCCCGACTCCTGGTGGACGTCGCTCTGGGGTATTGAAGTGACCGTAATGGAATTTTTAAAATTCTTTTACGCGTATTTCAGGCTGCATTATTGAAATTTTAACCGATGCCGTGTCAGGGCGACTATCGTCAGACTATGCATGAAAAAAATCGGGAAAATCAAAAGCAAGCTGATGACTAGTGCCAAACCTAGGCCCAAGGCCAGGCCTAGTTTTTGTCGGCAGGCGGTGAACCAAAGTTGAAGGCGTGCGACTACCGAGTAAGTTGCAGGCGTCGTGAACGAGCGGTCGAGACTAATCGCCTCCGGCGCCGTTGGGATAAAAAAACTGACGGCTCGCAGCACAAACAACGTGTGGAATAAGAGCGTCTGCGCGGTCGATGTGAGTGGCAGTAAAAACGGCAGCACAAAACCGGTAATCACTAGCGGCAACCAAACCCCCATCAGCGTCACGGTGGTCAAGCTGTCGCGTAAAACTTCGAAAATGAAGTTGCGAGCATGGTCTAATGTTGTTGGTGGCGTGGGTGCGGTTTGTGAATGCATAGTGTCGCGCACCCCATGCGCTTCACGCGTCAGCACAATCACTTTTTGCGACAACGTATCTTCTAACCAGCCTACGACGGCTGCGTAGAGTATCAGACCAAAAATGAATGCTACCCCAAAAAACGCCAAAGAACCCATGAGGGCGTTGAGGCCATTTTGTAGAGTGTTGCAGGTGGTTACAGCCGTTTCTAGCGGTAGCCACTTCGCCATCGCGTCGACAAGGGCACTTGGAGCGTTGTTGGGGGCCATGTCACCCGCATGACAAAGTTTAGAAACCCAGCGCGGCATATCGTAACTCGACTGATAAAAATAGCCGACGATAAAGACATACAATCCGAGAATCAAAAGTATCCACGCATAGAATTTTAACTGCAGTTTGATGAGCGTCCAGAGCAGCCGCTTTTCAAATACGAAGGCTAGAGTTTCTAAATACAAGAGAAAGCCATCTAAGACACTCGGACGGTTTAAGGCGCTTGTGGCTTGGCGGGGGAATGTTGGGTTGGTGTTGTCGCTCATGTGACTAAAAGTATGACAGTAAATAGAATTTTTTAACTGTGTAAAATGATTCCTAAAAAGAATTTCTTTGTCGAAATTATTGATAATAAAATCAACGCCTTAAATTGGTGCGTACCAGGTTTCGCCAATTGACCAGAAAGCCTTTGTGGGGCTAGTTTCTGTGGTGGCGTTCTGAGAAAATAATATGGAGGTGGTGGGTAGTTTAAAACAGTCTGAGAATCTGTTTTAAGACTCACCGTAAATAGTTCATGTTGAGAAAATTTTATAAAAAAAATTGGTCGCGTATGTCGCGTATTGTTCCTAGACCGGTCTCTAGTGCTTTGATCGTAGCAGTCGCGGTGCTTACGGGTAGTTTATCAGGCTGTTCGTCGTCGGTATTGCCCGGCCAGAACAACAAAGATGATTTGCGTACGTCGGGTCCGCAATCGGTAGCGATTACAGACATCAATGGTGATTGTTTCGGCATCGATTTGTCGTCATCCGCTTTCACAGTGCCGGCGTTTCGCGGTATTTTGCGGTGTCTCAATGGCAACGGTTCGATTGCGGCGTACGAGCGTCTGGTGAGCGAACTGTCTGATGCCGAGTTGCAGAGTATTTTAGAGGTGCTCAATAACGGCATCATTCGTAACCAAGAGCGTTTTGTGCGGCTCGACCAGTCGTTCACCCAAAGTGTGCAGTCGGGGTTGTTTGCTCGGGTGTCGAATCAGCAGGCTAAAATTCTAGACCAAGCGTCGATGGTGCAGTCGGCGCTGGATTTGATGGGCCAGTTGGTCACTGTCGGTGGTGCTGTTGATAGTAAGCTACTCGAAGCGGTGCGTTTGCTGTCGTTAGAAGCCTTTCCAGAAGCCGCGTCGGTTACAACCGCGCGTCCGTCTGTGAGCTCTAGGCGTGGGCGACGTAATAACAATCCTCGTCCTGAGTCTCGTGTTGCGGACGCTGGTGCGGATACGAATGTCGCACTATCTCGTGCGCCAGTGTACGCGTCGATCGATGTGGCCTTAAAGACCGCCATTTCGACCTATCAAATGCCGTCCACGCAGCGATTGGTGCGGTCGTTAAAACAAGTCAGCCCGTCTGGTGTGTGGACGCAAGAATTGGTCTCGCAGGGGGTTGCGCATTACATACTGAGTAAACTTCGCCAGAGTGGGTCGCAGCTTTCTGAGCAGCTTTTGCAGGGTGTGCGGTCGGGTGAGTTTTTTGAGTTTTTAGATCGTTATTATTTAGGTGCGTCGTTTGCGGCGAGCAATCGATCGCGTACTGGAGCGGCCGGGGCGCGCTTAACAACGCCCGTGTCTGAGGCCGTAAGATCGGCTCAGGTGTTAGCGTTGGAACAGCTCTTTTCGTTTGTGATGTCAGAAGAGCCTGAGGCGGGCTTCCAGCGATTGGCGAGCCTGTTCGCAAGTTTAAACCAACCGCTCATGTGTTTGGACGCTACTAAAGAAATCCCCAATGCGGCGTTGTATCTATTTGATTCGATGGCGCCGGTCGCCGATGCAGATTTGCCGCAGTTTCTTTCGACAACAAATTTAATGCGGCTACGGTTAGCGTCGAGCGCGTGTGATTTGCCGAGTAGCGTGAGTCGCGATCTTGCCGTCTTAGGTACGCTCAATAGTGCGACCGACCCGCGTGGGCGGCATTTGGTGACGGTAGGGCAGTTGACGAAGGCGGCGCGTGGTGTCGATCAACGTACACGTTCGACACGTTTACAAAATCTGATGTTATCGACCTTGGGCGATCGTTCTGCCGTAAATCTGCGCACGCACATGGCGGCGTTGTTGGGTGTTGGGTTTGAAGCGAATCGTACGGTTTTGTCGTCGAGTTTAGATATTTTAGATTCGAACAATAACCGCGCGCGTGTGCGGGGATGGGCTGAGATTCTATTAGAGCGTAGAACCTCGTTGCAGGGCGATTCGATTCATGGAGTGCTTTTAAATGCACTATCGCGCGTGGATGCGAGTGTGTTGGCGCGGTTCCTGCGTGAAGTGGTAGTGTTTGGTCGATTGGCTGAAACTACCGTGCCCAATGCCGATGTTGTTTTAGAGACCTTGCGTGAAGCGGTCTTTTTTAACGACACCCATCCCGTGGTAGATTTTTTGGTCGATTTGTTACGTCAGGCGCCACGTCAGCAGACCTTTTTTTCGACGCTCGCGGTGTTGCCACGAAAAAATAGTTTTAACGATGCCTTGCGTTTGACTGCTCGTTTGGCGCGTGAAGGGCGTTTGCAAGAGTTGATTCGTGGGTACTTTCAAGTGCTGCGTGGGGCAACCCAGCAGTTGGCGCTTTCGGCGCCAGTGTTGACACCGCTTCGCGCGGTACCTGTGGCTAGCAACGTGGTGCAGACGAATTATCAGCAGCGGGCAGGTAATGTGACCCCACGCTGGACGCGCAGTAGCGCTGCTGTTGCGGCTTGTCAGAGTATGGATGTGGGTTTTGACTTTTTTGCAGTGCCTTCGAATAACGACGGTCAGCGGCGTTGGAATACCGAACTACAAAACATCGCTGCGTGTAGTGCGGGGGATGCTGATTTTTCAGGTTTAGAGCCTCTGTTGCGCCGTTGGGGGCAGTCGTCGGATTCCAATAGCACCGTGATGGTGCGCGATTCGTCGCGTGGCCGTACGTTGAATATGCTGCAGTATGGTTTGGCGCGCGCGCAGGATTTTTTTAGTGGTTCGAGTAGTCCCGGTGTTAGCCGTAGGCGCCTGTTAGACGAAGCGTCGGATATTATTTTGGCCCGCGACACGGGCGATGCGTTGCGGGATAGCACGCCGCTTTTAGATTTTTTATTTCGCAGAGAATACGCGACGGATAACGCACGTCGGTCGTTTGGTCAGAGTTTGTTTGAGCTTTCACAGGCTGTTGTTGAAAGTCCGGTAAGGCACCGTGCGGGCGCTGAGCGCCGTGCCGAGTGGGCGCCGCATTTCGAAGCGGGGGCGCGCATTGTTGAGAATGGTGCGTTTCCGCGATTGGCGCAGTTGTTGCGCCAGGCGAAAAACGAAAGTGATCGTAACGCACAAAGTTTGCGACCGCGTGAATCGATGCGGCCGCGTATGAGTGAGGACACCATGCGGCGCCTCGCTTTGGCGTTGCGCGACCACGAGGGTATTACTGATCCTGTGATTCTGAATCGCCGCCTTGGCGAAGTCGAGCGCGACTATTGGCAGCAGCTGCAAAACGGTGTGCCGCGCACGCAGTATGCGAATGCGCAGGAATTTAAAACCGCGTTGCGGCCGATGATTGATAATTTGGTTACGAATTTTCCGGGTGTTTTAGAATCGACCTTAGGTTTTTTCAAAACATTAGACCACCACCCGTACACGCCCGAGTGGTTAGCCCAGTGGTTCGTGCGCTTGGCTCAGGATGTTAGGGTGATGCCGTATTATTATCCGGGTACGTATCCCGGCACCCACCGCCCTACCGTGCGTTTGGTGAGTTTGTTAGATCTTTTAGAGTTGGTGGTGATTGATGCGGATTTTTCTTTGATGGAAATTGGGCAAAATGCACCGATCACTGAACTGATAAGTGGAGAAAATCCGCGCGATATCTTTTCGATTAGGTACCTTACTCAGTTGGCGGAATCTGACGATCGGCCAGGGCATGATGTGCGGGCCTGGGTTGAGGGGATTAATAGCAATCTTACGAAGTACTATGTGATGTGTTTTCCTCCGGCGGATGCTTTGTTAGGAACAGGGCGTTTATTGGCCCGCGTGCTCACACAACCGGAATTAAAGCGTCGTATGTTTAATCTGCGCAATATTTATCCACTATTTCCGTCGCTATTGGCGAACCAACACACTTTGTATGATCGGGTGGCAGGGCGGAACGTCCAGATAACCGACTTGCATGTGTTGCGTGATCTATTCCGAGCCGTCTTGGGTGGAACGCCCGTAGCTGACCGCCACGAGTACAATCGACAGAAAAACTCGCTGGCGTTTATTGGTTCCATGGTGCGGTTTGGATTGACGCGTATGATTGGCGTCAATTTAACGGAGGGCTCACGCGATCGACCTCAGGCTGTGGACGTTGGTTCTATACTGAGTTTTTTAACGACGGCGGCTCTTACAGAACGTCGTGCTCAGGGTGGAGGGGCGCCTGATGTAAACCCGGATACCATCAGAACCCTCAGTGCGCTTCTACGAGAAGATTATGGTGACCGGTTACAGGCAGGCGCTCTGGGGGGTGCAATTGCATTGCCAGGTAGTTATACGCCCCCCACTGTCACCCATGACTTCGCCCAATGGCGCAGCCGTGTGAATCAGCTTTCGTTTGGCGATCGATTTGCCACGTTGAATTTGTTGATCGACCGCGTGTTTGATTGGACGCGTTCTGATCGCGTCGCAGATGTGTGGTTGGAGGGCCAGGCCGAACCGCCGCTGCGCCGTATGACGGTCTTAAAAGCCAGTGGGGCTGCGGTTTTACGGTTTTTAGACTCGTGGATTGTGCAGAGCTACCGGCAGGGCCAAACCACAGCGGGGCAAAATCTAGTGAAGATGTTGCAACCGTACATTGGTGACACCGATGGGTTGCGTTTGTTGCGTCGTCACCTGGTCGATCGTTTTCGCGAGGCCGCGTTAGACCCTGTGGTGGCGCGTGAGCTGACAGCGCTAGCGAGTGTGGTGCAACGACCAAATCGTAATTTTACGGCGGTGTTTACAGGGTTTAATCCGATTATTGCCGACTATGCCAGTACAGGCGGCGTGCGATCGCAGCACCTGCGTTCATTGGTGGCGGAGTTGTTTGAAGACCCTAATCATGCACTGTCGAATTTTTTAGATGTGGCCCAAGCCTTAGGGCGCGATCGCGAGTTTGAGCGTTTTAGGCAGACCACACTCAATCGCCACACCGAACGTTTTTTGAATTGGCTGGCAGAAGAAGACAGCTCCGGCAACCGCTCGGGCGACGTATTGCCAGGGTATACGCGCCGTTTTATTGCCGAAGAACTACGTCGGGGGCGCGTGTTTGATGTGTTAGACCACTGGGCGGCTATCGGACGCGCGATGAACGCACGCCCTTCTAACTCTTCAGGGGGTAGTGTGGCGTCGTCCGGTGTAAGCACAGCGGCGGGACGTCAGGCCTATGAAGCCTGGAGTGCGTTAGGCAGCGCTGAAACGCAGCGTGCGTTTCGGGAGTTGGTGCAACTATTAAGAACTGGTGTCCGCGACCGTCGCTAGACAGTTCCTCCGGAAAAAGGCCCATCTGCTTTGGGCATTGGACAGTCCGCGCGATAAGTCGCGCGGTGGCAATCCCATTGCTCCCGCAACGGCCTACATGGCCGTTTTGGTCGCAATACTCCCTCGCTTCGCGCATCTGGACCTTTTTTCGGAGGAACTGGCAACTAGGTGGTTCAGCCGGAAAAAGGCCCATCTGCTTTGGGCATTGGACAGTCCGCGCGACAAGTCGCGCGGTGGCAATCCCATTGCTCCCGCAACGGCCTGCCTTGCGGTGGTGGTCAGCACAACACACTGCGTATTGGCATCTGAATTCGAGGCTTTTTAAGATGATGGCATGAATAAACATGCTATCAATAAAAAGAATTTAGCTGCACTGGCAGCTCTAATAGTTTCCACTACATCGGCCTCTGCCACGCCTTTTGTTGTGACTGAGGCGGGGCACACGCGCACGTACCAAAGTATCGAGCAGTTTACCCGAACGTTGGCCCCGGTGCGACGGCTGGGTGCCGCGGTAACTCCTGCTGCAGCGACGCGCCCGAGTATTACAAAAAATCTATCTACTTTAGATGCGGTCGATCGCGAAGGGTTGCGTTGTGATCGTTATATTCGCGTCAATACCCTCAATACCCAAGAGCGGGCGGCGCTAGAAAGTGGCGCCTTCGTTGCGCAATTTAACAACCAAAATACTGGTTACGTTATGGGGTATATCTGGAAGTTAGTGGAACACACACCCGATCTCGTCATGGGTGTTTATTCGAGTTGCGCCGAACATGCCGGCCTTTTGGGCGGGTTCATTCGTAGAAGCCGTTACGAAGATGGTAGTACGTTTGAAGTGACTAAAAACCCGTTCCGCGTATTCTACGAATATCATGTGCCATCGCCGTTTTCGAATAGCGAGTATGCGGTGAATAATCGTCTTAGCGAAATCCCGTCGCCGTATGTGCGTGATCAAAAGGGTTTGATCTTAAACAGTAGTATTGCGGGTAGCACCGACGCTAGTTTTTCACCGCGTTGGTTAGACGGTTATTTGTCGGTGGTGCCTTATAATGCCACAAAGAACTTAGTGGTCGCGTGCAATTACCAAACCCCTCGCACGAGCAATTTTCGTGATCGCTACAATAACGAATCGCGCGCGAAGTTGTCTGAAGTGTCGCATAATTTAAATGAGTGGATCAATCGCGTGGCCGCCGACCCTCGCGCAGTAAGCCGCTACCGGGCGCGTACGCAGCAAATTCTGAACTGGCGCCCACCGGGGAGGTAAGTAGTTCCCCTGTTTGGGGCATTTGTGCTATGAACCTCCTGGCTTCGAGGTTGATAGCGTGCAACGATCGTTATTTATAAATTTAAAGTATTTACAAAATAGATTCTGTTTATATTTGCGGACAGGCGTATGCGCGCTTGTGCCGACGGTCGTGGTTTTGGTGGTATCGTCTGTAGTGCCCTTCCACTGGTTAACCCCAATAGCCCAGGCGCAGGAGTTGCGTGTGACCCGGGTTGCTTCAGCAGTAGGTAATAAACCGAAAATAGTGGTTGAGTATGAGGCGCATCCAGCGGCGCAAGTTGTCGATAATTACATGTGCACGGCAGTGGATGATTTTATCAGAACTTTTGGTGAGCGCATACCTCTATGGGCATTGGGCGAATTGCGACCGGGCACAGTGTTTTACGTGCGTTTGGTGCGTTTAGATGACCCTAAATCGGGTCTGATTGTTTTACGTGCCACGCTACTAGAGTTTTCTAGCGATCGGCGCTCTGGTTTAGAGCGCAATACCCCTCTTCGGATCGATCTTCCGTACATAGAGTATGGCTTAGATCTGACGCCGCAGGCCTTAAGCGAGCGTCTTCAGGGCCAATTATTAAAGCGTTGGTTGCCCTTGCGCGACGTGGCCCCAGAAAGTCGGTTCTGGCTTTTGCCCCTGTGGATGAAGAATTATGGCGACCAACTGGACTCCATTTTGGCGCTGAAAGAACTGGTGGAGTCTAGCCCCGTAGTGGGCCCTCCGCCTGATTTTATGAATAGGATGCTGCAGCGATTTTTGCGTTTGGTGCGGCAGTTAGAGGTTGAGGCGCAAACCGATGCGCCCGATGTAACGGCCCGCGCTCTTGCTGTAATTCGCCGCGATCCTTATGTGCGCGAACGTTGGATAGCCGACCATTGGTATGTCGTGGCGGGTAAATTTTTAGATCTGGTGGCGCAGGTCAGTGGCCATGTTGCACGATGGAGTGCTAGAGGTCTTGGTTCTTTCGGCGGTAATAGTGCTTTAGCAAGGTTGGCTGCGCCGCCGGTGCTGAGTTATCCCAAAAAAGATCCGCTCCTGAATTTGCGGTCAGCCCTTGAAGCGCAGGGTTGGTACGGTTTTGTTCGCCAGTGGTTTCAGGTGCCTGCTGAGGGGATGACTTCTGGTGGCGAGCCAGAGCGGCGCATGTCTGCGTATGCGATGTTAGTGCCCGATTTTGATCGTCGTTACCCAGTTGGTGATTTTTCATTGATCGCGCACGAAACGCTATTTGAGCAGAGTCGCCCCACACCGCAGACGTTGATACCAAATGGTGGTTCCTCGCGTATTACTCGTGAGCGGCTTACCGGCCTGAACGGTTATGTAAGTGACGCGTTTCGCAATATCCTGCGGCGTTTGGCGGGGAGTGCGTTTGATGGGGCGCTATCGTTGGTTTCTGTCGAATGGTTGTTCATGGGGGATGGTTCTTTGATGGCTGCCCGCGTGCGTGTGCGCTTAGAGTTAGGCGAGTGGACGAGTGGCGTGCACCGCGCCGGTGCCTACCGAGCGGCGCCTACAGAGGCCGGGATCAAGTCGGGGACGTACGACCTTTGGGTGTCCAACTTGGCCGATCCTACTTTACATAATTTACCGTGGCCGGATCTCTTACACACTCTCGAACTGGAGGAGTAGTTAACGCATGCTCTACATCGTTTGGGTATTGGCACCGGTGTGTGTGATGGGGCTTTGACGACTGCGACGATACGCCCGCGGGATTAATTCCCTTGCGTTAAGTTTTTGGTTCGGTTGTTTAGGTGCTTGATTCATACTACGCTATAACCAAACTCACACATTCCAGACTCGTCAGGACGAATTCGCATGGCCTACGTCGTAACACCAATTAAAGATTCTCAGCGCGCCGTATTCACAAAAGGTGATTTTGTGGTGCTGCTTTTAGTCGCATTTTTTCTTATCGGAATTGTAATGACGGCTGAACGTTGGCACGAAACATTAACACCTGATTTGCCGATACATCTTACGGCCAGTGCCTTGCCAAAATACGCACTCTATTCACTTTTTCGGGCGTTGATCGCTTACGGGTTTTCGTTAGGGTTTACATTGGTCATTGGGTATTGGGCCGCGAAGCGTCGCGCTGCGGAGCAAATTATATTACCATTATTAGATATAGGGCAGTCGATACCAGTGCTTGGTTTTTTGCCTGGTTTGGTATTGGGTTTGATTGCGTTGTTTCCACACTCCAATTTCGGTTTAGAGTTGGCGTGTATCATTATGATTTTTACGGGCCAAGTTTGGAACATGACGTTTAGTTTTTATTCGTCGTTAAAGTCGGTGCCGCAGCATTTTTTTGAGTTGAGTCAAAACGTAGCTTTAAATTGGCGTCAACGACTGTGGACGATCGAACTACCCTATTCCGCTAGCGGCCTAGCCTGGAATAGTTTGATGTCGATGGCCGGGGGTTGGTTTTTTCTGACCGTATGCGAGGCGTTTACGTTAGGCGATCGGCATTTTCGATTACCGGGTTTGGGTTCATACATGGCCGTCGCGATCGATAAGGGCGATATGCGGGCCATGATGATGGGTGTCGCTACGATGGTGGTCGTGATTGTCGCGATGGACTTTTTTATTTGGCGCCCACTAGTGGCGTGGACGAGTCGTTTTCGGTTAGACGAACAAGAAGATGAAGCCCGTGAAATTCCGTTTATGGAATTGCTTTTGAAAGAATCTAAAGTCGTAAAAATCTTTCAAAGTGTTTTGCGTTGGGTGGCGCAGTCGCGTCCGCAAGAGTTGGTAGTGGTATCTACAAACGCGCGTAAGCGGCGTTCAATGTTTAATTTTCAGTTTTTGCAGCGTGTGCTGCAACGCGGTCGTAACAAACGTTGGGTGCAGATGTTTTGGGCGGTGGTGTTTATTACGGCCGTAGTCGTGGTATCCGGCCGCCTGTACGCATTAGTAGAGTCGTTGAGTGTGTGGGATTATTGGACGATTTTAAAAAACACTGGTGCTACGTTTACGCGTGTCGTGGTGGTGCTGGTGGTGGCTAGTGTGTGGACCGTGCCGTTTGGTATTTGGGTGGGGTTGTCGCCCCGTTTGACGCGGTTTTTTCAGCCGATTATTCAGGTGGCAGCGTCATTTCCGGCACCGATGTTGTATCCAATCGTATTATTTGTTTTGAGCCGATTAGGTATCGGACTAGGCATTGGTGCTGCCGTACTCATGATGATCGGCGTGCAGTGGTATATATTATTTAACGTATTGGCCGGAGCGACCAACATTTCAAAAGAACTGCGTGACACGTTTGATTTAACTGGTGTGTCAAAGCGCGAAACATGGATAAATCTATATCTACCGTCGGTTTTTCCAAATCTTGTAACCGGCTGGGTTACGGCTGCTGGCGGCGCTTGGAATGCGAGTATTGTCGCCGAGTATATCCACTATCAAGGTGAAACGTTAACAACTACAGGTTTGGGTGCGCTGATCAGCGCGGCTACAGCGACTGGTAACTATGCCATGTTGACGGCGTCGCTTGTGGTGATGGTGGGTGTGGTGGTGGTGTTGAATCGTTTGGTGTGGCATCCGACCTACGCGTTTGTAGAACGCCGTTATCGGTTTGAGAGGTAAATCGTGCAAACAACTTTAATGGAAATGAAACACGTCTACCAGAGTTTTACATTAGACTCTGGTCGAAAGATTAAAGTGTTAGAAGACGTTAATCTTACGTTAAACCGCAACGAAGTATTGGTGTTGTTGGGGCCGTCGGGCTCGGGAAAATCGACGTGTCTTCGTGTGTTGGCTGGTCTGTTAAAACCCACACGCGGCAAAGTCTATTTTCAAGGACAATTATTGCAAGAAACCAATCGAGCGTTGTCACTCGTGTTTCAGAATTTTGCATTGTTACCGTGGCAAAACGTGGCGGACAATGTGGCGTTGGGTTTGAAGCCATTAGATATTTCAGAAACCGAAATTCAAGACCGCGTAAAACGCGCGATCGACTTGGTGGGGCTTGAGGGGTTCGAAGAGGCGTATCCCAAAGAACTATCCGGCGGCATGAAACAACGAGTTGGTTTTGCGCGTGCACTCGTAATGGAGCGACCGGTGTTGTGTCTAGACGAGCCGTTTAGTGCGTTAGATGTTTTAACCGCAGAGGCTCTACGCAAAGAAGTGTTGAATCTTTGGTTATCCAAAAAAACCAACACGGAAAGTATTGTGATGATCACACATAATATTACCGAAGCGGTCTCGATGGGTTCGCGAATTTTGGTAATGGGTACAAACCCCGGTCAAATTAAATTTTCGATTAAAAACGATTTGCCGTATCCACGCGATGAAAAGTCGAACGCGTTTAAAACATTGGTAGAGAGTATCCATGATGTGATTACGCAGGCCATTATTCCAGACACGCCAGACTGGGCGCCACCGACGTTTGCAGGCAATACGGTAGAGTCGTTGCCTAACGTACCGATTAACGAAATCGTAGGTTTTTTGGGTGTCGTAGCGAACGAAGGTGGTCGGGCCGATGCGTTTGCACTCGCGCAGAAATTGGGGCAAGAGTCGTTGCAAACACTGGTGTTAGCAAAAGCCGCCGAGCTTTTAGATTTTGTCGATACTCCCAAAAACGCTGTCGTATTGACCGATATTGGACGGTCATTTATCCGGCTCGACATCAACGGCCAGAAACGTATGGTCTACGAACGCATGCTATCGTTGAAATTGGTGCAGCTGTTTAAAGAACGTTTAGAACAAGCCGAAGATGCGACGCTGCCTCAAGAAGAAGCCATTCAAGCCATTCACGAGTGGTTGCCTAACGAAAACCCCGAGCAAGTATTTGATACGTTGATTCAATGGGGGCGTTTTGGTGAGTTGTTTGGTTATAACGATGATGCGAAATCAGTATATCTAGATACGCATACTTAAGATATATTATATATGATATATATATATAGTTATATTATTTATCCATTGCTGCTTTTAGCAGCCCATTTGCTGGCACCGTTTAATAAAAAAATTCAACAGACGCTACGACTGCGTTCGGTTTGGCGGGCGGCCGTTACAGAGTGTCGCCCTGGTGATAACTTTCATTCTGTAATTTGGGTACATGTCGCTAGTGCCGGTGAGTTAGAATATGCTCTGCCCATTATTGAAGCCTGTGGGCAGCGATCGATTGGTGTTGTGTTGACGTACTACTCGGTATCGGCTGTGCAAAGCGCTCGGTCTGTGTTTGTGAAAAACAGCAATATTGTATTGGTTAGCCCGCTACCACACGATGGGTTTGGCATTCCGAGAAATTTTGTCAAAAGACTAGTCGCGTTAAATACAAAAAAACTAATATTAACTAAATACGATTTTTGGCCTGGTTTGTTGTCTGAAGTAAAAAAAGCGCATATCAGCGTGGTGGTCGTTGACGCTGTGCCGCCGCGGCGTTGGACGTGGGTTGAAAAGTATCTGTGGTGGTATGTAGATGCTGTTGATTTTGGTTATGACAAAATCGCATCGCAGTTTCAAAAGCTCGTAGGTGTACTAGATGGGCAGCGTTTTTCAATAGGTGTAAGCGGCGATACTCGCGTGGAGCAGGTTGTAAAACGGTTGGCGCAGCCTAGTGCTGTGGTCGACGTCGTGGCACAATTGAAGGCGCGATTTTCTAAATCGGAATCGTTTGTATTGGGCAGTATGTGGCCCGAAGATGTGGATGTTTTTTTATCGACGGCCGAGCTAGGGGCCCTAGCGTTTCAAAATATTTTCTGGGTCCCCCACGAAATTGAAGACGTGGAATCGCCGCGTTATCAAAAACAATTTAAGCTCTTTGAAGAGAAACAGAATTACAAAGTATCGGTGGTGCGTAACTTAGACGAGCTTCGTGCGTTGTTGAGTATACCGCCAGCCCGCAATGCAGTGCCCCAGAGACACGTTTTTATCATCGCCATGAAGGGGGTTTTGGCACCGCTCTACCAAGTGGCTTGGGGGGCTTTTGTAGGTGGCAGTGTTTATAAAAATACCCACAGCGTAATCGAACCGTTGTTGGCTGGTTGCCAGGTTATTATCGGGCCCAAACGCGAGCGAAGCCCAGAGACCTATGTTTTAGAAGAGCTCGGTTTACTTACTGTGGTGCCTTCTGTTGATGCCGGAACGTGGAATGCCACACTTCAAAAGTTACAACACGATGATTTAGAATACGCGCGGGATAAAGTCGCTGCAGAGCAGCGAGTCTTGAGGTTAGAGAAATTTCGTGCCGACCATCAGGGCGCCAGTGCGCGCATTGTCGAACGCTACTGTTTAATATGAGTGGCCATTGTGCAGAGTATTGGTGGCACGCCAACAACCTTGACTACAAGCAGCCCCCAATGGCCTACTAAAAGAACATCATTCTTGAGGGCGGCAACGTTGAAAAAATCAATTCCAAAACAAAAAAAGCAGTTACCAAAAATTGAATCGATCATTCGTGTACGTGTCGCGTCGCACGATGCGCATTATGCGGGCAATTTGGTCGATGGCGCAAAAGTGTTGCAGTATTTTGGTGATGTTGCGACCGAGATCTTAATTCGCCTGGATGGCGATGAGGGGTTGTTTCGAGCCTATAAAAGCGTCGAATTTCTAGCACCCGTCACAGCCGGCGATTATTTAGAAGTGATTGGCCGTTTAGTCGAGGTGGGAAACAGCTCCCGCACGATTGCGTTTCATGCGTACAAAGTAATCTCGAATTTATTGCCCGGCCAGCAAGGCTACAAAGCACCGTCCTCAGCGCGTGTGTTACCAAAAAAAGTGGAAGTGTGCCGCGCCGTTGGAGTGTGTGTGACACCACTAGAGCTACAATCGAAATAGGTTTATGGAGTCAAAAGATAAAAAGTCTAAGATTGTACTAAGGTCGAAGAAACTGCGCCCCGATTCCGTTCAGGGAATAAAAAAAGAGAATAGTAAAGACGTTATATATAATAAAATACTAATATATGGAGACACCGTCGCAGACTATTTGGCGGCCATGTTATTGTCTCAATTGGGTTGGAGTGTTGTTTTAATTGATCCGGCGAGTAGCAGTCGGCACTCAGTATTGCCGTTTTTGGGTCTTGGTCAATTGGCAGATCTTGATCTGCAGGTGTACTCTCCTCAAAACAAAATCGGGCGGCTGTTACATATTGTTGGTCATTTATTGACGCCCGTAGCGTCACGTTTTTCAAAGCTTGATACGCCGATTTTTCTGATGTCGCCACAGTCACGGCGCTCGCACCAATATTTAGTAGAAAATCCTTTTTTGCGCTCTGGGCGGTCTGCGCTTTCTCAAGGAAGTTCGTATGATTTGCCTTGGCGGGTTTTTTTTAAGGCGATTGAGTGGCCAATTCAAGTTTATGCGCCCGGCAATCAGAATGCTATAAAACCGTTGGTGCGCCCGCTGGTTGGGTTAATGCAAAGTGCCCAGCGTTATTGGCGACCCAAAGATTTTGCGGAGGCAAATGATTTTAATTTTGAACGGACGGCGATCTCGAAAATCACACAGAACGAAATACGGTCCGTTCAGTCACTTATCGCAGCTACTACGTATGTTGCGCCGGAGCGATTAAGTTACCAACAGGTGTTGCGTGCTGCAGTGTTGTTATCGCAGCCTATTTTAGCAACCACAGACTCTGGGTATGAATTAAAACAGTTTATAAAGCAAAAAATTTTAGAGGCTAAATTGCCGTGTCAGATTTTAGAGGACACCCGTGTTATCGGTATTGAACGACAAAAGAATGGCTGGCAATTAATTACCACGCACGCGGCCGGCGTTTTAGATGCTCAGTATTGTATTCTTGGGTATGATCACTATCGTGTGATGCGGTCGTCGTCGACACAGTTCTATTTTTTGGATGAGTTTCGTAAAGTTGAAGCTTTGTATCGGCGTGTGCAGTTTGAAATCGTGGTGGACTCGAATGCCCTGCCTAGTGGCTTAGAGCGTTTTGCAGTTTGGTTGAATGCCGACGTCGATGTTTTGTCGGAAGAAAATCTAATTCGTTGTGAACGGCTACCAAAAAATGAAACGTCGAATAGTTACGAAACATTACGTGTAGAGTTTGTTGTGCGCAACCAATCGAGTAGCCATGATTTGGTGCGCCTACAAAAAACTTGTAAACGGGTTTTGCAGCGGGTGTGTGAAGAGTTTCCGCTTATTAAAAATTCGATAGTTGCGATAGAGCCCGATATTCGAAAATATGAATATATTGATTTTGTTGATTCAAAGATCGACTTGTTAGCCCCGCCATCAGCAAGGCAGTTGTTTGTGTTGCCGTCTACTAAAGAACATCAAAAAATGTGGGACTTGTCGTGGGCCTCAGAGTATTCGAATTTATTCTTTTCTGGCGCAGCCGTCAGCAATGTGTTGGGGCCGAGTGGGGAACTGATGAATTATGCTCGAATAATCGATAGTATTCAGAAAAATACATATAATTAAAAGGATATATATTTGTGATTGCCCGATATACTACCGCAGAATTTCGTGACTTTTGGTCTGATAAAAAGAAATTTGAGACGTTTCTTGTTGTGGAACTAGCTGTTTTAAAGGCTTGTGAAAAGTTTAAGCGCGTTCCGCATGGTACGGCCGCTCGCATTAAGAAAAAAGTACGTGTGTTGCCAGAACGTATTTATGACTTAGAAAAGACTACTAAACACGACGTGATCGCCTTCTGTACGTCCATTACCGAACAATGTGGTGCCGAAGGGGCCTATTTTCATTACGGTCTAACAAGCTCTGACGTGGTTGATACCGCATTAGCCTGCCAGTTGAGAGAGGCCAGCCAATTTATATTAGAAGAATTAAATGCATTGTTAGCGGCCTTGAGGCTCATGGCCTTGCGCTACCGCAAATTACCCACTATCGGGCGTACTCATGGTGTACATGCCGAGCCAACCTCGTTTGGATTAAAATTTCTAAGTGCCTTTGCTGAGTTCGAGCGGCGTCGCACACAGCTGGTAGATGCTGTTATGGCGATCTCCTTTGGTAAGTTATCAGGTGCTGTAGGGGCTTATGGCGTGCTGTCGCCTCAGATTGAAGCTGAGGCTCTGCGTCAGTTAGGTTTAGACGTCGAACCCGTATCGACTCAAGTAGTGCCCCGTGACCGCCATGCACAGTTATTTCTAGCCATCGCCGCAATCGGAGCATCGATTGAGCGATTATGCGTTGAGCTTCGCCACTTGCAGCGCACCGAGGTTCAAGAAATTGAAGAAGGTTTTAGTAAAGGCCAAAAAGGCAGTAGTGCGATGCCACATAAAAAAAATCCGATCAGCGCCGAAAACTTAACAGGCCTTGCGCGTTTATTAAAATCATATGGTGCGTTAGCGCTCGATAACGTAGCCCTGTGGCACGAGCGTGATATCTCGCATAGTTCGGTCGAGCGTATGATGGCGCCCGATGCGACGTCGTTGTGCCATTATGCACTGCGGCGATTGACGACGTTAATTAAGTCGCTCAGCGTGCGTACGTCGAATGTCAAAAAAAATCTAGGTATTACAAATCGTATATATGCTTCAGGATTAGTGTTAAACGCACTCGTCGATCAGGGGCTGTCACGTGAAACTGCCTATGCTCTTGTGCAAGAAAATGCGCATAAGGCTTGGAATACAGGGGAAGATTTTTTCCAGCTACTATGGCCCCAAGTAGAATCTGCCGGGTATTTTAAGTCAAAACGTGCCTTTTTTGCGCTGGGTGATGTTGAGAACTACCTTGCTCATGTCGATACTATCTACAAACGAGTCTTGGGAAAAAATACATGGGCGCGGTCGACATCAAAAACAAAACGAAGTGTAAAAAAAATCAAAGCGGGCAGGGCACGTTAGAGTACGTTGTCTTTTTGTTTGTATTAGTCGTGGCGGTTATCGGAGTAGCGCGTTCTTTTCAAGGTCGTATTCGCGGAGTGTTTGATCGTAAAGTGCGTGGGGCTTTGACGGAGCAGTTTGCTAGTTCGGAGAGGATGCATCGGTATCGCCCCCCCGGCGGCTTCCGCTAGCGTTTGGCTGTTAAGTGGTGCTTTTGGCTTGATCCTGCGTCAGTTTCCGGGGCGAAAATCCTCATGTACTTTTGTGTACACTCCGGTTTTCGCCCCAGAAACTTCCTTGTCTGAAGCCAAAATCCCACACTTAACACAGAAGTTAAATGGCTTCGCGCCTCCCTCGCTTCGCGCATCTGGCCTGTTTTGCAGCCAAACGCTGGCGTTGTATTTGTGTTTGGCTGGAAAACAGGGCGTCTGCTTCAATGCGACGTTCATTTTGTTAACTTGTGTGAAATTCAATTATGTCATTCTGTGTTTAGATTGACAAATTTAGAAATAAATGTAGCATGCTGGTTGTGTCTAGTAATCAGCGGCGTGAATATACTGTAATTGTTGCGTTGAATGATCGTCAGTTTAGCCGTCTAGTGATCGATCCTCATTATGAGGAAAAGCATCCAGATATGTCTGATGAGATTATTATTCAACTGGTTCGCGCTATTCACGGAACAGATATCGAGCCTGATGCCGCTGTTGATGAAGATGGGTTTCAGTACTTTGCAACAGAGGTTACCGTTAACAAAAAAACCTATCGAATTATTCTTACATATTGTGATGAGGATTTTTTAGGTGTGATCAACGCCTTTCGAGTGAAAGGATCCGTCTTATGACAAAATGGCCGAAAAGTCGTGCAATTGAGAAAGTTCTAAAAAAATTTGATGCGAATCCAGAACTGTATAGTGCAAGTATTCCGCCGGACGCGTCGCTATCTGATCGTATTAAACGGGATATTTGTGCTGAACTTATTATCTTCAAACGCCAGAATAATCTGAACCAACGTGAGTTGGCACAGAAATTAGAAATCGGAGAGGCGCTAGTCAGTAAGCTGCTTCGGTATCGTTTTAACGAGTTTACGATTGATCGATTGATTCGTTATTTAGAAAAACTCGGGATCGAATTTGAGTTTAAACGCACAGCCTAGTTATATAAAAAATTTTGTATATATATTATTTTTTATAAAAAATAACCCCACCCGCAAACGACAACAGCGCAGCAACGATCAGCATTAACCCTATGCGCACGACATGTAGAGGGCTGCCTACGCGGATCTGTTTGGGGTCGTCGGTTATCTGGGAATTGCTGCCCAAAAAGTGTCGTCGTTTATGTGGGAATTGAGTCACTAAAACTGCCGTCGGGTAGCTGGGACGGAACAGAGGGGCAAATTCGCTCGTTTTTGGCCTAAGGTATTTTGTGCCTACTGGGGCTTTTTAGCGAATGCTCCGACACGTAGATATATATAGACTTTATAATCTGTGCCTTTGTAACGCGCGGGGCGCCACAACGATGCAATCTGCTAGCGATGGCATTAAAGAAAAAGGAAAGTATAATTATGAGATACTTCAGTTTGGCCTTAATAGGTGGTCTATTGTCAGCAAGTTGTGCACTTTTTGTTCGACCAAGTAGGTTTGAGCCTTATGTCGAGGGTAAAGATGGGGGTTATTATCAGACGGTCCTTTCCGACTACATGGCCACGGTCGGTTTTGCTGGAAATGAGCATACCTCAGCCGCTGCGGCCGAAGACTACGCGTACTTTCGCGCCTACGAGTTCTGCTTAAATGATGGTCGCTTCAGGATTGCGGTTGTCGGCTTTAGCGAGAATCGCTCAACCACTGACGAAGTAATCCGATCCAGCACCTATTCCACAGGGGCTAACCAGGTTGCAGGGTCCTCATGGGTGGATCGACGAAATTTTCCTAAATATACAGTAGAAGTGACTTGTTTAAATAGAATTCACGTTTTGGATTTGCAGGGTGATTCGATTTCGTCGGCCGATGTAAAGCCCTTTGTGAAGGATTTGTTGGGGGCGGCACAGATTACTTCAGTGTCGGAATGGTCTAAGAATGCTAATATTCTCAAACGGGGGGATGTTGTTCTTCGTTTAAATGATCAGCGGGTGATCTCGTGGGATGATTTCGTTCGGTTTTCAAATACTGCTCCTAATTTAGATAAAATTAAATTGGAAGTTGTTCGGGATGGCAAAAGGTTAACGGTGTTTGCTGTAGCAAGAGACTACAGCAAGGAGATGCAGGTTAGTAATCTGAAGGCGTTGTCTGATTTGTGTGGCCGAAGACCAGAGCTAGCAAAACGGCCACTTTGTGAAGGCGTAAAAGCGCTCTTTGATAGTGTAAGTCCCCCCGAAAAAGTGGACACACAGATTTAAGCAATTGGAGACATGTCGAAGTATTAACAAGTTTTTACGCGAGTATCGGGGTGCGGATGGTCTTCCCGCATATTCAGCAACGACGTAGTGTCGTCTATGGCTTGATCCTTTGGGGAGTTGCTTTTTTAGAAACTCGAAATCAAATTTGTGTTTAAACGCACAGCCTAATTTAGATAAAAAATTTTATATATATATTATTTTTTATAAAAAATAACCCCACCCGCAAACGACAACAGCGCAGCAACGATCAGCATTAACCCTATGCGCACGACATGTAGAGGGCTGCCTACGCGGATCTGTTTGGGGTCATCGGTTAAATAATAGAGCTCAACCGATCGTCCGATGGCCTCAGGGCTATCCATTACCAGAGTAGGGTCTTGGGCTTCGATTTGTTGGCCGTTGTGAGAGATAAAACTAACAATACGGTGGTAGCGATACTCTGAGGGGCGTTTGCGGTCGCGTTCAAAAATATTTTCTTCATACCGTAATACTGTGCCCCGTGTTTTGCGCCCCTTTTGTACGAACGTTAGGCTGCGGTGCAACTCCCAAATAGCGGCCCCCAAAAATACGATGGTCATAAACGCCAGAGCCAAAACCGGTACCCACTTTTGATTCATCTCAAAATTGTAATTTAAATTGCGGTTTCAGCAATGGTTATAAAAATAACGCTATGCGTTGAGTGGTCGCGGTGCGCGGGTTATGCTGTGAGCTATTCAACAGTATTTTAAGTGAGGTTGTATGTTGCGATCGGTGTTTTTAAGTTTATTAAGCGTCGGATTTTTTATGTCTTCCGTGCCAGCGGTTTTCGCGCAACACAATGCGCCGAGGCGCAACAGCTCCGTCTCGGCTGAGATGGAACGGCTACTGCCCGATGGTAGTTTGGTTTTGGGGAATCCGAGTTTTCTGGTGCCGGGCGTGTGGCCTAGTCCGAGCGACACTAGGCGCGACGAAGCGGGGCGTTGTCTCAACTGCGGTCGGTTGTTTGCGTTAAATGGCCGCGATGACCCTGCTACCGTAACCGGTATTTGTCGGAATTTTGGTTACGACCGTGCGCTTTGGTATCGGGGCCTTGGGCAAACAGGTGGTTTTGGGCAGCCTGAGTCCGATCCCAGGCGGGATAACAATAGAGTTTTGGTAAATGCCGATGGTGAATTTCTAGGTCTTGCCCACGGTGGAGGTCTGGTGGCTTGGCTTCTCGTGTGCAAGCCCTACCCCAATGCTGAGCCTTCCCCTTGCCAGGGGCGGCCAAATGAGCGGGATCCGCGATGTATAGCAGACCATTTTTTAGCGCAAAGTGTTGTGGTCAATGAATCTAGTCGGACGGTGACGATCATAAGGCCTCTGTTGAGGGAGTTGCGTTTAGATCATTCTGACATTGGTATCAACTTTGGCGCATCGATAGATCGTGATCTGCTGTGCCACCTCTATGGTTATGGTGACGCGCTACAAGGCGATGGCGCTATGCAAACGGCGTTGTGGACGGCTTCGCTGCAGCCGCTCTACGCGTCTTCTAGAGCTTCGAATCTGTTGGCGACTACTGACGATCGCGCACTCACCTATTGGAATTCGAACTCGGGGAATAATACTCCGGTGATCTCCTCGCTGCGATGCCATATGAGACCACCGGTTACACAACCCGATGCCACTACGGTGGTCAGCACCACCGAGACGCCCACGCCCGTATTGGTCCGCGGTGGGGCGCGTGGGGCTGTGCACGTTGCCGTACCGGGTGGCTTGAGTATTCCACGTGGTCGGGATGGTCGAGATGGCCATGCTGTCCGAAGCGTGCCGCAGGTTGCGATCTCTGGGGGGGTGGGTTTTCGTGTCGTTGTCGGCGCGCACCGTGAAGACGTTGCTTGTGGCGCCGCGGGGCAGCCGACTTGCCCCATGGCACTTGAGCAGGCCGAAACTGAACGTATTGCCGCCACGTCGGTTAACAACGCCCGGGTGAGCGCGCAGGAGTCATGCCGCCGTCAGGGTGGACGTGTTGATCTAAACCTGGCCCCCGAGCGCGTGCTGCGCAATTGTGTGTTGGGGGTACAGCGCGTGGAATGCACGGTGGAAGTACGGTTGCGTTGTTTTGGTGCGCGTTAGAAGAGAGTAGTGGTTGGTGCGGGGGCCTTTAGGTGTCAAAGAAAATACAGCAACGCCCATGTTCGAGTAAAAAATGAACAATAATCTCAATAGTTTCAAGCGTAATCTATTATGGCCTTGATAAGGCCATAATAGTCTCTAAAATGGTCTTATCGAGGCCATAATGGAAAATAGAAAATTACTAAACGAAGTCCGGCGTTTAATAAAACCCTTAATCGATAAAAGTTTTTTTCTACTGGGCCCGCGCGGTACCGGCAAAACGACGTGGCTTCGGCAAACGTATCCGGGTAGTCCGTTTATAGACCTGCTAGCGGATGAGACGTATAATCGCCTTCTCTCCCATCCCCAAGACCTACTGAGCCTGATCAGACGAAGTGATCTTGATCAACCCATTATTATTGATGAAGTTCAAAAACTACCGCGCTTGTTGGACGAAGTGCACCGACTCATCGAGAGTAAAAAATTGGTTTTTATCCTGACAGGTTCCAGTGCCCGAAAACTCAAGCGCGGTGCTGCTAATTTACTGGCTGGGCGCGCCCTGCATTACGAGTGTTTTCCGCTTACCGCTGCCGAGCTAGGCGCCCATTTTGATCTAAAGAGGGCGCTTCAATGGGGCACTCTGCCAGCGTTAATGCATGAATCCGATCCTAAAGCGTATCTGGAAAGTTATGTGCGTCTTTATCTTAAAGAAGAAGTGCAGCAGGAGGGGTTGACCAGGAATATCGGGGCTTTTCGGCGTTTTTTGGAAATCGCTAGCTATTCCCAGGCACAGCCCCTTGTTGTGACCAACGTCGCACGCGATGCGCAGGTAGATAGAAAGGTTGTGGAGGATTATTTTTTGATTCTGGAGGATCTCCTGCTGAGCACCCGACTGCCCGTATTTAGCCGTCGCGCCAAACGAGAGCTTGTGACTAAAACAAAATTCTTCTTCTTTGATGCCGGAGTTTTTCAAATTCTCAGACCACGTGGCCCACTAGACAGCACTTTCGAACTATCGGGGCCTGCGTTGGAAACACTGGTCTTAAATGAAATCCGCGCCCTGAATAGTTACTTGTCTTTGGGTTATGGGCTTTACTACTGGCGTACAAAATCAAAACACGAAGTGGATTTAGTGCTCTACGGTGAGCATGGGCTCCGCGCATTTGAAATGAAGTCTACCTCGAGGCTGCGCGCTGAAGATTTTGCAGGGTTGCGTCTCTTTCAGCAGGACTATCCCATGGCACAATGCACTCTGATTTATACTGGTGATCATAAATATACAGAAAACAATATATCTGTTGTGCCAGCGGATGAGTTTTTTAGAAATCCGTTACGATTTTTGAAGTGACCCCTGCAGACGAGTCAGAAACACAGCACGCACCTGCGGTCACAACTATCTGCGCAATTCGATCGGTCAGCAGCTGGTCTCGCACTGATGATTCTCACCTATTCTGCCTAGGGCAGAAAATACTGGGTGTGGTTTTTTGTACGGAAGTCGAAATGCGGTTGTATGAATCTATTGCGACTGATGTGGTCGGTACAAAAACAGCACCAGCAGGTGGACACACTTCGTGGGTGCCTGTTGCAACGTACGCTCGTGTTTGTTTTTTCTCTTTTGATGGTCACCGGTTGTATCGGCCCCAGTTTAACGTCGATACCGACCGTAGGTGGCGGGTCGTCGGCTGGAGCGGGGAGCGATACGTCCGTTTCAGCCTCGTGCCCCAGTACGGGCACAGCTGTAGTGGGCGATGTGTTAGCCACAAAAACCTTTGTAAACTCGAGTGGTGCGATTGCCACCGGTACGATGACCAATCACGGAGCGTTTAACTTGACTGGAGCGTTCTCTGGGGCGGGTTATGTTTCTAGTTTAACAGGCCTTGCGACCTCGGAGGTGTGTTCTACGACTAGTATTCTGGGTAGTGCCGGCACGGCGGTATGTCAGGGCGCTGCAGGGAGCGGTACTATCGCGGCGGCAGGGCAAGTGTGTTCGGGGCATTATGCCTATAATGCTTCAGGCACGGCTGTGAATGGCTC
Organism: uncultured Oligoflexia bacterium; assembly: GCA_964649095.1. Taxonomy (GTDB): domain Bacteria; phylum Bdellovibrionota; class UBA1018; order UBA1018; family UBA923; genus CAZYPH01. The sequence goes on along the minus strand of CAZYPH010000009.1, from coordinate 10,343 downwards.
GGCTACGTGCCTTGAAAATACGAATGCCGCCGTTGCTGCTGTAGGTAATATTAAACTTTGGTTTCGACCCGAAAATTTGGGTGCCCTCGGTGCTAATAATTCCAGACCTGTCTTTTGGCTCGATAGTTCTTCTAGTTTGAACCATGCGCTACAGGTGACGCAATCCGCTCGGCCTACGTTAAAAACGAATGAACTGAACGGGTATGCGGTGGTAGAGTTTGATAGCGGTAGTTCGCAATATCTACAGACGACAGACACGATTACCCTGACTGATCCCAGTACTCATGCATTTACAGCCATTGTGGTAACTCGCCCGCGGGCTACACAGCGGACCTATGCGGATATTATCGATTATGACCACGCAGCGCACAACTTTGTGATTCAACAAAACAACACAAATACCAATGAATTTCTAAATACGACGCTTACCGCAGAGACTTGGTATGTCCTCACTTTGATGTATTACGGTACTCCGGGGAATGTTCATAAGGGCTATGTCAACCGCGTAGAAACCTATTCGAATGTTCAGGTCATGAATGTGTCAGAGCCCGCCAGATTTGCGATAGCGGCTCACGTGAATGATCCCTGGTGGGGCCGCAGCTACAATGGCGACATCGCTGAGGTCATAGTTTTCAATAAGGCACTGTCTTCAGGCGAGCTTACCACCGTGGAATGTTACCTGAGTACGAAGTTTTCCTTGGGGTTAGCGGGGTGCTAATGAGCTGTGATGGAGCCATGTCCTGTCTGAGACATGTCCTTTTAGTATTTAGGCAGCGAAGGGACTTTCAACGCTTAAGGCAGAGCAGCCGCGTTGTGGTGTTAGGTTTACTAATTGTATCTTCTAGTGCCTGCATTGGCCCCAGTTTAACGTCGATACCGACCGTGGGTGGCGGGTCGTCGGCTGGAGCGGGGAGCGATACGTCCGTTTCAGCCTCGTGCCCCAGTACGGGCACAGCTGTAGTGGGCGATGTGTTAGCCACAAAAACCTTTGTAAACTCGAGTGGTGCGATTGCCACCGGTACGATGACCAATCACGGAGCGTTTAACTTGACTGGAGCGTTCTCTGGGGCGGGTTATGTTTCTAGTTTAACAGGCCTTGCGACCTCGGAGGTGTGTTCTACGACTAGTATTCTGGGTAGTGCCGGCACGGCGGTATGTCAGGGCGCTGCAGGGAGCGGTACTATCGCGGCGGCAGGGCAAGTGTGTTCGGGGCATTATGCCTATAATGCTTCCGGCACGGCTGTGAATGGCTCGGCTACCTGCCCAGGAGTAGGTTCGCCCGCTAACGTAGCGGGTTTGGTGCTTTGGTTGCGTGCCGATACCCATACGCTTAGTGATAACGACAAGCTGACGTTTGTATCGGATGCGTCGTCAAAAATGAGTCACTTAGTACAGCTTAACTTAGGTAATCGTCCAACGTACAAAACGAACGTCGTTAACAGTCACCCCGTTTTTAGGTTCTCTTCTGCGAGTAGCACGTATGTAGTTGGCCCGACCGATGCGGCACTTCCGACTGGTTCTGCGGCGCGCACGCTTTTTGCCGTCTTTAAAGTCAATAACGCAGCGACCGATGAAGAGATTCTTGGCTGGGGTGGTGTGAATGCCGGGCAGCAAAGGATCGGCTTGTACCACACGGGGTCTGCTTCGCGTATAGGCATGGAATTCGCGGGTTCGGGTTCGAACGTGGCGACATTAAACGATACCAACTTTCATATTGCCTCTTACGTCTATCAAGCGGGTAGTGCGATTAACGATGCTGCTAACGTGTTCTATTTAGATGGGACGGCGGGATCGGCTTTGGCGGCATCGTCGGGGGCTACGTTAGCAACCTCGGACGGGCTTTTTGAGATTGGCCGAATTGTGAACGTAGGCATGCAGTATTTTACCGGCGACGTTGCCGAGGTCATTGTCTATTCGAGTGCCTTGGGTAACCCAAATCGCGAAGCTATCGAGTGTTATTTGAGCACGAAATACAGCATCACCATCGGTCATGGCTGTTAGCTAGGGTTTTGATTTTATTTGTGAATTTGTTTTGATTGGGCTGGCAGTTAATACAGACGGATTGGGTAAATGGGGACTTAAGGGGGTATAGGGGTAGTTAGATTACCCAATCCGTCTGCACCGAGCCCAATTGCTTGGGCCGTTTGTTGTTATAAGCACGTTGCGTAGGCCGTGCAATAGAAAAATTTATACGGTGCATAATTATGGTTCTGTGTTTTTAGGGCGCGGGGGTGCTTTCACCGAGTTCTACGGGCAGTTCCGCTAGTACCAATGCCAGGTTCGCTCGTGTGAGTCGCAAATAGTCGGACGGGAGTCGCTGCAAAACATACCGCGCCCGTTCTAGGTTGCCACCCGTCGCGGCGTAGAGAGTGGCTAAGGCGTCGTTGGTAACCGACACATACTCAGGTAACACGTTTTCAAGCGCATAACGAAAGCCCTCTGGGCTTTCTGGGGGCGGTGGTTGCTGGTGTGGCTCCGTGCTGCTTGGGCGGATGTTTCGCCAGCGGTGCCAGCGTTTGTTAATGGTTTCTAGCCAGTCGAGGCCCTGAGGCGTGCCCTCAGTGTTTGACAAGTCTGATGGTAAACTCGGCGACGGG
>CAZYPH010000009.1:4748-7736 GCA_964649095.1 uncultured Oligoflexia bacterium | reverse complement strand
GACGGGCCGATGTCGTAACGAAGTGCTCGGGGGCGTGGGGCGTTCCAGTGGCCGGCGCGGTTGATGACCAATAGGCGCGCTCGTGCGGCGGCGCGAGAAATATGTGCGGCCGTAATCGTGGTCGCTGCATTGGGTAGTTCTCCCAAAATCGCACGTAGTGCGATTGGTGCACCGTTTGAGGCCTCTATTAGTCGGTCTAGGGCAGGCTCATCGACACGTATGCTGGTGTTTTGAGTAAGGGTGTTGAGATAGGTTCGTAACGTATCGCGATCAATCGGGGTAGTGTGCAAGTGGTGTACGGCAGCGTGGGGGTTGTGTGTGTAGAGGTACCGGGTGAAGCCTCTGTGAAGGCCGCCGGGTGTGTAGTCTTTTGGGGCAAAGTTACCTGGGCTGGGACTCGTCCAGATTGCTGGGAGTATGCTCTGCATGAAAACCGCAACGCCGGGTTCAAAACGGGCGTTCAGACCGTCGGAGCTCACACCAGTGATCCAGGGGCGCATCGGGTTGATGTGGCCGCCAAAATTTTCAATGGGTTGCCGCCTGCCAAAAAACAACCCCTCCCCTTCGTTTACGATCAAAAGCGGGTTTAGGCCTGCTCGCCTGAGTTCTTGTGTGATGGTGGCGATGAAGCCCGGGATATCTGCGGCGTTGTGGATTTGAGCCATTAAGTCAGGCTGGTTTGTAAAATACCGATAGCGGCGTATTAGGCGCCGGGGTAGGCGATTGGGGGATTTTTGGGCGCTTTCTAAGATAGCGGATAAAAAACGTTGGGCAAAGTCGTGTGGCGTAGCCGTGAATTGGGACTCTGGTTGGTCAATGATGGGCTCCAGATTGAGGTAGACCGGTAAGCCCCCCCCCCGCTGCCGTGGCGGGTGTGGGCCCAGTGGTTTGCTAGTTGCTGGACTAAAGTAGTTTTGCCGGTGCCGGGCTCGGCCGTGATAAAAAAATGGTAGCCCGAGGTTTCGTGGCCTGAGGGGAGTAGAGGCACGGCGCGTGTGAAGTTGTGTTGAAACTGGGGGGCAATTGGGCTGTTAATGGCGTCGCGCCACGACCATGCAGTCTGGGCTGTGAGCGCGACGTTGCAACGGTCTTGAATCGAAACGGCGAGTGTCGTTGTCGTGGGCGCCATCGATATTTTGGGTGTTCTGGGTGTGGAGTGCGCAGCCGAATCGTAGATAATGCAGGCAGTAAATAGAAAATATTTAATAGTTACTACGAATCTCGCCATAATAATTGCAATCGACAGACAAAACAGAACTTGTTTGCCGGGCAGTAATACCACAGCTAGCGCCAGCGTGTTGATAAATAAATTGTTATAAACATTTTTTATTTATAAATTTAAGTTTGTGAAAAATAATTGTGGTTTTGCGGTATTGGGTGGAAGTTGGGGGTTTGTTGTTTTTGTGGTGGTGGTGTGGCTGGCGCAGTCGCCGTCGGCTGCGTGGGCGCAGTCTGGGATGCTGCAGCCGCTATTTACGTTTGAGGTAAAAAACCAAACCAATATCGCAAGGCCACGAGCATTTGTCAGTGGCGGCATCCCTTTTGCCCAGGGGCAGCTGCCAGCGTTGTCGCGCCTGCGGATTTTAGATGACCAAGGAAATCTTGTGCCGCATCAGGCGCGTATGCTTTCGATGGCGTGGCCCGATGGGTCGCTGAAGTGGGTCGAAATACTGGTGCATGCGGGGCTGCAAGCTCAAGAGATTAAAACCTATAGTGTAGCGGTGGCTGCAGTCGATGGCGCGCCCGTAGCGCAGCTGCCATTGGGTTTGGGTGTTACGCAAAATGCTGATCTCGTTACGTTAGAAAACAACAAAATGCGGTTTCAGTTTGTGAAAGATCCGAGCCGATTTGCGGCTGTCTTTCCGGGACAGTCACTACCAGCGTGTAACGGTTTATTTCTGCCTGGTTATTTTTCCGAAAAAACTTCGAACAACCAAATAAAACCCATTTTGGTAAATGGAATGTGCTTAACACTTTCGGGCGATCGTGAGGCCATGACGGCGGGCGATTTTTTAAAGTCGGGGCGTACTATTCCGGACCTAAATCATTTCGGTTTACGCGATAGAGGGGCGATTGCGTTTAATAAATTAACCACAGGGCATGTTTATAGCACTTTGTTTCGTCGTCCGGTGAGTGTGGTGGTTGAAGAGTTGGGGCCGTTGCGTGTCGTCTTAAAAATTACTCCGTTGGGTGTGAGCGCCTCAGAGGCTACTTTAGGTTACTTTGCCCGTATTACAGCCTACGCCGATAGGGCGGCGCTAGAATTCGAAATTACTCTGCAAAACTTTGAAGACAGTATTTTTGTGGGGAACAATAACTGTGCTGTTGAGAACGCCTGTGCGTCTATTAATAATAAAAAATATATACGAAATTATATATTAGATTTGAGTCTGAATCGTTTTTTGGCCTCGGGGCTGTCTGAAATTCGGTCGACTGTTGGTGACATCAAGTCTGAGAATTATATCTTCGAAAATATCACGGGCAGTCAAACGTCAACGCCCCCGACCGCGTTTAGTTTTTTACAAATCGGTGACTCGCAAGCATGGCAGCAGAGCCAGCAGCGGGCAACGCATGGAGCAGGAGCTTTGGGGTTAATCAATGCTGAGGGTTCGCGTCTGAATGTCGTCTCAAAATACTTTTTCGAAACGTTCCCTAAGGGTATTCGTTTTGATCAAACTCGTAGCAATTTAACGTTGCAGTTTGATGATAGTGCGTGGAGTGCCATCGATCAAAAATACGCGGGCTACCACTTTGGGCCTGGGCGTTGGCGTACGGAGAGTTTTGTGGTCGCTCTTAACGAATCTTTAGAAGACTCGGTGGTGGAGTTTAAAAATCGTATTCGGCCAAAAGTCAGCCCCCTGCAATACAATACTTCTAAGGCTGATTTGCCTGTGCTGAGCGGTATCAATAAATCTAGTTTACAAAAATTTGTGTCACAACGTTACTTTCAAAACATTTCTGCGGCGTTTGATAACAAGTTGTCGAGTA
>CAZYPH010000009.1:0-4738 GCA_964649095.1 uncultured Oligoflexia bacterium | reverse complement strand
TTGTGCACAAGGGAAACGGAACCCTTCGCTCTATGTATGGCGCTATCGATTTTGGTGACCACCACAGTTGGTCGTCGGCCCAGCGTTTGAACGGCAATCACGATATGGCGGTGGAGTATTTTAGGTATTATTTGGTCACGCACGACTACAAATATCTACACATGGCTACTGCGGCCGTGCGCCACCGTGTTCAGGTAGATACGCAGCATTGGGGGCGTTTATTGGGTAGTCGTGAAAACTGGTATGGCCGTGCGATCGACCACCTTTCGTTGGCAGCCGAAAAAGGCGAGATCTACATGTGGGCTGGGGGTGAGTTGATGGACTATTTACTCACAGGTGATCGTTTGGTGTTTGATGGTATGCAGTCGTATCTAGCGCGTTATCAAAGAGCGCTTGCATTGTATCCCGGCCGTCATACGATGATCCCATTTTTAAATATTACGAAATTTATATCTATTTTTGGTGCGTCCGAGTCTTTGTCAAACGTGTTTGGACAAAAATTCCACAGCGCGCGATTAGAAGATGAGCTGACGCGGGACCGCTATCCGCGCGATCAGTTAGAGGCCATGACGCGTTCCATGCAGCAGGCAGCTGAGTATTTATACCGCGAGTGTTTAGGTGGCGCCTGCGAGGGCGGTTTTATTTCGAGTTATCTGCAAGAGGCGTTTTACCACTACTACCAACTCACGGGGCAGGAGCGCTTTCGTGAGGCTGTGGCGGTGTTAGTGCGACGGTTATATTTAGAGCAGACCCTACCCACTGGTTTGATTTCGAACGCAATCGGTGCCGAAAATGCCGAGAAATACGTCATTTTGTTAGATGAAGTGTTAGTCGGTGCGGCATTAGCTGCTCTTTTGATGAACGATGCTTCGTACCTAGACTACGCCAAACCAACGTTAGACTTTATATTTGAACTCAGGCAACAGCCGGTGGTGTTGCGGGGAATGTCGCGTGAAATTCCGGTGGTGTTAGGGGTGTTAGAGCATTTCCAGCAATCGCACATAGCGTGGCGCGAGCCTGCGCGTTGGCGCATTCCTGGTGGCAGTAAGTGGCTAGCCGAAGTCGAACGTGCGCGTGTTGGAATGTTCGACCGCGCTACCGCGCCGTATTTTGCAGGCTATGCGGCGAGTATTAATCTGACGCAGTATCGCTTGGGGTTATTAGACCGCGCACAGCAATTCTTTCAACAAATCGAAGTGCCTTTGCGTGATGTGCAGGGCGGTAGTTATTCGACGCGGCTGCGGGGGTTGTTGTTTCCGTAGCGTTACGCTGCCGAGTGTTTGCGCTTCAGTTGCCTTGTAGTGTTTGATTTTTGCTCTTTGATTTGGGTAACTACGTGAGAGACTTTTCCTTGTTTGACGCGCACTTCTACTTTGTAAGCGTCAAAGTCTAAAACTTGCGCATCATTCTTCTCTTCAACATTATCAAATTGAACCGCGAGTAGTTCGCCGTTTGGCGCAAACCATCCGACGCCATTTTCGTTTAACGACTCTATGGCATCGCCCAGGGTGCCGACTTCATAAAAATAAATCGATAGCGGTGCTGATCCGCCGATAGGATTAAAAAATATGGTTTCTTTTTTCATAACTTTACTCGTTTAAGTTTTTTGTGTTTATTCCGCACTTTTCTGCCGGTAGAATAAATGGCTGAAAAATAGTTTCCTTCTTTTTGTTTTTTGACGGGGTCCTTTAGGATGCGTTCAATCAACTCCAATATTATATCACGAGGTAGACTACTGTAGTGTTTTAATTAGATGGATCAAGAGTTCCGCTTCGCCAATAATGACGCGGTCGCCGAAAATATCTGTAATTACAGCAGCAATTTTACGATTTTTCACCAATGCCTCGTTATAGGTTTCTGTCGAAGGTTCTGTTCAGGACTCTATCAATAAACTTAAATCTAAATGGGGTGTGTTAGACTGTCCAACGTCTATCCACTTGCTCAAATAATATCCAAAAATCGCAATATTTTAAAAGTTTATATTCCGATAGAGTTGCGCGGGCGAGTCTTGTATAAATAGTTTTTATTTATATATATTAGTTATTTATAAAACTTGGCCTTCGTTTTGCTTATTGGCGGGCCGTTGGTAGAGGAGTTTATGAAAAACGATATATATAAAAAACGTACTTTAGTTTTAACAAATTTAATGGCGATGCTTTTATTAGCGTCATCGTCAGCAACCCATGCTGAGATGGTGTTTGATGAATCCGAATCGTCGGTTCGAGTGGCGGAGTTGCCTGTCGAGTCAGAATCGGTCGACATGGACGCCGAGGACACTGCTGAGGCTGCACCTGTAGTTACAGCTAAAAAGAAAAAACTTTCAAAATCAGAAACCATGCGTCGCCACCGTGTGCGCACGGAGATTAAAAACGAAGATCTTTTAACAAACAAATTAGAAGAACTGCGTCTGCAAGACGAACTCAAACGTACGGACGCGATTTTAAAATCGGAAAACATTAGTAAGGCTGTGCAAGACAGCAACAACACTTCGGTGATTAGTGGCAGCACGTTAGTGGCCCCACCGGCAACAGTGATGGCGATGCCAGCCGCCGCAAATCCGCAGGGTGAAAACTTGGCTGATTTGGTGAAAGCCGAAAACGCGAAGTTAGAAGCTAAAATAGAGTCTATGGGCGAAGAGAAGGCTTCGAAAGAAACCTCGATTCATATTACGCCGAAGGGTGGTCTTTCGAATCTGTTTAGCCGAACGTATGATATTGAGTCGCGTTATTCGTTGGGTGTAGACCTGACGTTTGATGTGAGCCGCTACTTCGCCATAACGGCGGGTTATGCGTATTCGACCTACGCGTTAGGTGCAGGTTCGAGCCTGAATTACGGCTCTGGATTTGTGATGAGTTCACTTCAACGTTTGAACTTAAAAGACAACGTGATTAACGTAGGTGCGCGGGTTTATTTAACCGATAAAGATGCGCGAGCACGCCCATTCTTTGGTCTGGGTGTCGCGTACCGACGTGGTTACTTAAACTATGACGAGCGCACGCGTGATAGTTTGCGCCAATTTAATCCGAACGCGGCCCCTGACATCACGTTAAGTGGTTTCAGTGGGTATGCTGAGGGTGGTGTTGAGATCAATATCACAAAAAACATCGGGATTATGGCTGGGGCGCGCTACTTTCATACGCTAAGTTCGACGCAGTCATCACCGGTGGAGCCCGGCGCCTTCTTTAGTCCGTATGCTGGTAATATGGGTTACTACGGCATGACTAATATGAACCAAAATCTCAACAACGTGTATGCGAGTCAGGCGCGTAACAACGCTGGAAAAGCTCTAGCGCAGAACCACTTTGTGCAGATTTTTGGTGGTGTGACGATTAGCTTCTAATTGGCATCTCCCAAAAAAATCCTAAACTAACAAGACCCCTAGTAGCGCTCTTTGCCTACTAGGGGTTTTTTTGTACTTAATATATTATAATATTATAATTTAATAATATTTAGACTTGCCTGGTCTAAAAAAAAGTTACACACTCCATAATTATGAAGAGGGTAACATTTAACCAAAATCGAATTTTTGAGCGGGCATTAACTAAGGCTTTAGTTAATGGTTATTATTTACTGATAGCGGCCACGTTGTTGGTCGCCGTCTCGGGTGCGCGTGCGGGGGTATCAGAACGCGTCGTGATTACGAATTTTTCCGAACTCTGGTCGCACATCGAAAACAACTCGCCCGTATTAGACGCTGCCGAACATACCAAACAGTCTGCAGCGATTCAGGCGCAACGTTCCGCACGGCATTGGTTTCCACGTTTATATTTAGAAGGGCAAACCTACCGTACGAATGACGCACTGTTGGTGTTGGGGGCGCAATTAGGTCAGCGTTCTGTTACAGCCGCTGACTTTGCACCGACCCAGTTGAATCGGCCGGGACCGCAGAATTTTCAGCACGGGGTTGTGGGGCTCGATTGGACGTTTTTTGAAGGGGGCTTCAAAACAGCGTTGGCGCAAGCCGCTGAAGAAGAGTCGCTGGCCTCGCAGTGGCGCCAACGGGCCGAACAGCGTCAGCAGTTTGCCGATGCGGCTGGTCGTTACGCGGCCTTGTTATTGACAGTCGAACAAGAGCGCCTGCTGAACGGTGTGCGTGTCAGTTTAGAGCGCATCGTAAAGCAGTATCGTGTTGGTCTAAAATCAAATCCTGTTGGGTATTCGGGGCTATTGGGTATGCAGAGCGTGTTGAATCGCATTGAGGGTTTACAGTTGCAGCAAGAAACGCAGCGGGCGAATAACCAAGCGCTGCTGCAGGCGCATTTTGCCAAGACTGTCACGCCTGCCGCGTCCACCAATGTAAATCGTATTGATGTCGACTGGCGTTTGTCCGCCGAGTCGATTGCGTCGTTTGTGCAGCAAAGATTAGTTAATGCCGAAATGCCGCTTTCACCGCAGCAATCAAACGAGCACTCTAAGCAGCCGGCGGCCGTGCAGGCGGCATGGCATAGTGCGTGGGCGTCGCAAAAGGCGATCAACGCCGAACGTGCACGGTTTTTGCCACGAGCAGGTTTATTTGCGCAGGGGCATTTAATAAACGGCTCTCGCGATACGAATACGAGTTACGCTGGTGGCGTGTATCTGCAGTGGGACTTGTTTCAGGCGCAAAATTTTGGTGCCCTAGCGCAGGCGCATCATTCGGCCCAGGCCATGGAGGCGCGCGCTCTAGCAGCCGAACGTCAGGTGGAAAGCGCTCAGGCGGCGACTCAATATTCGTGGCAGTCGCTTAATAAAACACTCG
>CAZYPH010000008.1:9776-42403 GCA_964649095.1 uncultured Oligoflexia bacterium | reverse complement strand
AAAACAAAAACCATGGCAGACACCACCCACACAAAATGTTGATACATGCCTACCATGGCTTTGTTTTTTGTAGAGCTCTGAGCATCCGTGCTCTGCTGATTAACACGAAGCTTTTTACTGAAAGAGTGCATCTGACCCACCATCCTAGCAGGCATAAAGTCTCTCCTAGTCTGTTTCCTGTTCGCTTCGTTATTAACCGTGTGCCATCCTATGCATACGATTTCGCCCTACAAAATCTCTAATTCTGCCTGCAGTGCACCGGCCGCACGCAAGGCTTGAAAAATCGCGGTCATCTCTTTTGACGAGACACCTAAAGCATTTAGTCCCTTAACGACATCTTTGATATTCGAACCCTCTAAAGTGCCCACTTTTACTTTGTTAGCTTTGCTTTTTACTGCTCCAGGTGCGGGTTCTACTTCGATTGATAAATCGCCATGCGCAATACCTACCTGACTTATTCTAACATTCTCGCCAATCACTACGGTGCCTGTACGTTCGTTGAGTACCACACGCGCCTTAGAGTCGGCTTCAACCTCTAAATTTTCAATCGTAGCAATTAACTCGACTCCACTTCCTTCGTAATGAAACGGCGCTACTACATCGATTGTACCAGCGTCACGTGCCACTGCATAGCGGCCACCAAGCTCTGAGTTGACGAGACGGGAAAGTCTTGCCGCGGTAGTGAAATCAGGATTATTTAAACTCAAAACAAACGTTTTTTTCTGTGTAAAACTACCTTCAACTTCTTTTTCAATGAGTGCGCCATTAGGTACGCGTGCGGTAGTTGGAAACGACCCACCACCTTGGCCACTGCCACCACCCATGACGGTCCCTAACGATACTGCGCCTTGCGCCACGGCATAAATATTCTGATCACCTGCACGCAATGGAGTTACTAGTAGCGTTCCACCCTCGAGGCTTGCCGCATCACCAATGCTTGAGACCGTGACATCGATTCTAGTGCCCGCTCGAGCAAATGCTGGCAACTTTGCAGTGACAATTACAGCTGCCACATTTTTTGATTTAAAGTCAGTGGCTCCGGATTGAATGCCCATTTTTTCAAATAGTCGCAACATCGATTTTGAAGTGATTTCGCTGCCAGAGTCGCCAGTGCCTTTTAGGCCAATCACCAAGCCATATCCCAATAGAATATTCTCACGAACACCCTTAAGGCTTGCGATATCTTTTACGCGAGATGCCATGGCGCTCGTTTGGAGAAATAAATAAATTATTAAATTTATATATATATATTTCATTGATAGAGCTCAACTTTGTTCTCAAAGAATTTTGACGACTTTACGGTATCTCGTTCATCAATTTCAGCATTTTTTACGATTGCTAGAACTTCAACAATGCGAGTTTGGTAACGAAACGGAATTCGTTTAATTGCGCGAATACGGAGATTTCCATTCGGATAACGTTCTAAGACCTCAGCCGTTAAAAGGTCATCAACAGGCTCTGCTTCTGGCGTCGGTGGCGTAGCGCCGTCAGCGCCTGGCGTACTAGCAGGCTCACGCTTTGGTTCTTTTGTAATGCCGGGAATGCGCACTTCTTGATTGCGATACTCAGGTGGCAATAGCCGTTTTACCGCGGTTATCATGTCGCGACGCAAACCATCTTCAATCACTACTGTAATTAGATCACCTGGCACCTTCTGGCGGTTTTGCGAAAAGAAGAAATTGTTCTGGCCGTCTTCGACCCAAAGACTATTTTCATTCTTTAAATTGTCTCGGGCTAGTGATTGTGTCGTTGTACGAATATCTTTCGCTCGCATACCCGAGTAGTCTACTGGCGTGCCTTGCACAATTGCAGTGCGCGCATCATCAACCGTTGCCGGATCACTCGGCCTAAAGCGGTTCATAACTTTACGGCCTTGAGCCATATTGGTTTCGGCTTGGTAGCGTTGGTAACGTGCCTGTGGAGAGTCATCCTCAACCTCTCTACGTAGACTCTGAATCCACCCACACCCACTTAGCGTAAATGCCAAAACCAAGGCGATAGAGGTAAACAGGGGCGCCTTAAACAATTTAAGCATTCTCATAACCAAACCTCTACTGTGCCGCTGTCGACTAATTTCCCGCGGAACACTTTGTTGTTTTTCTGTACCTGAACTGTAACGGTATCCCCGATAGCGGCATTGCTTTGTAGAATCGCCTTCGTAGATATTTTTAAATTATCGGTACGTAAATTGAGCACAACACTATCTCCAAATCGTGCCTTAACCGTGCGTACTAAGGCCGACTGTTTAAGTACTTCCCCAAGTCGCAAGCTACGTTTTAAAGTGCCTTGAAGCGTTTGCTCGATTTTTAGAAAATCAGCTCCTAGTTCAGCAAAGGCCTGCGGAATAGCCTGCACAACATTTACATCACGAATTTCAAATTGCTCAGATGCTACTTCAGTGCCTTGAGTAAGATTCTGCTTGGCGATTAAGCCAGGCTGGAGAACCTCTAGACTAAACTCCAGAACTACGTCTTGTGCCCGGTGACTCAATACAGCCGACATTTGTGTCGCGACATTTTTTGGCAGTTGAACTGTGATCTCGTTAAGTTCGTCGGGCGAGTTAAGCTCTAACGTTTGGTAGCGTGACACGGTTGATACATTTAAATTGTCGATCAACACCGCTGACGGATTATTGGTCTGTGTCGTTATTTTCTTTCTTAGTAGCTTAACAATATCGGCCGGCGTGACCTGGTATTTATTGCGAACGACTATTACGGAGTCTCGATCAAACGTAAAAGCAAATGCACGCAGACCGAGATCATCTAATACCTGCTGAATTTGATCACTGGTGATCGTTACCGTTTTTTTGTTTTCAAGGCTTAGACTACAACACTTCGCCCGTTCGACCGCACATTTGTTCTGAACCATGACATCGGTTGTAATCTGATTAACGCAAAATTCATTTGTACTGATTTCAAGCTTAGGCACTAAATGCAGCTTCCGTGCAAAAACTCTGTCTGCATTAGTATGCGTTAAAAATTCAGAGGCATTTAGGGCGCGTATAAATATAAAAAGTGCCGCCACATGAATTAAAAACAATATAATTTTTAAAGATAGGTTTTTATATGTCATGTAATATATATCTATTTTGCTATATTGTTTATTGACTGCCACATCTGATCAGCTGTAGTTCCAATTTTTGCATTACCCTCAAACACACGCTGGGCTTTGATCATACTCATAACGGATTCTGTCGGATTCACGTTCGAAGCCTCTAGTGCGCCTTGTTGTAAACCGCCCATGCCATTCTCGCCTGGTGTGCCCTGCACAGCAGGGCCAGCAGCCGAAGATGGTTCTAGTAAGTTACCACCGATACTTTTTAACGCTGAGGGATTAATAAATGAGACTAAACTGATTTGCCCGACAACCTGCTCTTGGTTTTTAGAGTCGGTAACTTTTACTTCGCCATTTGGCGCAATCACAACCCCAGTCGTGCCCTGCGGCACTTGTATGGGCGGCACAACAGGGAATCCTGATTTATTAACCAAACGCCCCTGGCCATCTAACGTAAAATTTCCATCACGTGTGTAGGCAATTTGACCATCGGGTCGTTGAACGGCAAAAAAACCATCCCCGCTAATGGCTACATCAAATAAGCCATTCGTTACCTGTGTTGGACCTTGCTCAAAAACAAAATACTGCGCAGCTACGCGTGATCCAGATCCTACTTGCACACCCACCGGGGTATCTAAGCCTGCCGGGCCACGACCTGGTTCTTTTATCGTTTGATACATGAGATCATGAAATTCCGTACGGCCCTTTTTATAGGCATTCGTATTCATGTTCGCCATGTCGTTGGCAATTTGGTCTAGTTTAGATTCTTGGGCTTGCATGCCCGTAGTTGCAGTCGAAATGGCGCGCATCATAATTTACCAACCTCATTGGCTTCTTTTCCGGCCATGTCGTTGTAAGCTCTAATCGCCTTCATATTGGCCTCGAATGCGCGATTGGCTTTTAACATCTCCATGGTTTCAGTTAAGGCATTCACATTACTAGACTCTAGAAAACCCTGCATAATCTGACTGGAGCTTGATGCTCTAGGCACATTTGCCAACGAATCATTAGCAAAGAGTGTCGATGTTGTTTTTTTCAACTCACTCGGGTCAGAAAACTCTGCCACCGCAAACTTTCCAACAACGTTGCCATTGACCATGATTTCGCCAGAGTTACTGACAAAAAGTTTCGATGTCTCTGCAGTAAGTCCGGTCAGTGTAATAGGCGTCAATTGCGGCTCTTGGCCTGGTGGTGGGTCACGAAACGGATTCAGCGCAGCCACCTGAGCGCCAACACCAGCCGGGGCGCGACCGGCATCAGTGGGTGTTGAACCAGCTGCAGCATTATTTGGAGCAGCTTCGACAGGGGCATCACCCTCTGCTGCCTCAGCACCATTTGATAAAACAGGATAACCATCCGTCGTTACGACCGTGCCTTCGGCATTTACTTTAAAACCACCCGCGCGTGTAAATCGATAACCCTCCGGCGTCTGGACCACGAAGAAGCCCGGACCATTAATAGCGAAATCCAGTGCAGAGTTTGTTACACGAGCATGTCCTTGCGAATGGTCTGTTCGCGCCTCATTCATCTCAACCAAGGCATGCTCACGGCCGTCGAAGTGGTAGAAGTCCGAGTCTTTAAAAATCGTTCGTGGAATATCTATGGCCGGGCTTGGTGGATTCTCCACCGCAGTTAAGTACTCGCGAAACGTAGGCTGGTCACGTTTAAAGCCTGCTGTATCGGAGTTGGCTAAATTATTCGCAATGACATCGATATTATTCGACTGCGCCATGCCGCCCGAAACCGCTGACCAAATCCCGTTAGGTGAGCCCATTACTATTCCTCTCTAGGAAATAATTGGTGCAACGCCTAAGCCATTTAGGCCAGGACTCACAATTTTCGTTTTTCAGATTGGAAGAATTTGCCGAGAACTAACACTCCTCGCGTGTCGCACGATTCGCTGAATAAATTTCAGCAGTTAATCAATGTGCAGTTAGTACTAACCGTTACAATAGTGCGCACCAAAGTTCGGAATCACTCATCAAAAGACTTCCCTCAACTATTGACGAGAAATGGCACGTCAACCCCCTGACGCAACACGCTGATTTTCGTCAAATTTTTGAGCTTGCATGGTGGGGTTCAAGATGACTATTTTTCTAAATAATGTTGCTAAAAGCAAAGCCTGCTCAATCGATTATCTTTAAAAAAATTAAGTCCGATATTGCTCGCTTCCGACGACCACCGAAGTTGGTAACTATTCTTGTTGGAGATGACCCCGCGAGTAAATTATATGTGCAAAAAAAGACAGATACCTGCGCCCTACTCGGCATGCACTCAGAGATGCGTGTTTTACCGGCCTCAACAACAGAAGAGCAGCTTATCGCACTGATAAGAGAACTAAATACCGATGCCGGCACCGACGGCATTCTGGTGCAAGCACCACTTCCAAAACCGATTCGCAGTCGTGTGGTGTTTGATGAAATTCACCCCGATAAAGATGTCGATGGTTTTCATCCCATAAATGCTGGCTTACTGTCTCAAGACCGCCCACTTTTTCCACCCTGCACCGCTGCTGGTATTATTAGTTTATTAGATTTTTACAATATTCCCATCGAACACAAACATGCGCTAGTTATTGGTCGAAGCGATATTGTTGGAAAGCCCTTGTCGCTTATGCTTCTACACCGAGATGCGACGGTTACCATGGCCCACTCCAAAACACTTAACTTACCTCAGTTAGTAAAGGACGCCGACATTATTGTATCAGCGGTTGGCAAGCCCTCTCTTCTCAATGGTAACTTTGAGTACAAACATACGGCCACCGTTATTGATGTTGGCATTAATCGCCTCAATGGCGCACTAGTGGGTGATGTGGACTTTGATACGGTGTCGGTACGCGTAGCCAATATTTCACCCGTTCCAGGCGGTGTGGGCCCTATGACGATCGCCATACTCATGAAGAACCTTGTGGCCGCCTATATAAAAAATTCAACATATAAAGGAATTTGAATGCAGTTAAAAACGACACCCTTACATGATGAACACCAAAAGCTGGGCGCGCGCATGGTTGATTTTGGTGGTTGGCATATGCCGATTCAATACACTTCCATCAGTCAGGAACACGAAGCCTGCCGAAAGGCCGTGGCACTATTTGACGTTTCACATATGGGCGAGATTCGTGTCCGTGGTGAGAACGCCTTGAACTGGCTGCAAACAATGGTGACTAATAATTTAGAAAAAATTAAAGACGGTCAGGCTCAGTACAACGTACTTTGTTACGAAAATGGCGGCTGTGTCGATGACATTATTGTTTACCGCATTGCATATAATGATTTATTTATATGTGTGAATGCATCAAATACCGATAAAGATTTTGAGTGGTTGAAACAACACCAGCCCACTGGTGTCACGGTCACAAACGAAAGCGCCGAGTGGGGGCAAATCGCAGTTCAGGGCCCTCAGGCTCAAGCATTATGCGAGCGTGTGTGTAGTATCACCCTTGGTGATATGAAATACTACCACTTCACGCAGGCAACTATTCAGGGCAGTCCTGCCATTATTGCACGCACAGGCTACACGGGCGAAGACGGTTTTGAACTCTATGTAGCCAGAGAAAAAACAGCCTCTATCTGGAATCTTTTGTTAACCGAAGGAAAATCCTACGGCGTACTACCAGCAGGTCTTGCAGCGCGCGACACTCTTCGCACAGAAATGAAATTTGCCTTATACGGACATGAGATTTCAGAAACACTGAACCCCATTGAAGCGGGGCTTGCTTGGGTCGTGAAATTTGATAAAGGGCCCTTTATCGGTGCCGATGCACTACAAAAAATCAAAGCATCCCCCACCAGAAGACATTTGGTAGGTTTGAAAACTACGGGCCGCGGTATTCCTAGGCAAGGTTACAACGTGTACGCTGAAATGAATGCCACAAACGCCGTTGGCACAATCACGTCGGGAACTTTAAGCCCAAGCCTTAAGCACGGCATTGCCATTGCGTATGTAGACCATGCCGTAGCTAAAATTGGGACTAGGGTATTTGTAAAAATTCGGGATGAGTTTGTAGAGCATGTTGTAACCGAAACACCATTCTACAAACGACAAAAACTATTATAAATTTATATACAGAAAAGGATATATATTATGGATTACCCCAATAACTATCGTTACACAAAAGAACACGAGTGGGCTGTGCTGAATCCACAACAAGACGGCACCGTTACCGTAGGTATTACACACCATGCACAAGACTCTCTAGGAGAAGTCGTATTCGTAGAACTGCCGAAAGTGGGTGCCACCCTAAAGGCTGGTGACACTTTTGGTGTGGTAGAGTCTATAAAAGCAGTCAGTGATTTGTATGCTCCGGTATCAGGCACAGTGACTGAGATTAACGATAAAGTAGTTTCTGAACCAGGTCTTTTAAACCAAACGCCACATAGCGATGCATGGTTATTAAAAATTAAACTATCTAACCCGAACGAGTTAGAATCATTGCTTTCGTTAGACGCTTATAAAAAATTAATCTCTTAATAGCGTCGGCTTGCGCTCTCTAGGCGGCCGATAATTGCCGCCTAGAGGGTTCTCGATTAATTCAAATAACTTTCTAGAGGCTCACACGAGCACACCAAATTTCTATCCCCCAACGCACCATTGATTCGACCTACGCGCGGCCAAAATTTAAATTCCGTATTGAATTTTGTTTGCCCGTCTGCCGAGACTGGAAACGCGGCTTGTTGCCTGCTATACGGCCGACTCCACTGATCACTAGTTACTTGTTCTACGGTGTGAGGTGCGTTTTTCAATGCATTATTTAATTTGTCTGATCGCCCATCTTCGATCGCTTGAATTTCGTGACGAATAGCAATCATGGCGTCACAGAAACGGTCTAACTCAGCCTTAGATTCACTTTCCGTCGGCTCAATCATCATGGTACCAGCCACAGGAAAACTTACCGTCGGAGCGTGATAGCCGTAATCCATAAGGCGTTTGGCGACGTCTTCCACTTCAACCCCAGACGTTGTTTTAATTTTGCGCAAATCAATAATACATTCATGAGCCACCAGGCCAGATTCACCGCGATACAACACAGGATAATAAGGCTCTAATCTCTGCGCCATATAATTGGCATTAAGTATGGCAACCTGAGTAGCTCGTTTTAATCCCTCAGCACCCATCATTGCTATGTACATCCAAGAAATAGGCAGTATCGAAGCCGACCCCCACGGCGCGGCAGATACCGCACCCACCGCAGCTTCGCCGCCTGTTTTAATAATCGGGTGCGACGGTAAAAAGGCCGCTAAATGCTGGGCTACACCGATCGGCCCCATGCCTGGCCCACCGCCACCATGAGGTATACAGAAAGTTTTATGTAGATTTAAATGGCATACATCGGCACCAAAATCACCAGGCCGACAAAGTCCCACTTGCGCGTTTAAATTCGCGCCATCTAAATACACCTGACCACCATGCGCATGCACAATGCGACATATTTCTACAATACCGGCTTCATAAACCCCATGCGTCGAGGGGTAGGTAACCATCACTGCAGCCAGATTTTTTGAATACTGTTCTGCCTTTGCTTTGAGATCGGTCAAATCAATATCGCCACTGGTATTACAGGCTACAACAATCACCTGCATGCCAGCCATTACAGCCGACGCTGGGTTGGTGCCATGTGCTGATTGTGGAATAAGGCAAATATTCCGATGCGATTCACCACGCGACTCGTGGTACTTGGCGATCACCAATAGACCGGCATACTCACCCTGTGAACCGGCATTAGGCTGCAACGACACCGCTGCAAATCCGGTGATTTCAGAGAGCCACAACTCTAAGTCGTTGAATAATTTTTGGTAACCTTGTGTTTGTTTAGTTGGTGCAAACGGATGAATTTGCGCAAAAGCAGGCCATGTTACCGGCAACATCTCGGATGTCGCATTTAATTTCATCGTACAAGACCCTAAGGGAATCATAGACGTCGTCAGCGACAAATCTCTTGATTCCAGCCGTCGTATATAACGCAACATCTCTGTTTCAGAGTGGTAACTATTAAATACTTTTTGCGTTAAAAACGTAGAGGCGCGGTCTAATTCTCGGGGAATACTTCTACTCGCCCTTTGTTGTAATTCTGAGACCGGAATATCTAAACGTACTTTTTTTACACGAGAGAATATCTCAAGCAACTCTTGTAAGTCTTTAGTGGTTGTCGTCTCATCTAAGCTTAGTCCAACCGTTAACGCAGAGCTTGTATCTTGATAACGTAAGTTAATGCCTCGCTCTACAGACAAGACCTGAATTTGATTCTGCTCATCACGTGTAACGTTAACCGTTATCGTGTCAAAGAAGCTACGATTAACACGAACAAAACCTAACATCTCAAGACCTAATGCTAGAGCCGCTGTACGATCACGCACTCGTTTCGCAATCGCGGTTAGTCCTTTAGGTCCATGATAGACCGCATACATCGACGCCATCACGGCCAACAACACTTGAGCAGTACAGATGTTACTCGTCGCCTTTTCTCTTCGGATATGCTGTTCACGCGTTTGCAGTGCTAGTCGTGCTGCTGGTTTTCCATCTACATCTTGAGAAAGCCCAACAATACGTCCCGGGATCTGCCGTTTTAATTCATCACGTACCGCCATAAAGGCCGCATGCGGGCCGCCATACCCAAATGGCACTCCAAATCGCTGGGCAGAACCTACACAAATATCTGCACCAATAGCGCCGGGCTCTTTAAGCAGTGTCAGCGCCAATAAGTCCGTGACCACCGTCACTAGCGCATCTTTAGCATGAATATTAGATATAAAATTCTCTATATTTCTAATACTGCCATCGGAGCCAGGATAACTAACCACAGCGCCACACCAATCGTCTTGGGGAGTTGCAGTCAGAACATCAGCCACAACCACTCGCACACCTAACGGCTTTGCCCTCGTACGAATGACTTCGATCGTCTGAGGGTGGCAGCACTCGTCTACAAAGAGAGTATTCTTTGCGACATTTTGTTTAACTTGCGCCCAACACAGCGCCATAGCCTCGGCAGCGGCTGTAGCCTCATCTAACAACGAAGCATTTGCCACAGGCAACCCCGTCAAACTCATCACCATGGTTTGAAAATTTAGCAACGCCTCTAAGCGCCCCTGTGCAATCTCTGCTTGATAAGGTGTGTATTGGGTATACCAGCCGGGGTTTTCTAAAATATTTCTCTGAATCACTGAAGGCGTTATTGTTCCGTAATAACCCATTCCAATATAGTTACGATTCACTATATTCTGATTTGCATATGTCTTTAAACGCTCTAGCGCTTCCTGTTCGCTTAAGGCGGTCTCGAGATTTTCAAGTTGAAGCGCTCGACCAAACTGAATCGACTTTGGCACTGCACGATCGGCAAGGGTCTCTAAATTTTCTAATTTAAGAGTCTGTAACATCACGTCGATGTCGTCAGCATTTGGGCCAATATGTCGGTCTGAAAATTGATGAGTGGTAGATTGATTCATCGTAAGCTCCATGGAGTTTTAAATACCTTAAGCCCCACAGAACGAACATGGTAAGATTACGTTTTTAGGACAAATTCCCAGGCTACTTTTACAGTACCATCACGATCAACTAATCCCACCGGCGGATTAGGAAACGGCCCTGCTTTACGAAATGCGTCAATCGCAGCCTCATCTAAATCAACATATCCCGAAGTGTTCTGTACTAATACTTTTTCAATCGCACCGGTTCGATTGAGAACAACAACTAGCCGCGTACTATGCTCAACTTCTGAGGCCAGACTTCGCCCTCTTGAGAACAACGATCGCAGACGATTGCGCAGACTAGGCTCCCAATACTGTTCCAGCTGCGCCCGCACGCGTTGATAAAACCCATAATAGGCGTATTCTTTTGTGTTTAAGAGGGTGCCGCGCCCATCAGCCACGTCGCGCAGATAGTCATTTGTGGCCGCATCGGTTGAGACCGCGCCTTTTTGCCCCGGCGCTGACGGTGCATTACTTTGAGTACGCTGCTTCTTGAAATCGATTGCTACGCCTAAATCCGCCAGCTTTAAGTCAGGTCGCGCTGATTTAGATTTTATCGGCACATTTGTTTTCTCAGGAGTAGGCTGCGCCTTATTTGGAGTGCTTGCGGTGTTTGCAGCCGTGGCCTCACGCATTTTATCAACTGTCTTGGCCTTCGTCTGTTCGCGCACGAGCTGAGTTTGTTCGCCTAGAAAGGCGTCTTTGGTTGTTTCTTGTGACTTCTCAACCTTCTGAGTTTGGACAATTTGGGAGTTTTTTTGCGTATTATCGTAATAAACGTCAATTAGATCTTGTTTAGGCGCCGCTAGTTTTGTTTCACGCAACCAACCTGCACGCTCTGTTACGGTATACAACCCTAATATTGTTAGATGTATAAATATAGATATCGCTATATATATATGTAACTTTTCAAAATTTCTGTTCAATGAAGTTCTAATGCTGGAAATAAGATTTTGGTTTACTGAATAACTCACTGAAACAAACCCCGCACCCATCAATGGTTCTTTGAAAGACTAGAGCTACCTCTGAGTGTATCGTTGGGTTTGCGCGGACTCTATAGCGCCAAATTTGATTTATCGTTAACCAGGGCAAATGTTGCCCTGGATGGCCTAATATGAAAGGCGATTCGCCCTATCTACTCGATATCTCGCTTAAATAAATCATCATCCTGACTATCTTTTGGGGCCGGGATTGGGGCTAATGACGCAGGGCGATCGCTATTTGTTGAATAATTATTGTTTACGGTTCCAGGCTCCGTTCCCTCAACAAATACTTCACTTACGGCATTTGGTTTTCCAACAGCGCTAAGCCGCCCCGTCTGCGAATCGATCACGCGTGTCACGATCCCCTTTGGTGCTTCGAAATCAGAGATTGGAAACTTTGCCGTGGCCGCTTTCATAATATCTAACCAAATAGGCAAGGAAATCTGCGCCCCTGTGGCTTTCGGATATATTGTTTTTTGTATATCAAATCCCACCCATACACCCGTCACAACATCAGGCGTAAATCCGACAAACCAGGCATCTAAGTAGTCGTTGGTAGTACCCGTCTTACCCGCTGCAGGCCTGCCTAGTGCTTTAGCTTCAGCCCCGGTACCACTTGTGGCCACTTCGTTCATCAAATGAGTCATAACATAGGCCGTGCGGGGGTCTAAGACGCGTAGTGGGTCTTTCGGGTCACCCTCAAAGCGACCTCGAAGATCTGCCTCCGGATCACGATTATTTCTCTCTGCTTGTAATTCGCCCGCTAACATAATTGGCTTCGGCGGCGGAGGCGGCTCATAACCAGCCGGACTCTCTAGCAAAGGACTAGTAACCTCTAGAATACTGCCCTCACGATCTAATACTTTGAGAATAAAAATAGGATCTATCTTTCGACCACCACGCGGGTAAACAGCATAAGCCTTTGTAATATCCATTACTGACACCGCTGATGAACCCAATGATATCGATAAATCTTGATTAAATTTTGCCGGATTAAAACCTAGGCGCTCGGCATAACCAATCAGATAAGAAATTCCAATATCCTGCACTAATTTGATCGTAGGAATATTTCGGGAACGAATGAGCGCTGATCGCAACAAAGTATCGCCATAAAATTTCTCCTCAAAATTTTCTGGCTTCCATTTATCGTCGTCACCGTTACCAAAAACAATGGGTGAATCTTGTATAATAGACGCTGGGGTGTAGCCCTTATCTAATGCTGCCGAATAAATTATAGGCTTAAACGTAGATCCCATTTGCCTTTCGGCTTGCAACGCACGATTAAATTCACTCTGTTGAAAGTCGTAGCCACCAACCATGGCCATCACATGGCCTGTTTTTACTTGAACGGAAAGACTCGCACCTTGCAAAATCGGCTCTTGCTCCAGAGCTGCTAAGACAAAACCGGGTCTATAATCGCGCTTTAATACGCGTACTAAAATGACATCACCGACGCGCAATGCCATCGACGGACGTGAAATTAACGCAATGCCAGTCGACGAGGGCTGCTTTACGGGCATCGCCCATGACATCTTATCGAGAGGAATGATACCTCGATAGAATCCAAAATTTATAAGCACTTCTTTTTTAGCGTCATCGACACGCTCTACAAATGCTTGATAGATTAGACCTTCATCTAAAACAGACACTCCTTCGCTAGGGGCGCTTTCTGCTTCTGAACGAGAGTCGAGCGACAACGAATGAGCACCATCAACAGTTAGCACCTTGTACGGGAATTTCTTTTGAATATTAGCTTCAGAAATCTCGGCCAACGCAGCCTTAGCATCATTAGGTGAAATGTGCTTCAACGCACCTCGATAGCCTTGTTTTTTATCAACACTTCTTAGGCCCTCTTGAAGAGCTCTCATAGCCACTTTTGAGGTTTCTACATCAAGGGGCGTAAAAACTTTTAATCCGCCAGCGTACAATGCTTCTTTGCCATACTTTTCTAAAAGATATCGTCGTATGTGTTCTAAATAATATGGGGCCACGGCATTATTTAGGTCGTGCGCGTAGTATATTTTTAACGGCGTTTCTAAAGCCAGGTCATGGTCTTTTTGCGAAATAATACCGTCTTCTAACATCCGTCTCAAAACATACGTTTGACGGGTCTTAGCGCTTTTAGCGTTAAGTAGCGGCGAGTACTTACTTGGGGCTTGTGGAAGGCCCGCCAGAAGAGCCGCTTCGGCGATAGTTAGTTCTTTTACTGATTTTCTAAAATAAGCCTTAGCAGCGGCTTCAATTCCATAGGCGCCGTTACCTAAATAGATTTGATTTAGATATAAAAACAAAATCTGCTCTTTATCTAAATTACGCTCCATTCGATGGGCTAATATGACTTCGCGAATTTTTCGTAAAAACGTTTTTTCCGGAGTAAGTAATAATGATTTTGCAACCTGCTGGGTAATCGTCGAGCCGCCTTGAACAACGCGGCCAGCTTGAAAGTTTGCAAAGGCTGCGCGCAAGATACTCTGAAAATCTACACCCTGGTGATCAAAAAAACGGTCATCCTCAGCAGCGATAAAAGCTCGCTTTACATGATCAGGAATCTCATTCATCGAAACAATATAGCGCCGCTCCTCTGAATACTCGCCGACAAGTTCACCATTCGCGCCGTAGACTGACGATACTACTGAGGGCTTGTAGTCTTCGACACTAATAATCGTCGGCAAATCTCTCGAAAAATAGAGAAACACTAAGGCGCTGAAGACGACTGTAATTAGCGATCCGAAGATAGCTGTTACAAATAGATATTTAAATATATTTACAATAGTGCGCGACATAAGTTTATTCTATTTCTGCCTTAAACGTTGAATAAATTTTTCGGCTGCCAATCGGCCCTGATAAATTAAATCCGCTTTTTTTGAAAATCCTAGCGGGTCTGACTCTTTAAGATCGACATTTAGGCGGTTGTCACACCTACCAAAAGCACCGCGGGCCGCGGCTTTTAGGTATTCGATCTGATCGAAGAACTCTCGATTCGTGTCCTCTTTTTTTTCTAAGCTAATAGACGCAGGATTGAACTGGATACAGACCACCACCCCGCGATTCGATGCGTGAGCAGCCTTTACCAACTCTCCATAGGCCTTGTGAGTAAAACTGTAGACGTGCGGCCCAATCGGATACGGTTTAAAAACCTGTGCAACGGACAATGATGCCATAACAGCATCAACCAGATTGCCCGATTGAAACAGTTCTTCGGTGTGTTGATTTTGAGTAGACGCCAGGGTCACTGGTATATGTAGTTTTGTTAATGTATCAGCACGAACAGCCCCTGAAATAAATTCTCTAATGGCGCGTCCCTTGGCTAATTTTTTTCCAAATCCTAAAACAGGATAATCAAATACATCGCCAAGACTAATTTTATGCATCTGCCATTTTAAGATATTTAAGTTCGATGACGCGTAAACCGCAGTCAAAAGCGCTGCAAATTCGCCAGAATAAAATCCACGAATTTTTACACCGTGTTTCTCAAATACCTCTAGTACCCCCAAAAGAGCCAATGAGTCAGCAAAGCCAGGACCAACAACTAAAACTACGTCTTCTGAAACATGTTGCATTGGTCGTAAATTTTCTGACGACTCTACCGGAACCTCTACCTCCTGCTCTGGTAACTGGGCTTGAGATTCCTCTGTGGTGGGCTCTGGCGGCCCAATCAATTCAGATGTTGTTTCTACGGTTGTGGAATCAGGGTTTTTCTCAGGCGCTTCGCTCGGCAGCGGGCCGTAGACTGGAGTGTTATCAATTACAGCATCTGACCGCTTCGGTTTAGAGGCACAACCCGTAGCAAAACTGGTTGCCACAATACTCAAAAGTAGGAACGGTAGAAAACGCACTTTAAACATAAATATATTTTATTGATACATCGAGCATTTGGCTAACATTGATATCGTGCACACAATAAAAATTCTTTATTACCAGTAGTGCCTGTTATTGGTGACTCTGTCACTCCAATGACACTAAGCTTCAGAGAGCTGCAAAAATTGGTAATCTCTTTTATGACACGCTCGTGTAATGCTGGGTCTTTTACCAAACCGCCTTTACCGACTTCGTCACGACCGACCTCATGTTGGGGCTTAATCAAGGCCACTACGGTTGCGCCAACTCGAGTATACAAAACAACTTGGGGTAAGATTAATTTTAGCGAAATGAACGAGGTATCAATACAAACAAAGTCTACCTTGCTGACCTGTAAATTCCGTAGAGCATCAGGAATTTGATCTGCTGCACCACGAAAATTTACTTGTTCCATCGATGTGACTCGCGCATCACTACGGAGCTGCCAATGTAATTGGTTACTGCCAACATCAACTGCAAACACATGTAATGCACCGCGCTCGAGACAGACCTGAGTAAATCCGCCGGTCGATGCCCCAACATCGAGCACGATGGCCCCGCTTAATTGAAGACCAAAGTGATCTAAGGCTCTAATTAATTTATAAGCACCACGTGAGACATATTGTGGTTCCTCACCCCGCAAGCGCAGCAACGATGTATCAACAATCTTTTCACCCGACTTCTGCAAGACTCGATCACCGCATAGAACGCGCCCAGCCATAATAAGTGCCTGAGCCTTTTCGCGACTTGCCGCAAGGCCTTGCTCGACAACTAATTGATCGACACGTTTTTTGGTCACAGATTACTCAGACTCGTTTTCTATCTTAAATTCTTCTACTTCTAAGATGTTCGCTGAGGCCTTAGTCAGAATTTGAATTTTTTGCTCTGCTTCATTTAGCTTCTGATGACACGCGCGTGAAATCGACACACCCTCTTCGAAAAGCTTTAACGAGCCTTCTAAATCAGATGTGTTTTCTTCCAATTGTTTAACCACTTCCTGTAGTCGCTTAAGGCCGAGCTCTAAATTAAAATTATTTAAATTGATATTATCTTTGTTTGAATTCACATTAAAAAACTAACGAGTTCTCGCTAATTATGAAAGGCTCTAATTTGAAACTTCAATCACTATCAACATTTGTTATGTTTTGTATTTTCGCCCCTTATGGCGCAGCTCAAAACAAACCCAACGTTGACATGCCGACAACGGCGCTCACCAACACTTCGACCGTGAATCAAGATGCGCATTTTTTTTCCATTCCGCACGCGCTTCGTGAAACTATCCTGAACGATTCGGAAAATCGTGTTCAGGCTGCCTTTAAGGTGCCTCCTGCGATTAAACCGCTGGTGGATTTTTGGCTCCAAATCTACGGTCAATATTCAGCCTATCAAGCTTTAATACACGATCGAGAAAACCCTGCCCTTATTTACGAAGTGGTAGATTTGCGCGATTTGTTTTTAGCTGGTCGATCGGCTGTGGTTTTAGAACTTGAAATCAAGGCCCGTCTGCAGAAGAAAATTGCAAAATACCAAGCCGCTTTTCTTGCTCTAGCCTCCGGCACAAAACAACGTTCTGCCGTGATTCAAACGCCAGAGTATCAACGTATTGTTACCCTAATTCCCAATAACCTTAAACAGCCCAGACATAGATACTTAGAATATAAAAAGAGAATGCGTGTTCAAACAGGCCTACGAGACCGCGTAATCGATGGCATTCAAACCGCTAAGCCTTTTTTTTCAGCGATGGAAGATATATTTAAAAATTACAATATACCTACTGACATCACTCGCCTTTGTCTCGTCGAGAGTTCTTTCAACACTCATGCAATATCAAAGGCCGCCGCTGTTGGTGTGTGGCAATTTTTAGAACGCTCCGCCATAGGCGAGGGCATGATCGTCAAGCCAGGCCTAGGCATCGACGAACGCCGCTCAGCCATCAAATCGACCATTGGCGCTGCAAAAATGATGAAACGCAATTATCGTATTCTAGACGACTGGGGCCTTGCCATTATTGCGTACAATCATGGTCCAAAAAATTTGGTCCCTCTTAGAAAGACGTTTAAAGGCGACCAATTTATAAAATTACTAGATCCAAACTTCAAATCACCGCTTGGATTTGCATCCAAAAACTACTACGCCGAATTTATTGCCATGTTACATGCAGAGCGCTATCGGCAGGAGTTATTCGGAATCGAAAATTACCCAGAAAATTACACCACTGAAATGGTTACGATAGATAGACCAGTAAATATGTTTAGTTTATCAACACGTTTTAATATTCCGCTGTATCGATTAAAACAGTTTAACCCCGACGTGTTTAAACTCGATCAACTACTACCAAAGGGCACACGCATCGTACTGCCAAAATTTAATTAGTGCGCCTAGTTGTTGGAATATGACTGATAGTCGATGGTGCGGTAAACACAGGCCAGTACCCAATGGTTTCATTTCGATTATTGAAATAGAGCAGGTACGAAAAATCGGCCGGTGCATTTAGAATGATAAATCGCCCAGCACGAGTGGTGCGTTCTAAGTTCGCATCCATACTCCCACCATTATCAAAATAGAAATCGTATCCTCGTGGTGGCAGATTTGACGATGCGCCCTCTGACGGCCCCCAAAGTTCGGTCTTTATGGACTGACCCGTATCAACCGCACCGGCGACCACAGCGGCATTTGCGTCAAGATCGACGCTGACTTCACCGGCAACGCCTTGCAACGCTGCGGCGTTTATTATCGCATAAGTCGTTTCTACAGGCGCTCTTTGTAAGGGTTGTGGTGCGCACTGAAACTCTAGACGGTTACGGTAGTACCCACGCCTACTCACTTGCAGGTAGTTCAAAGTATTACAATCGACCATTACAGGCCCTAGTGTAAACTCTCCGTTTTGGTTCGTTCTAGCTGTAAGAGACGAACCCAATAATTGAATCTGCGCATTGGAAACACTGGCGTAACCGGCATGGTTGACCACACGCCCGCGAATAACTTGCCACGATCCAATATTTAGCTTTGTAACGACGCCCTCACCCTCGGTTACGTACATTAGGTGTGAGGCCAGTTGCTGATTTTGATTTCTCATCTGAATTGCATAAGCACCTGGCTCTAGCCCGATAAATGCAAACTGCCCGCGAGCTGCGGTCGATGTTAATGTTTTGTCCGGCACTCCATAGTTATTAAAATATATACTGTTTATTACATGTTCTGGATTATTTTGATTGATGAGACTAATTTCAATGCCTCGGCGATCTCCACGAAATCCTGACGAATCCACTTCCCCCATGATGATCGCTTTAGACTCTAGGTTATTAGGCACATCAAACCCCTGCTGAGAAAGTGCCATCGATAGAATACGCATCGTATTGCGACTGATCAGTTCTACGTTCTGCTCCCGACGCTCAATACCCCCAATCAAATCAACGCGTCGAGGCAAATACCCCTCTTTAGAGAAAACAACTGGTAACAGCCCCACTATATGGTTGCGATCGAAATCAACCCGGCCGGTACTGTCAGAATAAACAACGTGTTCCGTCCCTAAGAATTGCGCCATAACTTGGCCTAGAGGTTGTTGCCCTG
Source organism: uncultured Oligoflexia bacterium (assembly GCA_964649095.1). Lineage (GTDB taxonomy): Bacteria > Bdellovibrionota > UBA1018 > UBA1018 > UBA923 > CAZYPH01. The sequence goes on along the minus strand of CAZYPH010000008.1, from coordinate 23,499 downwards.
AGGTAAATGCTTCGGTAACTACAACAGATTCATGGGTACCCCGCACCGATTCAACCGCTGCCACAGATTGAGACTGTCGAATAGGCGCACCCACCTGCGACGCTTCACCGCCACTTGTAGTATCGTCTGCTGCTAGCAGAGTACGGTTTGGCAGCACCGCGTTAGGCGCCCCGCCCGGCATATAAAATTCAAGAGGTGTATAAGATGTAATAGTTTGCGGCGTCGTACTAATCTTCACGTCACTTCTAGACAACTGGATCTCTGACCCAGTTGTCGAACGCACTACGCGAGTCGTCACGGGTGTGTTCTGCTTATTCAGCGTAACCAGACCACCCTGAGCTGGCTGATCATTCACAGAGCCTAGCGTATTCTGAGTACTCTGAATACTCTGACTACTCACCACTAAGGGCGCACTAGCCACAGAACCTTGCGGCATGGCACCTATAGCCAACGTTTGTAGCGGGCGATGAAGTGCATTCCCCAAGTTTTGAATACTCACCTGAGTATTCATTTGAGTGTTCGCACTAGCTTCGGGCCTTGGCGTCGCAGGCAGATCCACCCATCGATTGGCGATCTGATCTAAGGCGCCCTGCAATGAGTCTAAATCTCGAGTATAAGAAGCTGCGTCTGTAGAGTGTGCCGCCACAGGACGAGACAGCTCCGACCCCGAATCCCTCTGTCTTCTTGGTAGGTTCTGTGTTGTACCCGGAGCCGCAGCTTGAATAGTCACTTGGTTTTGTTGGCCCCGATTTGTTGATAACGGTCGTGGCCTAGGATCGATTCGCACGACAGGCGTCTGAGCGACGGTAGTATTTGTCAAAGCATGGTACATTGATTCGCTACCAGAACTACTGCCCACAATCTTTTGTGATGCCGGCGAACGCCTAATAGATGGCCTTTGATTGATAGATGCTGATGCAACCAGCTTTAGATAGTTCGCGTTGACTAGGATATTTTCATTATAGGCACGCAGAGAGTCTACATCTTGCGATACGAAGCTCTCGGATTCACGTGGGTGCACCTCTACTGCACGAGATGCTGACGACGTAAAAAAAACTACTAAAGAGCCTAGCAAAATAACAATTAAGAAAACCATGCGCGAAAGATAACGCACAGCATTTCGATTAGAAAAGTATGAATTAAAAAGTATGTGGTTCAATTCCATCTTTCCCACAAATTGATTGGCCTTTGCCTATAATGGCGGTCGACTTAAATAATCATTTATTTTACGACGCTCATTGAGCCGATTCGGCAATAAAAGCAATAACTTTAGGAGGAAGATGTATTTAATAGATAGCTAGCAGCTTGTTGCCTAATAACAGCGCGCTGGAGTTTTCGTTGTTGTTTTTCCGTCCAACGCTCAATATCCATCTCTTGGCGAACGTGTTCTCTAAGAGCAGCCTCTGCCTTCGCCTGCGCTCGAGTAGCACGATCCAAGTCGATATCCTTCGCCATTTCAAGAGTATCTGCCATTAAAACGATAAGGTCGTTTGCCACTTCGACAAAACCACTTGAAACAGCGGCAAAATCCTTTTTGCCCTCTACAGTCTCAAACGCCACCACACCGGTCTCAACAACAGATAATAGTTTTGCGTGCCCCGGTAAAATCGTAATCTCTCCACGAGAACCCGGCAGAGAAACACTCTTTACAGTCAATGGGCCTACGGTTCTACGATTTGGAGTTACGATTTTTAATTTTAAAGCCATATACTCTAAGTTCCTTGTTAAACCAAACTACTGAAGTGTGCGGGCCTTTTCGATAACATCTTCAATCGTACCTACGAGGTAAAACGCTTGCTCCGGAAGATCATCATGTTTGCCTTCGCAAATTTCTCTAAAGCTGCGGATGGTATCCTCAATTTTAACAAACTTACCTTTTAAGCCGGTAAAAACCTCTGCAACCGTGAAAGGCTGAGACAGGAATTTTTGAATCTTCCTTGCTCGAGACACTAATAATTTGTCCTCTTCAGACAACTCATCCATGCCGAGAATTGCAATAATATCCTGCAAGTCTTTGTAGCGCTGTAGAATAGACTGCACTTGGCGCGCTACGCGGTAGTGCTCCTCACCTACGATTCTTGGATCCAGAATTCGTGAAGTAGAGGCCAATGGATCCACCGCCGGATAAATACCCAACTCTGAAATCTGGCGCGACAAGTTTGTTGTAGCATCAAGGTGAGTAAACGCCGTAGCTGGGGCTGGATCCGTATAGTCATCCGCCGGAACATAAATAGCCTGAATCGAAGTAATAGAGCCCTTATTGGTCGATGTAATTCGCTCCTGCAACTCGCCCATCTCTGTCGCCAAAGTGGGCTGATAGCCCACCGCCGATGGAATACGACCCAATAATGCTGACACTTCCGAACCAGCCTGAGTAAAACGAAACATGTTGTCGACGAACATTAAGACGTCTTGATTTTCTTCATCTCGAAAATATTCTGCAATAGAAAGCGCCGTTAAAGCTACGCGAGCACGCGCTCCTGGTGGTTCATTCATCTGACCATAGACGAGCGCAGTTTTATTAATAACGCCCGACTCTTTCATCTCGGCCCACAAGTCATTCCCCTCGCGAGTTCGCTCTCCCACACCCGCGAATACCGAATAACCGCCGTGGTGCGTGGCAATGTTATTGATCAATTCCATAATCAAAACCGTTTTACCAACACCGGCGCCGCCGAATAAGCCAATCTTTCCACCGCGAGCATAAGGCGCTAACAAATCGACAACTTTGATGCCTGTATAGAAAGGCTGAACGTTTACCGATTGATCTCTAAAAGCCGGTGCTGAGCGGTGAATCGGGTAGTACTTCTTCGCTGGTACTGGGCCCATTTCATCTACAGGCTCACCAACTACGTTTAGGATACGACCTAGGGTCTCTTTCCCAACTGGTACCAGGATTTGATTACCACTGTCCGTAGCCTTCATACCACGCACCAAGCCGTCTGTGGCGTCCATAGCAACACAACGAACGGTGTTCTCACCTAGATGCTGAGCAACTTCCAACACCAGATTATTTTCTTGGTCATTCAAAGATGGGTTTGAGGCTGTTAACGCGTTAAAAATCGGTGGCAACATACCTGCCGAAAATTCAACGTCTACAATCGGACCAATAACTTGTTTAATACGACCAATCGCTCTGTCTTGTGCTGTTGCGGACATAACTGATTAATTCCTTTCTTAAAAAACCTAAATAAACTCTTAATTATTCTGAGCTTCTGAACCCGATACAATTTCAAGCAATTCTTTCGTAATACCTGCTTGACGTGTTTTGTTGTACTGAAGCGTGAGCTTTCGAATCATCTCTCCTGCGTTTTTAGTCGCATTTTCCATAGAAGACATTCGAGCACCGTGCTCACTAGCTATCGAATCGAATAAAATTCTTAATACTTGCGTAGCAAAATGTTTTGGCAAAATCCGCTCTAGAATCTCTTGTGGGCTTGGCTCATAAAGCGTCAGTTTTGATTCGGCGCTCGGCGCGGCATCGGCCAAAGGCCGCAATGGCAAGAAGGCTTCTACTGTTACCTTTTGCGAAATAGCAGACCGAAATTCATTATAAATAAATTTTATTTCGTCATACTCACCCTGCAGGTAGCGCTCAATTAATTCATCACTAAACTGCTGTGCTTTTGCAAAAGTCATCCCTTGTAATAAGCCTGAGTAATGTCTGCCCGTTTTTTTATTCTTAAAAAACTCGTAGGCTTTGCGCCCTATAAAAGCGAAATCAACAACCTGATACTTATGAGACTGCGACCGTAAAAATCGTTGTGCCGCTTTAATAACGTTGGCATTGAAGGCTCCACACAAACCACGATCCGAACTTACGACCACAATAAGGACTTTAGTCGCAGGGGTCTCGTCAATCACCAGCAAGGGGCTATTCAGCCTCTCACCCGCACCCAATGAGTCTGATGCGTTCCTTGCTAATGCATTAACAACATTGCTTATTTCATTGGCATAGGGTCGCAACGAAACTATCGCATCCTGGGCGCGACGCAATTTTGCTGCCGAAACCATTTTCATTGCACGAGTAATCTGCTGTGTGTTTTTAACAGATCCTATGCGTTTTCTGAGGTCCTTAGCGCTTGCCATTATTTAAGCCTCATCTAAAAATCTGCATCAAATTCTTTTAAGGCTTTTTCCACTTTAGCCTTCATCGAATCGTCAATTTTTCCGGTCGCCAAAATATCCTTTAAAATCTCTGGGTAACGGCTCTCAAGAAACTTCAACAATTCCGTCTCATAACGCTGGATCTGATCTACAGGGTGGCGATCCAAAAATCCATGTGTCCCAGCAAAAATCATAACCACTTGCCGCTCCACCGCCATCGGATCATACTGACCCTGTTTCAATAACTCCACCAATCGAGCGCCTCGATTAATTTGCTTCTGAGTCGCGGCATCGAGATCGCTACCAAACTGAGCAAATGCTGCTTTCTCACGGTACTGTGCCAACTCAAGTCGCAAAGTCCCAGCTACTTGTTTCATGGCCTTAATCTGTGCAGCCCCACCAACACGCGAAACCGAAAGGCCCACGTTTACCGCTGGGCGGACGCCGCTATAAAACAAATCCGACTCCAAATAAATCTGACCGTCGGTAATTGAAATCACGTTTGTTGGAATATAAGCCGACACGTCACCGGCTTGTGTTTCAATAATTGGTAGCGCCGTTAGCGAGCCACCACCAAGCGCATCACTTAAACGCGCGGCACGCTCTAAAAGTCGTGAGTGCAAATAAAATACGTCACCTGGATACGCCTCACGTCCTGGAGGGCGACGGAGAAGCAAGGACAACTGCCTATAAGCCTGAGCCTGCTTCGTTAAGTCATCAAATACGATTAGCGCGTGGCGACCAGAATCTCTAAAGTATTCCGCCATCGAAACACCGCTGTAGGGGGCTAGAAACTGTAACGGCGCCTGCTCTGATGCTGTTGCGCATATTACCGTTGTGTAATCCATGGCTCCATGAGCTCTAAGTTTTTCTACTACCTGTGCAACAGTAGACTGCTTCTGCCCAATAGCTACATAGAAACAATAAACGCCCTTGCCCTTTTGGTTGATAATCGTGTCAATGGCAATTGCGGTCTTGCCGGTTTGGCGGTCGCCAATGATCAACTCGCGCTGTCCACGACCAATAGGAATCATCGCATCAACGGCTTTAATACCCGTTTGAAGAGGCTGATTTACAGACTGTCTACCAACAATTCCAGGCGCCTTTACTTCAACCTTACGAAAGCTCTTTGCGCGTAATTCACCTTTGCCATCAACCGGGATACCAAGCGCATTTACCACACGCCCCAACAACTCTTCACCGACGGGCACCTGAATAATCTTTCCGGTACGCTTTACAGTACTGCCTTCTTTAACAAAGGTATCATCACCCAAAACGGTGACCCCAACGGTTTCAGACTCCAAGTTTAAAACCATGCCTGACACGTTTTCACCAAAATCTACCATCTCGCCGGCCATCGCATTTTCTAGGCCATAGATCTTGGCAACACCGTCGCCTACTGAAATTACAGTTCCTGTTTCAGAGACATCAACCTTCTTTTCATAGTCTGAAAGTTGTTTTTTTATAAGTTGAGTAATTTCTTCTGGACGGATTTTAATCATAATAATTGCCTTTCAAGATTTTCTTCTAATCGTCGAAGCTGGGTGCTTAAACTGCCATCGTAGGTCTTGCCATCAATCTCAACTACAACGCCACCCAAAATATTTGTATTTAAGAGCGGCTCCAACACAACGGTTTTACCTAGTCGTCGGGAAAATAGGCCTGAGATTGTAGACAACTCATCATCGGACAACCCACTTGCAGAGCTCACAACTCCGCGCACGACACCATTTTGTTGGTCAGCATATTGGCGGCACTCGGCTACGATATCACCTAAAATATTGATTCGTTTCTTTGTGATGAGTAATTCGATCAAACGCCGCGACACGGGCCCTAGTTCTATTACTGTTTTAATTTCAGCAAAAACCTTTTGTTGGTCAGTAATGGAAAATACAGAGGAACAAAATACTTTTAACAGATTCTGATCGTGTTGAATCAACTCATCAAGATGACTTAACTGCGTGATGGCTAATTCCAACTCACCACCTGGAACCAACTCGCAAAATGCACGACTATAGAGCTTTGCCGCGGGATGCTTCAGTTTGGTTTGTTTTCTTTCCATTTGATTTTTTAGCCCGCCCAAACCATTTGAACAGTTGTCGTCGTTAACATGGTTTTTTCCAGACATAAATATTACAATTTCCTAATATATTCTTGGTTAATCCTAGAGTGGTCAGAAGAAGCGATTGTTTTACGAATGGTTGATTCCGCTAGCGCGATCGATTTCTGAATAACCTCTTTACGAATTTCAGACTTGGCTTCCTCGATAGCAATAGCCACCACTCTCTCAGCATCTTCAATTAACTTAGAGGCTGTTAAGCGCGCTTCATCTAAAACCTGCTGCCTTGCTAACTCCGCATCAACCTCAGCCTTCTTCAGTAGGTTTTGGGATTCTCGTTCAAACTCTTGTATACGCCTTGAGTACTCTTCTACTTGTTGTTTAGCTTCTAACTCCAGACGTGCGGCCTCATTTAACGCCTTCTTTAGATCCTCACGACGAGACGCCAGAATAGACAAAAGCGGCTTTTTAACAACAAAATACAATAAAGCGGCAGCTAGGATAAAATTGAATGCGGGGGCAAATAACTCATGCATACTTTAGAACACCTATTAAAAACGTAAGTCGTTATTTTGCGGAAACCTGGTCCACAACAGTTGGACCCCTTTGATCGCGCCCTAGGATTTTTTTTACAATCTCATCTGCCAAAATACTCACCTCAGCCACCAGCAAATTTGAAGCGCGCGCTTTTTCCGCCATCAATTCATCGTGAGCACCAGAAATTAAGTCATGCGCTTTTTGCGAGGCCTCAGCCAAGGCGAGCGAGCCTTCTTTTTGAGCTGCCTCAAGCAGGTTTTTACGGCCTTCCCCAATCGACCTATTGATCACCTTTACTTTTTCGTTGTAGTCGGCAAGAAGCGCTTTCGCGCGAGCTTCTAAAGATGACGCATCGCGCAAACTGCCACTTGTTTTTGCTTGACGATCTTGAACGAGTTTTTGAAAGGGCTTTATGTAAAGCGTTGAAAATAGCGGATAGAAAATCAAAATAGCAGCGAAGGCATATAAAAATGTACTATCAAAACCAAGCTGCTGGGCCATTGACTGAATGAGTTCCATTACGACACACCCAACGATTAAAGACAAAATGATATTATTCTTGTTGTCTCAAAGAGCTAGCATGTGCTTAAAATCAGTGTCAATTTGGAATTTGCGTGGTGACCATTTTCGAACTTCCTTCGAATATCACCCCTTCCGCAACTAACAGACTTGGGGTTGTGATGCTTCCCCTGAAAATTGCCGGGCGATTGATCTCAACTCGGTTTTTAGCAACAATGTCACCCGTAACCTCGCCGTTTATAATTACAGTACCGGCCTCAATTTTTGCTTTTACCCGAGCGCCTTCACCTACAACTAAGATGTCGTTCGTGAAAATTTCACCTTCAAAATCCCCAGCAATTCTTAGAGTTCCGTGAAATGATAGCTTACCAGAAAACTGGCTGCCTGCTTCTAATACTCCTGAGATCTCATGGCTCTCGATAACGGAATACAAATCTGTGCGTCGTTTCATAAGTTGTTTTATTATTTTAGGAGATCTTCTAATACACGATCGAGTTCCGCTCGGCTGGAATACTGAACGACAATCTTACCACGCTCTGCGTCTCCCTGAAATGAAACCTTAGTCGACCACTTATTATTTAACGTCTTTGCTACGGACTCAAAACGAAGCTGTAGCGGTGTTTTTTCCGAAGGTTGTTCAGTCGTTGATTTAGACTTCTCTAAATTTTGTTGCTTCACATCTTGAATGCGTTGCTCGAGCTGTCGCACCGAAAGATTATGATCCACCACCTCGTCCGCCAACTGATTAATCAACTCTGGGTCATTTAAACTTAACAATACTTTGCCGTGACCAAATGAAATTAAATTATCTCGAAGCTGGCGCTGCACTTTAGCAGGTAATCGTAAGAGGCGAAGGTGGTTTGCTACCGTCGCTCGGTCTTTTCCCATGCGTTCGGCAACTACCTCTTGGGTCAGATTAAACTCTAACATCAGTTGTTGGTACGCCAACGCTGTTTCAAGACAATTGAGATCTTCGCGCTGGATGTTTTCCAAGAGGGCTAACTCGAGAGCCTCTTTGTCTGTAGTTTTCCGCACAACAATTGGAACTTGAGTGAGACCCGCAAGTTTTGCGGCTCGCAAGCGTCGTTCACCAGCAATGAGTTGGTACGATTTATTATCTGCCCCCCTGCGAACAATGAGCGGCTGAATCAAACCGTTAAGTTTTATCGATTGAGCCAACTCTTCTATTGTTTCATCATGAAACGTCTGTCTTGGTTGGTATGAATTCGCCACAATATCTGAAACTAACGCAACACTGATGCCCGGATGGCGGTCTTTATTCGAAACATCAGCCTGAGGTTTTGCCGCACTTATCTGGCCGTCTCGCTGAGGCTCTGACAAAAGCGAGGCGAGGCCTTTTCCTAAGGCTGGTCGTGCGCCTGTGTTTTTTTTATTGCTATCCATTTTGCTCAACTCCTTCAAACTGGGCCATTCGCTTTAAACTTTTTTCAATAACTTCTTTGGCAAGATTAAGGTACGCGATACTGCCTTTTGAATCGATGTCATAGAGAATGACTGGCTTACCAAAACTGGAGCACTCGCTTAAACGCACATTTCGAGGGATAACAGTTTGAAACACTTTTTCTTTAAAGTGCGTCCGAACTTCTCTCACGACTTCATTCGCTAGGTTGTTACGCCCATCAAACATCGTAAGAACAATGCCTTCGTGTTCTAGATTTTGATTAAGACTCTGTCGAATTAAACCAACCGTCGTTAACAATTGAGTAAGCCCTTCAAGCGCAAAATACTCTGTCTGCAAAGGCACTAGAAAACTATCGGCCGCAGTAAGAGCATTTACGGTCAAAAGCCCAAGCGAGGGTGGGCAATCAATAAATATGAAATCAAAGTCATCACGCACCGATGCAAGCGCAGCTTTTAGCTTATGCTCCCTGGCGAAAGCCGAGACCAATTCGATTTCAGCGCCTGTCAAATCACTATTACTTGGAGCCACATAAAGATGATCCACTTCAGTGCCCTTAATAACATCACTCAACGAAGCTTGCCCTATGATCGCGTGGTAGAGGTTTTTTTCAACAAATGAATTTCGATCTACCCCTAAGGCGGAAGAAGCGTTGCCTTGGGGATCTAAATCGAGGATTAACGTCTTACGGTCTGCTACTGCTAGTGCCGCCGCTAGATTTACGGTCGTGGTTGTTTTACCTACGCCGCCTTTTTGATTCGTAACTGCAATCACTCGTCCCATGACTGATTAAGCCTCCATGTAGTGGAAATGAATGAAAAATACGCTCGCTTCGGTAAAAATAACCAATGAAGGCGCGTTCGAAAAGGTAAAACAAGAGAAGCACTAAAAGAATATTCCAGCGACCATGATTCGGTCATTAAATTTAGTTTGTTCCACGTGGAACATTCCAAGCGCTCGATCAAAAAATGTTCTACGTGGAACAGTCAGGATTTATTCGTCCGCGCGCTAAACCAAAACCAATTTTCGGATACCGGCTCCCCCGGGCAATTCATAATCAATTTCCTGACTCTCCGAAAAACGCTCCAACCAAACAGAACGTACGCGAGGCGTTGACAGTATCTCGACTTTCTCAGTAGCCCAATTAGGCCCCTTCATTAGTACAACAGGCGGGAGTTTACCTGTTGGAAACGCCTGTGAAAAATATACGGCTAATTTTGGTCCTGGTAAAAATCCACGAAACCAATACTCCGCATCTTTAGGAAAAGAAGGCAACATCTCAAACGATCGACACTGCACCCTTACCCGGCCCTCAAGCCCAAGCTTCGAGACTAGACGATCTAACGAGGCTGCCTTCTTTTCACGGCGTTCGACTAAAACTATCTCTGAGTTAGGTCTAAAAATCGCTAATGGAATACCAGGCAAACCGCCGCCGCTACCAACGTCAAACAACATTCCTGGTAAGGTGCCAATGGCATCGATAGCACGCCATGCATCGGCAACATGCTTCAAGACAAACTCGTCGGCAGTCTTCGCACCAGTTAAATTGATACGTGAATTCTCATCCATTAAATAATGTACGTACCGCACAATTAAGTCTGCCGGGGGAACTCCGTATTTTTCTAATGCTGCTCGGCATTCGTTTAAACTAGGAGTGATGGCGTCATTTTTTAATTCAATGATAGGCATACTGCTCTCGATTCGATTTGTTTTTTAAGGCAACCAAAATCGCAGCCACGGCTGCTGGAGTTACTGACTGCACTCGTAAAGCTTGTCCCAAAGTCTCCGGCTGAACACGTTCAAGTTTTTCAATAACCTCCGTAGATAACCCACCCACAGAACGATACTCAAAACCCTGAGGAATCTTAGTCCCCTCATTTTTTTTGTACTCTGCCAGAACCTCAAGATCTCGCCTAATATAACCCTCATATTTGACTTGTATTTCTACTTGTTCTTCAACGAGATCCCAAAAGCTTGAGCTCTTCAACTGAAGGTCAACTGAGTCCTGAATACCCAAATGACTATTCATTATTTCGACGCCACCTCCAGCAACCTGACTCTGACTACTCACATGAGCATTCAACTGAGTAGTCAAGTCGCGCAACGCACTAAACCCTAGGCTAGATAAGAGTTTATAGTGAATCTCGGGGCGCTTCAGTAACTGCCTCGCTGAGATCCGGTCTTTTATAGCTGCGCTACCTATCGCACTTAATTTTGCATTGTTGTCGTCTGTCGGATTCCAAAAAACCTCGTCCAAACGCTGAAGATCTTTGGCAACTAGTTCTCGTTTTATAGATAATTTTCGATAATCATCTTCGGGCAACAACCCGATCTCGTGACCACGCTCACTTAAGCGTAGGTCGGCATTATCCTCGCGTAATAACAAACGATACTCCGCCCGACTAGTAAACATACGGTACGGCTCATCAGCGCCTTTAAGAACCAGATCGTCAATCAAAACGCCAATATAACCCTCGCTGCGGTGGACTACAAATTCATCTCTTTCCTGAAACCTGCACGCCGCATTAATTCCGGCGATTAATCCCTGGGCGGCGGCCTCTTCATAGCCTGACGTACCGTTGATTTGGCCAGCGCAAAAAAGTCCGGTCACAGCTTTGCTCTCTAGCGTACGTTTCAACTGACAGGGGTCGACGCAATCATACTCCACAGCATAACCAGGTCGACTCATTTCCACGTGCTCTAAGCCGCTAATTGATCTCAGAAATTTCAACTGAACATCTAACGGTAAGCTAGTACTAAGCCCATTAGCTTATATTTCTTGGGTCTGTAGCCCCTCAGGCTCTAAAAATACTTGGTGCCGGTCTTTGTCGGCAAAACGTTTCACCTTGTCTTCAATTGACGGACAGTACCGAGGCCCTGCCCCTTTTATGATTCCTGTAAACATGGGCGAGCGGTCAAAATTATCCGCGATAATTTCGTGTGTCTGATCGTTGGTATAAGTCATCCAACATGCAACCTGCTCGATTACCGGAAATTTATCTGGATTAAAATAGAAGGAAAATTGCCTTGGTTTTGCATCGCCCCACTGCGGTTCTAAGCGACTAAAATCAATAGTTCGTCTTTCAAGGCGTGGTGGTGTGCCCGTCTTTAACCGCATCATACGGAACCCATAGTTTGCCAACCACTGTGACAACCCATACGAAGCCTCATCGCCAGCGCGTCCGCCACGCAGAGCTTTAGCGCCAAAATGCATGACACCACCTAAAAATGTCCCGGTTGTGATTATGACATTAGGGGCCTCAATTAACTCGTCAAACGTCGTTTTAACACCAACCACTTGGTGGTTTTTGACGACCAAACTGTCTACCTCTCTTTGTAACAAGGTAAGATTGGGGGTCTTTTCAATAACTTCTTTAATGTTTGCCGAATAGATATATTTATCACACTGCGCCCGACTAGAGCGCACAGCCGGCCCCTTCGAAGAATTTAACTGCTTGAACTGGATCCCGCTCTTATCAGTGTTACGACCCATTTCACCACCAAGAGCATCGACCTCTCGTACTAACTGACCCTTTGCTAAACCGCCAATCGCCGGATTGCACGACATATACCCAACCCGGTCGTTATTCAGCGTCATCAATAACGTTGGAACCCCCATGCGTGCCGATGCGAGTGCGGCCTCGATACCCGCATGCCCCGCACCGACAACAATTACTCCGAAGGATTTACCCATGATTTTCTCCCTAGCAATTTAGGCCCTGCCCCGAGGATGAATAAACAGGCTCGGCACAACCCACCACGAAATACGATAAAAAATATCGCATTTACATTCTTAATTTGCCGAACTCTAACACGGGGCCACTTGGACTAAAATAGCGAACTAGGAAAAAGCCCCCCCATTAGGGGCTAACCAACCTTAAATAGAAGAAAAAAATCTACCCTTATAAAGAACGAATCTTAGCGTTCTGTTTAATGTAGGCAACAACGTCCTCAAGGCTAGCGCCCGGGGTAAAAATCATGTGTACTCCCAATGCTTTAAGGCCTGCAAAGTCTTCATCCGGAATAATTCCACCCACGAGGTATAATACATCGTCGGCTCCATGAGCCTTCATTCCATTCATGACTTCGGGCACTAAGGCATTGTGCGCGCCAGATAAAATACTGAGCCCTACAACGTGGACATCCTCTTGGATAGCAGCACTTACAATCATTTCAGGGGTCTGATGGAGTCCGGTATACACCACCTCAAAACCAGCATCACGCAACGCCCGGGCAATTACTTTTGCTCCCCGATCATGGCCATCTAGCCCCGGTTTTGCGATCAAAACCCTAATTTTTCCAACAGAGTCCGTTGCGTCGGTAGAGGCCCGATCTTGCCCTAGCGATACTGTCATAATTACTTAACCTTCCCTAAAATTATTAAAAATTGCCTGGATCGCGATAGACTCCGAACGACTTTTTCATCTCGTCACAGATTTCTTGAACAGTACTTGAAGCCTCCACACATTCCAAAATGAATGGCATGGTATTGCGTCCAACCCTACAGGCCTCTCCTAATTTACCCAGACGCCGCAACACCTCGGAAGTATCACGCTTCGCCTTCACAGCTTTAAGGCGTTCGATCTGACGATGCTCTACGGTCTGATCAATATACAAAACATCAATGGATCGTTTGTCTTCGTTTACTTGATAGCCATTCACACCCACCATGACCTTCTCTTGGTTCTCGACTAATTTTTGAAAGTGATAGGCCGAGTTGGCGATTTCTGCTTGAGGGTATCCGCGGTCAATCGCCTCCATCATCCCACCCATAGCATCAATTTTTTCTATATAGGCGAGCGCCTCAGATTCAACTTTGTTTGTAAGCCATTCGACAAAATAGCTTCCCCCAAGTGGATCTACAACGTTAGCAACGCCTGATTCTTCAGCTATAATCTGTTGTGTTCGAAGCGCCACCATAACTGCTTGCTCTGTAGGCAGAGCCAGTGTTTCGTCCATCGAGTTTGTATGCAACGAGTTGGTGCCCCCTAAAACTGCGGCCAACGCCTGAACCGTTCCCCGGGCAATGTTATTCATTGGTTGCTGCGCCGTTACAGACACTCCAGCCGTCTGTGCATGAG
>CAZYPH010000008.1:0-9766 GCA_964649095.1 uncultured Oligoflexia bacterium | reverse complement strand
AGTGCGCAACATCCACGACTTTGGGTTTTTGGCTTTGAAGCGCTCGCGCATAAGTCGCGCCCAAATTCTACGGCCTGCTCGAAACTTAGCTATTTCCTCAAAAAAGTCGTTATGAACATCCCAAAAAAAAGATAATCGTGGTGCAAAACTATCCACATCAAGACCGCGGGCGATACCGGCTTCAACATAAGCAATACCATCGGCCAAGGTAAATGCTAGTTCTTGCACTGCTGTAGCTCCGGCCTCACGTATGTGGTACCCACTAATTGAAATAGTATTCCAATTGGGCAACTCCTGCGTGCAAAACTCAAGAGTATCAGCAACTAAGCGCATGCTAGGCTTGGGTGGATAAATCCATTCTTTTTGTGCAATATATTCTTTGAGAATATCGTTCTGCAAAGTACCCCGAATAGCAGCGTTCTGAACTCCACGCCTTCGTGCAACAGCCACATACATCGCCAACAATACTGGCGCTGGCGAGTTAATCGTCATGCTGGTTGTAATTTTATCTAACGGAATACCATCGAATAACACCTCCATGTCTTCAATTGTATCAATGGCCACACCGCACTTACCGACCTCACCTTTTGACAATGGGCTATCGCTATCCAAACCCATTAACGTTGGCATATCAAAGGCCACGCTCAAACCATCCTGCCCACGACTTAATAGAATTTTATAGCGTTCATTGGTTTCAACGGCAGTGCCAAATCCTGAGAACTGCCGCATCGTCCACATCTTTCCACGGTACATGTTACTATGTACGCCGCGAGTATAGGGATATTCGCCCGGAAAACCCAAACTTTCTACGTAATCAAAGCCCTCAAGATCTTTTGGAGTGCACATAACGGGTCCCTCAAGATCACTCCATGTCGAATGTCGAGGTGATTTTGTTGAGCCACCAGGAACAGCACCATCAACGCGCCTTTTCCAATTAGCAAAACCAGTTTCAAATTTTTCGTCTGACATTTTATATACCATATTTACTATGTAATTAACTTAGTTCCGCAGCTCCAATTACTAATCGCTGAATCTCAGATGTGCCTTCATAGATTTCTGTAATTTTTGCATCCCTAAAATGGCGCTCCACTGGATACTCTTTTACGTAACCATACCCACCATGTAGCTGAATTGCTTTAGTGGTAATCCACATGCAAGCTTCGGAAGCTACTAGCTTAGCCATAGCTGCTTCCCGCGTACAACGCTCTCCGGCATCTTTCTTTTTTGCCGCGCGCCAAGTTAGCAGTCTAGCGGCATCTAAACGCGATGCCATGTCTGCCACTGTAAACTGAATTCCCTGAAATTGCGCAACGGGCTTACCGAATGCTTGACGTTCCTTTACAAATTTCTTTGCGGCATCTAATGCTGCGGAAGCAATTCCCAACGCCTGAGCCGCTATTCCAATTCGGCCCCCATCTAATGTAGACATTGCGATCTTAAAACCTAAACCCTCAGTGCCAATTAAATTACCGGCTGGGACTTTCACGTTATCAAAATGAAGCTGGGCTGTGCTCGAAGCCGTGATGCCAAGCTTATCCTCTAGTTTACCTACGGAATACCCTGGCGTTCCTTTTTCAACAATGATCGCTGATACCGATTTATTGCCGCCGGCAAAATCATGAGAAGCAAACACGACGCACAGGTCAGCTTCACGCCCGTTTGTTATAAAGTTTTTTGTGCCATTGAGGACATAGTAATCACCCTCTCTTTTAATGCTAGTTCTCATGCCTGCAGCATCACTGCCATTACCTGGCTCTGACAAGCCAAAGCACCCCAGTTTTAGGCCCTGTGCCAGTGGTTTTAAAAATTTAACTTTCTGTTCTTCACTACCAAATTGATAAATTGGGAAACACGCCAACGAATTATTGACCGACATAATCACACCAGTCGAAGCACAACCCTTTGAAATTTCTTCAATCGCAATAGCATACGACATGTAATCTAAACCAGCGCCACCGAATTCTTCAGGCACAACCATGCCCATAAATCCCATTTTGCCAAGCTGCTCGACAATTTCCGTTGGAAATCTCCCAGTTTCATCCAGCTCCTTAGCTTTTGGTGCAATTTCTTTAGATGCAAATTCATGAGCCGACTCATAAATACTCTTTTGAACATCGGTTAACATGAAAAAGTCTGACGCTATTGATGCCATTTAAACTACCTTCTTATTATGTATATATTAATATATTAATATGCGTAAAAACCCTGTTTTGTTTTTCTGCCCAACATGCCCGCGGCCACATATTGCTTTAGAATAGGACATGGTCGATATTTAGAATCTCCGAAACCATCATATAATACTTCCATAATGGCTAAGCAGGTGTCTAACCCGATAAAATCAGCTAACTCTAAGGGCCCCATTGGCTGATTGGTTCCAAGCTTCATCGCAGCATCAATATCCTCTTTGCTTGCCAAGCCTTCGAATAAAGCAAAACAAGCTTCGTTGATCATTGGCATTAAAATGCGGTTAACAACAAAACCAGGATAATCCTTCGACTCAACTGGCTGTTTGCCCATACGAATACACAACGAACGCACGGACTCGAAGGTCTCTTGAGAGGTGCGCAGCCCACGAATAACCTCTACAAGCTTCATAACTGGAACTGGATTCATAAAATGCATTCCAACAACCCTGTCAGGTCGTTTCGATCTAGCGGCTAAATCAGTAATAGAAATAGATGATGTATTGCTAGCTAGTATTGTATTTTCATTACAAATTTTATCTAGGCTAACAAACAGCTCAAATTTACTAGAGGGATTTTCGACAATCGCCTCAACCACCAAATCTGCGCGCGAAACCTCTTCGATATGGTGTGTAAAGTGTATACGAGAAAGTTGACTCTTAGCGGCCGCGTCGTCGATTCTACCTTTTTCAACTTGTTTATATATGTTTTTCTCTATATTAATCTTAGCGCGCGAAAGTGTGTCCGAAAACAAATCGCACAAAACCACCGATAGACCAGTGGCAGCAGATACCTGCGCAATACCTGATCCCATTTGGCCAGCGCCCACTACGGCAATGGTTGAAATTGAAATACTTTTTGAATCCGACATACATTCGCCTCCGTCTATTTGAGCAAAACGTTATCGTTCGAAGGTATGGTTTTCAAGAAATTGCGACTAATAGCCGCTTATTTACCGATACAAAATTTTGAAAATATATAATTAAGAACCGAATCAGGAGTTGTCTCTCCAACAATATCAGAGATAGCTCCAAGAGTGCGATGCAACTCACTCGCCACAAGCTCGGGCGCTGTAAGTTGCAATTGCTTAACGCAAGCAATCGCATTATTCAGCGCATCCAATGCGCCATTTAGCGTTTGAATCTGTAATTCATTAGGCATGAACGGAATATTCTCAAGCATTATAGACGAATCAAAATACCGAACAATACCATCCTCTAACTCAGAAAGACTACTAAACTGGGGCTCTTTAACATCTATGCGTAATTGGGCCCTGCTAGGCTCAGACGATCCCAAAGCACCGCACTTGGAAAAATAGACTAGGAACTTTTCATTAATCGTTCTTAACTCTGCCATCAGTCTATCTTGAATACTAAGATCGGTATTAACATCTAAAACCAAAACAACTAATTCAGATTCTGCAATTAGGCCTCGCGCACGAGCAATGCCTTCTAGTTCAATGGCTCCAGAAGTGTCGCGTATTCCAGCAGTATCCGCCAATCGAATGGGATACCGCCCAAGAGTAATATCTTCCGTTATAATATCTCTTGTTGTTCCTGCCTCTGGAGAAACAATTGCGCGATCACACCCTAAAATCGCATTAAATAAACTAGATTTTCCGGCATTTGGAGGACCAGCAAGAGTCACCTGAAGTCCACGCGTTAACTTAAAAGCAGCATTTAACGATCTTAAAGTCGACGACATGTCCTGAAAAACGGCCTCTAGAATAGACCGCACTTCGGCTGCTGAAATAATTTCCAAATCTTCTTCAATAAAATCGATTGATAGTTCAATTTGAGCTAATAATTTTCTTAGCTTTTCGGCCCATCCGTCAAAGAGACTAATCCTCGCAGCGCTTAAGTTCTTTCGAATTAATCCCACCTCAGCCATTGATCGCGCATGAATCAACTGCCCCAGCGCTGAAACTTGCCTTAAATTAAGTTTATTATTCTGCAGAGCACGTAAGCTAAACTCCCCAGCCTGAGCTAATCGACACAGACCAGAACCAATTAGAAGGCGCAAGATATACTGGAGCAGAAACCTGCCACCATGCAACTGTAGCTCAACAACCAGCTCACCAGTAAAAGACTCGCCTTGAGGAAAAACAACGCCCAGTCCATCATCTAAAACTGTCGAATGCTGACTATCATCGTACACGATAATCCGATTAAGCTGTCTTGGCCGATCGACCCTAAGCCCCACAACAAAACGTTGTGCTGCATTGATTGCATTGATCCCAGACAAACGAATAATACCCACGCCCGCATCACTTGAAGTTGCGGTTGCAATTGCTGCAATCGTCTCGCGGGCCGATGTGGTACTACTCATGAATTTGTCAAAGCTTACGCGTGTTTTAGTTTTGAGTTAATCACGAAAGTTTGCGCTATCGTCATCAAACTGTTCACAAGCATATATAGCGTCAGCCCCGCTGGTAACCACAGCATCATAACACCAAAAATAACAGGCATCATGGTCATCATTTTTTGTTGTGCTGGATCTGTCACTGTCTGAGGCGACAACTTTTGCTGAACAAACATAAGTAAACCTAATACAACCGGGGTGACGTAGAATGGGTCTTTAGCTGAAAGATCTTGAATCCAACCAAAAAACGGCATGCCTTGTAATTCAATGGCACCAAACAGAACATTGTAAAGCGCCACAAAAATAGGCATCTGCACGAACATCGGCAAACAACCACTTACGGGATTATATCCCTGCGTACGCATAAATAATAAAGTTTCCCGATTGAGTGCCTCTTTATCATCTTTGTACTTTTCACGTAAGGCCTGAAGCTGCGGCTGAACCTTCTGCATCTTCTTCATGCTCTTCATAGAACTATAAGTCAGCGGATATGTAAGAAGCTTTACTATCACCGTCAATAGAATGATCGCTAACCCGTAATTGTGCAGAAACTTGTAGAACAGGTGAAGCGCCTTGAGCATCGGGTAAGCGATTATAGTAAACCAACCAAAATCGACAGCCATATCAAGATTCTTTCCAATACTCTTTAGGAGAGAAATCTCTTTCGGGCCACAGTACCATTTATTTGACTGAGAAAAAGTATTCGAGTCTATTCGGTACACCAAACTTGCTACGATATATTTGTCTCGGCCCTCGCCAACAGCTGCAGATTCCGCCGAAAATTGAGACTTGGCGGCTCCTTCATTCACTAACGCATTGAGAAAATATCGCGAAGAAAACCCAATCCAATTAATCTCACTCAACTCTTCTAATGGTTCGTCAAACCGACTAAGTGTCCACTTTTCTTGCTTTCCATTTAATCGATTTACAATTAATTCACGACGCTCATTCTCTGACAAATCCTTCGAAACATCCCTTTTGGCGCGATTAGAGATAAAAAGATAATCTGGTTTTACAGTCTTAAAATTAATGCTCAAATCATGATTTACAGCATTCTCTTCCGATCCAATCGCATAAGAGCGCGTAATCTCAAAATTATTGTCTCGATAACTCAAAACAACACTGTCGGACGCTGATCTAGAAACAGTATATACAATATCTTTAATGTATTTAAGGTTTTCATTTCGGGTCGAAATTTCAAGCTGTTTACCTGTGCCAACTAGTTCCAAAATTTCGCTAGCGGTCCTGCGGCGGTAATCAGGAACAATTAGCGACTCTACGACCCCACCTTGTGTGTTAATTTTTGCAGCAAACCCATTTCTACTAATCTCAATTACTTCTGGTTGATTTGTGTTTTTTGCAGAGGTTTTGCTGTCTACAGAGATGGAACCCATTGTTTCAATAGGCGCACTTAAGGCGGTATTGCTTTTTGTATTTTGCTGAGCCGCGACCGGAACGTTGGCCTCATTCTGCGCCTTCTGTATCGGATTCACATAAAACATCTGCCAAGCCGCGAATATTGCAACAGACAACACAATTGCTAACAAAGTATTTCGATCTGAGTTGTTTCCCATAAATTACACCTATCTAAAGACAAAAATGCGTACCGAATATTTTAGACACTTATTTAAGATTTGTATTTATTCGCTAGCGCCTAAGACCGAGCAGCGTAGAATTCTTTTTCCGATTTTACAAATGCCGACCACAATACCATCCGATCGAATAACTCTCTCGGCATACCGACTACATGATTCTTGCTTAAAACTGCATTCAACCCCAAAAACATAGGTAAATACAGGACTCAGAAACAACTGATAACTCCTGATAATCATCAGTAAAACACCGCGAACAAAGAGCACACTAGCAGCCATCAAACGCATAATGAGATCTCGATTTTAAAACACCTGTTCTGAAATAACATTCAGTTGATGTTTTAACTTGTTTACCGTCTCATATGGTAATTGTCCGGCGTGAAATTTGACGACAAAATTAAGATCGATATGAGGCAAGAGGTGCTGCTTGGTGCGGAACCATTCTCTAACTGCCCTCTTGCATGCATTTCTATGAACAGAATTAGGCCGCCCTTTTACCGTCACACCAAAACGAGCAGTGTCTTTCTTGTTATCTAAAACAAAAACTAAAAAAGTACCCATGCGCACCACTCGTGCGTTATTAAAAAACTTCCTAAAATCATGTTTTTTTCTAAGTACCGCTTCGCGGCTCAGGGAGTGGTTTGATAAAGTACTCATCTTTGATTGGAGTGGTCTAAAAAATCAGACAAAAAAAAGAGCCCCCTACTTAGAGAGGGCTCTTTTAAAAAGAAAAAATTTAAAAAATACTTCTATTTACCAGAACAAGTTGGAGCCAGCCTTTTTCGTCCTCTGCGACGACGACGACGAATGACATCTTGACCAGAGCTTGTGGCCATTCTTGCTAAAAATCCATGCGTTCTACGACGCTTAATACGACTTGGTTGAAACGTTCTTTTCATAAAAATCCTCGACGATATTTAGTCTCACTACATTGTTTGTGTCAAGAAAAAGTGCTCTTTGTAAACCCTGTAAACCTCCACCGAGGGATTCACTTGATTCCAAGCTCTCTTCAACACTGCAATCAAGACCTTTGACCTACCAAGTCACTATCATAGTTTTAAAACCACAGTACAAATAGCGTTGTTCTTGCTTGTTTACGGTGCTTTCTATTATTTATTAAAAATGGCTAAACCGGGCTCTCTCAACTCTCAACTTAGTGTTTCAACTAGTAGCAGCAATAATAATGGCGAGCTCAATACTGGTCATAATAATCCGCGGAATCCGCCCCCTCTCTCAGCGTCTCAACCCCATAGCGACTCTGTTGATGAGCACAACCATTTAGAGCATTTGTGGTCACAAGCTATTGTAACAATTAGAGAGTCTGTCGGGCAGATGCCCTTTTCGGTTTGGATTGCTCCACTTAAACTACTCTCCTGTCAAGAAACCGCTGACGCTACAGATATCGAACTCGGAGCTCCAACGTTGTTCGCTAGGGATTGGATTTTAGATAATTATATCGCCCTCTTTCAATCAACATTTGAAGCGATTTTACATAAACCAACACGCATCTCTGTGATCGTTAATTCTGCTATCCAAACTAACCACGGCGAAAGCACGCCAAATGATATTGACCTGAAGTTGGTCGAGTCGCGGGCCCTCGAACAAAACAAAGAAATTAGTATCTTTGATTTGTACCAAAGGCGTGAAAAACCAGTTTCATCTAGGGGTTCGAAAAGAAAGCAAAATGAAACACTGAACCTTTTCGAAACACAGTTAAAAAGGGGCGCTCAGGCCAAACTAGAAGTACCGTATTTTGGAGAGAATTTCGTTGAAAGAACACGCTCGGAAAGAAAATCACCGGTTGGACTAGAGCAACCTATTGAAACATCGAACAAAATCCCTAACGACGCACTAAAGATATCGTCGGATCCGGATAAAACCACTCATAAGACTTTACCTGAACGCTCTGATGGAACGAGCTTGATACCATCTCCTGTCTCGTCCGATTTAGGCACAGAACAAAATAAGTTTTTAGAAAACCCAATCAGCGAATCAGAACCCTCAGGGAAGTCGGAGCCCATAGTAGCGGCTATTTCAGTCAGGCAACTTGCAGCCTCGATGTTTCGAACGCTTGGGCAGCCTTTAGATCCTCGACACAACTTTGACACGTTCGTAGTAGGCCCTAGTAATCAGTTTGCCCATGCAGCTGCCCGGGCCGTAGCTGATCAACCAGGAAATCAGTATAACCCGCTATTTTTATATAGTGATGCTGGGCTTGGAAAAACTCACCTACTCCATGCCATTGGTATTGAAACGCTGAAAAAACATCCGAAATCTAGAATTTGTTATATTTCAGCAGAGAAATTTGTGAACGATCTCATTGAGGCCATCCATCACGGAAAGATGGTTCAATTTCGAGAACGATATAGAGAAAGCTACGATATGCTTCTCATGGACGATATTCAGTTTATTGCTGGTAAAGATCGAACGCAGGAAGAATTTTTTCACACCTTTAATGCTCTTCATTCATCGCGTAGACAAATTGTTGTTACTAGTGACAAGTTTCCTAAAGATATTAAAGGCTTAGAGGGTCGATTAAGAACGCGGTTTGAATGGGGTTTGATAGCAGATATTCATGCCCCAGAAATTGAAACAAGAATTGCCATTCTTCGTACCAAGGCTGAAATTGACGATATTTTTCTTCCTAACGACGTAGCTCTTTTTTTAGCAACAAACATAAAATCGAATATTAGAGAACTAGAGGGCGCCCTCATTCGATTGGGTGCTCAGGCATCACTGACTGGATCCGAAATTACGATTGAACTGGCTAAGCAGTTATTAAAGGGTGTGCCCCTAGACTTTAATACAGCCGCGATAAGGCCCGACACGGTTATTGAAGCTGTTGCGGCTTATTTTCAATTATCTAGTCATGATCTAAAGGGTCGAGAGCGTTCACGAAAAGTGAGTCAACCACGACAAATTGCTATGTTTTTGGTCCGTAAACTTTGCGAATTGTCGTACCCTGAAATCGGCCTTCTTTTTGGAGGTAAAGACCATTCAACTGTCCTGCATGGCGTTAAGGCTATTGCAGACTCCCGAGCCTCAGATCTTAGTCTACAGAGACATCTAGAACAGATTCAATCAAGC
Organism: uncultured Oligoflexia bacterium; assembly: GCA_964649095.1. Classification (GTDB taxonomy): domain Bacteria; phylum Bdellovibrionota; class UBA1018; order UBA1018; family UBA923; genus CAZYPH01. Next base: position 543 of record CAZYPH010000008.1, on the reverse strand, counting down.
ATCCTGCAATAACAAGCAGCAACAGATCGATACGTACCATTTGCTAAGGTTATCCACAGGTGGATTTCTGAAAATAAAGTTATCCACAAGTTATCCACAATTTGTCCACAGCCCTGTGGATATGTCGCACCGCAAAGTATTTTCTTTATTTGTAGATACCTGATTATGGGTTAAATAATTTAAAGAATTCAATATGTTATTGGTATCTTCCGGAAAAACTGCCAATAGTTGAGTTATTCACTTTTTGAATTTACTATAACCCATAAGTTATCCACAGCCTGTGGATAACTCTTTCTATTGTCTGAAAAATGGGTCCTTTTTGAGGGGAAAATAAAAGTTATCCACAGAAAACTGTGGATATGTTGCACTGCATATCTATTTTAACATTTTACCTGTGGATAACTTGTGGATAACTTGTGGATAACTTGTGGATAACTTTTTTTATCCACAGACCTCGAAAGTTATCCACAGACTTATCCACAGACTTATCCACAGGTTTTCTATAATAATATTAGCTATTTAATTCAGTTATCCACAGTTTCC
>CAZYPH010000007.1:25138-42716 GCA_964649095.1 uncultured Oligoflexia bacterium | reverse complement strand
GCGTTTCATCGCAGACCTGTTGCTGGTGTAGGTGGTGTGGCCAGCCGACACCCATTACCCACATCACAGCTTGGCGGCGCCGCACGCCGTGAATCACCTGATTTACACCGTGGTCGTGCTGTCAGTGGTGCGCGTTTGAGTCCATCGCAAATACCCGAGGAAGAGTACGACGTGCCTACGTTTATTCGAAAGCAGAATGAATTATGATTTGTGTATATATACAATTCATATTCTAATTATAGAGGCAAAAAATCTAATAACGAGGGATTTAGAATGATTCAGTGGAATAGAGCATCAAGCATCAAGCATCAAGCATCAAGCATCAAGCATCAAGCATCAAGCATCAACGCTTACAGCGATATTAGGTGCCAGTTTTTTATTAGTTAGTTGTTTAGGTAACGGTGTTCAAACCGAAAAAACAGCGGCCAACGCTACTGGTGGTGGTGACTCTACGCGCCCAACCATCGTTTCGATGACGCCTGCTGCGTCTACTGTTGGTCTTATGCAGAACGTGAGTGTCGTTGTGACGATGAGTGAAGCTGTGAGGGGTGTGACAACGTCTAATCTGTCCCCATCATGTGGCTCAGTAACGGCAGTTTCAGGTGATAATTCTACTACGTTGACATTTACGGTAGACGTTGATGGCGGCGGTGGCGCTGCTTGTAGCGATGGTGATACGTTAACCGCGTCGTTTAGCACTTCGGGTTTGACTGACGCTGCGGGGAATTCGGCTACGGGTAGTGAGAGTAAAGCTTATACGGTGGATGGTCTCCCCTTAGAACTGACGGGAGGCACTTCTGCTGTGGTTGGGGCAAACCTACAAATCACACTTATTTTTAACTCAGCTCCCTCAATGGTCTCGGGAGAAACTTTCGTGGACGGCGACTTTAACATTGCACAGGGTGCCGGTGATTGTCTTCCAGATAAAACTATAGGTTTTGGAACTAATATTAGTGGTTCGACATTAGTTGTTACGATGGACAGAGGGACATGCATCGCAGGCGGTAGCTTTGAGATAGAATTCACCAATCCGACTGCACAGGACAAGATTCACGATGGTAGAGACAATGTTGGAGCTGATTTTACTGCTGTGCCAGGTTTCGAACAGAGTGGTGGGTTGCAATTGTTTGGAATAGACCCATAAAGATCATATTAATTCAACAAATTAGAATAGGAAAACAACATGATGATTCGATCGAAGACAGCAAAGTATTTCTGGTCTAAAATTTTGTTAGCCTGCATGGCCTTGATGGTGTTGAGCGTTATTGGCCAATCGTCAGTAGCTAAGGCCTCCGGCTTCGAACTCCTCCGCTTCCGATTGCAACCCGTCGCCATGCTTCAAAACAACGGCGCTAAGAGTTACTCTTTTATGGGGAGTTATGATCCTCGTTTAGTAGTAGCTGATTGGTTGGCGTTTGGTTTACATGCCGGGGCAACGGTTTTTAAAGATGCTGAAACCACCAAGTTTTGGGCGCTGAGTTATCAGGGGGCTATCGCCTTGATTCCACACAAAAACTTTGAGGCCGAGTTAGCTGGTGGTGCGCAAACCTGGACCAAAGGCGGCCGTACGAAGCCTTTAGTCGGTTCTAACGTGGCCTATGTATTTGATGGGCCGTTGTTAGGCTTCTTAGACCGTGTGATTGCGGGCTACCACTACCACTTCGAGCAGTCTGGTCGTCAAAACCACCAGATTCGTTTAGGTATTGGTCTCAAGTTTTAATTACCTAAATCAAAATTATCTTAAGAAACTCAACCCCCCACACATCAAACAGATCAAGATGTGTGGGGGGATTATCGTTTGTAACACCTATCCGGCAACCCCGAGTTATCTTCACTGCGCGCCCTAAGGCCTCAGTCCTCGTAAGTGCCTAAAAAAAAGGCTATTTTTTTCAGTTCAAACAAAAAAATAACTCGCAAAAGTGTCTCTTTTAAGAGACAATATATGAAAGTATGGAAGCTAAACCCAGAAAAATCTTAAAATATACAACGGAGCACGGGCGGTGTCCCTTTGATGAATGGGTAGATGGTTTAAGAGATAAACGCACTCAAGCTGTGATTCTGAACCGTCTGTTGCGCGTAGCGCAGGGAAACTTTGGTTTGTGTCGGAAGTTGGGTAATGGAATATCCGAATTGAAAATTGATTTGAGTCCTGGGTTTAGGGTCTATTTTGCAGAGGACGGGGATAGCCTAGTTATATTGTTGTGCGGCGGAGATAAGTCCACACAATCCCGAGACATTGAGCGCGCACAAGAATATTGGGCGGATTATCTGAAGGAGTAAACAGAGTATGCCAAAACGTGTACGTGACTATGAAGAAGGTTTGATTGAACGATTGAAAGACGGAGAGTTCGCAGCCGAATATCTCAATGTGTCGCTTGCTGATTCCGAAGAAGGCGCTGATGAACGCTTTTTAATAGCGCTACGTCAGATTGCTCAGGCGCATGGTATGACGGCAGTGGCTGAAAAAAGCGGACTGGCGCGTCAGGGCTTGTATCGGGCTTTATCTGAATCCGGCAACCCCGAGTTATCTTCACTGCGCGCCTTATTAAACGCTTTAGGTATGCGCCTCAATGTCGTGCAAAAACAGAAGGCTTCTTAAACGCCACGCTATTCAACACTAAAACACCACCACATAATACTGCCGCTCGAGTTCGCTAAACGAATGCTGGCGCAGGGCTTTGAGGAATTTGATTTCGCCGGTGGGGGACTTGCCCTTGGTAAGCCAACGATTCCATGTATAAATATTTTTTATTGGCCGACCTAAAGTCGCGGCTTTGTTTTTAGTCCACTCGAGTTCGGCTGTTTCTTTGATTACCAAAAAATGGCCTGGCTGCATCACGTCATCGCTTTGAGTCTCTAGATGAAACACTCCGGTTTTATGATGCAGCGCTAATTGCATGAGGCCCCATTCGTTCCAAATATTCGAATCGAGATCGAAGAAATATATCTTTTTTGGCATATGCTCCTGAATGAGATTGCGCATGTCGACCAACTCACGTCGTCCTAACGGTGCGATTGCTAGACCAAAGGCTATAAAAAAGGCGGTGGTGCCAATACCTAAGGCGAGTGGCTTGCGTAGAAATGCAAAAGTATATCCAAACACTAAGAGACCAGCATAATAGCCATACACTTCATACGAGTGCCACCAATCCGGCAGTGGCCAAAAACGATAGATTACAATCCACGACAATACCGGTGCAAGTAGGCCCGCATACCCTACCCACTTAAGCGATTTTGTATTGATGTAACCGCGATACGTAGCAAAGGCTAAAAAGATTAATACGGGAACGGTCGGTAAGTTATAATTTTGTCCTTTGTACGACCAGAGCGACCAAAAAAGAATTGTAGGCAATGCCATGGCAAGCCCAATCTGCACTCCGGTGAGGTCGCTAGCTTTAAACATATTCGTAATACGAATTTTCAGAAGCCTGGTGAATGACGACAGCACGTACAGTGACAGTGGAAACGTAAAGTATAATAGAGGTGTTACAACATAGTGCCACGCGCGGTAGTTTTTATCTTTGTTGAACTGCTCGCGTAACAAATACGTTTCGTAGAAAGCCGTCCAATCCGTTAAAAGAATAGGCAGGTAACACAGAATGCATGTGGCCACACCGAACAATATAGAGAAATAGAGATGTTTATTTTTTAAAAAGGCTCGGATCGAAATCACCTTTGCAGACCAGCTCCACCATAGCCAAAAAAGCAAGCCAGAGGCGCCTAGCAGCACAGAGTGCACCGGACTTTTAATTGTTCCCGCCATTCCGGCAGAAAACCAAAATAAATATAAACCCATGCTCCGTTTTGGGTGTTTCACAAAATAACAAAGTGCAAACACACAGAGCACATAGAAAAACGTGAGCTCCACCTCCATCTGCGAGGCGAATACGTGTGAAAAAAGTCCAACATTTAGCGCTGCCGTCAATCCCATCAAAAAACTAGATTCATGATTACGAATGCGCGACTCAATTGCAAAATACATTAAGAGCGCGATTAGCACTGACATCAACCAATTCATCCAAAGTCCTGAGACGAGGCTATCGCCAAACAAATACAAACCGACGCGAACAAAAATATAGTGAAAGGGCCCCTTATAATAGCTAGGTTCGCCGGCTAACGTCTGCTGAAACCAGGTATTATTTTGAGCCATCTCAATAGATTGCGAGATATAAACTTTTTCGTCGCCAGCCATGCGTAATACACGCTGATTTAGAAACGGTAAGATGGCCAAACTCACGAACAGAATCAGGGTGAAAATATTCCGTTTATGTTTTGGGTGTTGAAGTGCTTGAAGTGAAGTCAGTGATTCAAATTTCATAAATTAATTTTTATTATGGATTAATTAAAAACAATGCGAGGTCACCCCATGACTGATCATGTTTATAAACATTGTTAGGCTTGGGGCATGTTACACAATAGTTTGAAATGCTGGAAAAATACAAACGATCAGCATCAACGGCGCAAGATTGGGGGGCGACATAATTTACATAAGACTTTTTTAATATAACGATAGGGACATTAAAGCGGTCATCATAAGAACGATGGAATTTCGTTAAACAACCACTTTCTGCGAGATGGCGCACGACTTTTTGAAAGGGTCTAAAATCACGAGCATTATCGTGCAAAAATCCAAAATAGAACTCGTTTGAAGTCGCCCCATGCAATTGAAATGGTTTTAAATAATTGAAATAGAATGCAGACAAATTGGCTGCTAATATTAGCGCACCTAAAGTGCGGCGCCCCATACGATAACGTGGTAATACAAATTCGGATGCGCTAAAAACCATGGCGCTTAAGACTATGAACACCAATGATGGTATAAAGTAGTATTTGGGTGATGGTTTTAGCGCCACTGCAGCGGTACAGAGTAGCGACAACACATAGAATACGCTGGCAGCATGAATTGGCCTGGCTAGTAATTTTGAATTGCGAATTAAATCTGGCCACAAATGCTTTGCCAAATTAAATAGAACGGCTATTGCAGCAACGCCATTGCCGATCAAAAAAGATCCTCGCAAAACACCGGTTACCTGCGCATAGGGCCATAAGCCACTATAGTTCATAGTTAGCTGGGTAAGTATGAGGGGTGCAGCGAGAAGGCCTAGAGCTTTAAAAATGTATTTTCTATATATATAAATAAAATAATATGCTTTCTTGATAAAAACTGCCACAACCACAAAACAAAAAAAGGCCCCAAGTGGCAGCAGTTTTGCTGTGCCGAGATGCATTCGTAAAAATAGGCCCGCAAAAAGGAAAAATAAAAATTGATACTGTCGCATCGAGAACAAGTTTGTGTTCGTCTGTTTCGGGTCGGCTGTTCTCTTTTGCAAGAGAGCCTCGGTAACAAACAGGCTAAACCCATAAAAGCAAAACAAGACATGGCTCAGTGCGCCTAAAGCTATCAGCAATAGCGCCCCCAGCTGGCGCATGCTGTTGCGCCGAGGTTCAGTAAGTGGCCCGGTCATTAAGAAAAACACTGTAGCTGCTACGAAATAGAACCAATAATGCACTTCAATGTAGAAACGCCTAGCGTGTATAAAATAGGCGTGGGTAGAGAGTGTTAGTAGAAGAGTTATTATTGCGATCCATTTCTTCTGACTAATCCGCCAAACGGCAAGCGAAAGAAATATAGATGAAATAATATTTAAAATTCCAATGCTGTAACGCAGGGTCTCAATCGAGGTTCCTAATAACCGAAATACTACGGCCAACGCATAATGGACTATTGGTAGTGTGTAGGCATTCATGGCTTCGGTCGGCCAGAAGCCTCTTAAAAATGCAATCTCATCAGCGTGTCTTGCCTGCCAAGCTTCATCGTAGTGCAAACCCGGAACGTCAATAATTTGATAAAATTGCGTGAGTATTAAAAGTAGAAATAAAACACCAACGATAAACAACGGAACAGCGTTGCCAACTCCTTTAAATAGGCGGCGTTTAGTAAGCATTTTTGTTAACAAAGCCGTTGAATACGGTGAGTAGAATGATCTTAAAATCTAATACTGGCGACCAGTTTTTTATATAGTATAAATCGTATTCAATTCGTTTCTCTAACGACGTATCGCCGCGCCAACCATTGACTTGCGCCCACCCAGTAATACCCGCTTTCACTTTGTGTTTTAACATGTAACTTGGAATCTTTGTGCGTACTTGTTCTACAACCCAAGTACGTTCAGGGCGAGGGCCCACGATGCTCATATCACCTAGAAAAACATTTATAAGTTGCGGTAGTTCATCGAGTGACGTTCGGCGAATGAATCGTCCGATTTTTGTTACTCGCGGATCATTCGCTTTTGTGAGTAGTTCTGTGTCGCCCGCTTGATCGATCGTCATTGAACGAAATTTCAACATATGAAAATGTCTGCCGTTAAGACTCATGCGTTCTTGTCGATAAAAGATTGGCCCCCTTGATGTGAGTTTAATAAGCAGCGCGATCGTTAACATAAGTGGCGCGAAGGTGATTAAAGCGAAAGTTGCTATGACGATATCTGACAAGCGTTTCACAAATAAATGAAATCCTGCGATTGGTGATTCATTGAGGCTTACCATCGGAATGCCATCAAAGTCTTCTACTGTGCAGCCTAGTTGTAGGTACTCATAGACGTCGGGAATGAGTATTATTTCTGCCATAGAGTCTTTTAATTGATTGAGCGCAATGTCTACGTTGAGTGCTTGGTCACGCTCCAGAGCAATAATCACACGGTAAATATGCCATTCTTCGATAATCGACTTTAATTGGTCGATTGAGCCTAAGCACGGCTTGGGTAGTGCAGTAGCCGAAATATTTGAGAAATTTGTGGTAGTGCCCGAGAGTTTGCCTTCGATAAAACCGACAATTTCTAAACCAAGTTCAGGGTGTTTAATAAGTTTATTGTAAACGGCGAGTGATGCTTTGCTAGCGCCGATAAAAAGAACACGATGTAAGTTGTGCCCTCGTTTGCGCAGACTACGTAAAATGAAACGCAAAAACATGCGTGAGAACACAAAGCCAAAACTCGAACTTATATAGAAATATAAGAATACGCCCCGCGATAATTTGTAAGTCGAGACCAAATAGGTAAGTGCGACAAATAATAGCGTTGCTAGGCTGTGCGCTCGTAAAATCCGCCACGCTTCAATCGAACGGGGGACCAAACGCTGGCTCGAGTAGAGATTTGAAAACGAAAATACGGTTCCCCACAACAACAGCATAAATACGAGGTAATCACGAAAGATCGTAAACTTCGGAATCTCGGCAGTCATAATAGAAAGGGGATAGTGTTTACGAAGATAATACGACAGTAACCAACACGTAGATAGAATGAGCGCGTCGATAACGCGGTGGGTTGGTCCAAAAACAGAATAGTATTTCTTTAGCATCTTTGATAACCAAATCGTTGATATGCAAGCCAATAAAACTAAAAAATCAAAGTCTTCTAATAAAAATTCGTCACAGAAAAAATCTGAAAAAAAATCGAACGCTTCCACGGCCGTTGGAAGTTTTGTGCACACTAAAATTGTGCGCTCGCAATTTCATTCTTCAGAATCAGCTACAGCACCACAAACTGAAGTAGTTGCATTTTCATTTGCTGATGCCGCCGTGCATTTTGCTAAAGACTATCGACAATTTGACGTTGTTGCCAATCGATTAAGAGAAGACGCTGAATTGGCTACGAACAATGGTGGAACTAGTTTCGTGCGCTATTATTCAAATGGCGAAGGCGCTGGTAAAAACCACCTTCTATTGTTGTCATTGGGTAACGACGGTAAGGGCGTTAATAAATTTGGTGCCGCTGAGCGCGTTCGTAGATTGGGTGCTTTGGTTCAGCAAAAAGTTAGTGCTGAAAAGTTAAATACTGTCGTCGTACATCTGAATTCATTTCACGTATCAAGTGCAAAACTAAATGCTTCTTCAGAAGAAATGGCCGCAGCCTTCTTAGAAGGTTTTGCACTAGCAGCGTACCAATTTAAAAAATATTTTACGAAGCCAAACAAGTCTCGTCCATTTGAAGTGGTGTTGGTTGCTGCTGATGCCACGCAAGAGGCTGCTTTTGAAAAAGGTCTCAATCGTGCTCAGGCAATCGTGAGTGGCACAGAAGTTTGCCGTAACTTAGGTAATGAGCCATCGAACTATCTCACTCCGAAAGTGTATGCTGATACGGCGGTTCAATTGGCAAAACGTTTCGGTTTAAAAACCAAAGTTTTAACCGAACGAGAGATGGCAAAAGAAGGCATGGGCCTGTTGTTAGGTGTTGGTCAGGGCAGTGTGAATCCACCGCGTTTAGTAGTTTTAGAATACGCACCTAAAAAATATAATAAAACAATTGCGTTGGTCGGTAAGGGCATCACATTCGATAGCGGTGGTATATCGATAAAACCTTCTGCACGTATGGAAGACATGAAGCACGATATGTGTGGTTCTTCGGCTGTGTTGGGTGCAACCCTTGCCGCTGCTCAGTTGAAATTGCCAGTGCGTATTTATTGCGTCGTAGCTTTGGCCGAAAACATGCCAAGCGGTAATGCTATTCAGCCAGGCAATATTTTGAAATCGCGTGCAGGCAAAACAGTTGAGGTTACCAATACTGATGCTGAAGGGCGTTTAATTCTAGCCGATGCTCTAGATTATATTCAAGATTCTAAGCCTGATTACATCATTGATCTAGCAACCCTAACGGGCGCCGTTTCGATTACATTGGGACGTGCGTGCGCAGGACTGATGTCGAACGATGACGACTACACACGTTTAATCTTAAATGCAGCCGGGCACAGCGGTGAGCGTCTGTGGGAGTTGCCGTTATTTGATGAGTATTTTGACGATCTAAAATCAGAGTATGCCGATATGCGTAATAGTGGCGATAGCCCAAGTCATGGCACAGCGAAAGCGGCTATGTTTATGGCCCAGTTCATTCGGCCAGAACAAAAGTGGGCGCACCTAGATATTGCAGCCGTAGCCTACGGCATGGGCCAGGTGCCGTACAATCCGAAGAAAGCAAGTAGCGGGTTTGGAGTGCGTCTATTGGTTTCGTTAGCAGAGAGTTTAGGTTAATGAATTCAGAACGATTTTACATCGAGAGCGCCCAGCAGTTTTTTGATGCAGGCACGTTAGACGTTACCATTAAGGGCTGGGTGCATCATAGGCGCTCCAGCGGTAAAATTAAATTTTTGGTGATTCGTGATGGCACGGGCTTTATGCAGGCCGTACTTGTAAAAGGTGAGTGCTCCGACGCTGCTTGGGAGGATTTTGAAAAACTCACACAAGAAAGCGCCTTAACGATTACTGGTACCCTGAAGCAAAACCCACGACAGCCGGGCGTTTTTGAATTGGGTGTGCGTGAGTTAAAGATCTATTCGATTGCACAAGAATATCCCATTTCCCCAAAAGAGCACGGCATCGAATTTTTGATGGAGAATCGACATCTTTGGTTGCGATCAAAACGCCAACACGCTGCAGTGCGCGTGCGTGCCGAAATCATAAAATCGATTCGTAGTTTTTTTGATGAACAAAATTTCGTTTTATTCGATGCACCGATTTTAACGCCGAGTTCTTGTGAAGGGACGAGCAATTTGTTTGAAACCCCGTACTTCGATACAAAGGCGTACCTCACACAAAGTGGTCAGTTGTATGGCGAAGTGGGCGCGATGGCTCATGGCAAAGTTTATGTTTTTGGACCCACATTTCGCGCAGAGAAATCAAAAACCCGAAAGCACCTAACCGAGTTTTGGATGGTAGAGCCCGAAGTGGCTTGGGCCGATCTCGACGACAACATGATTCTAGCAGAACGCCTGGTGGAGTATGTTGTACAATCGGTCTTAGATAAAAGAGCAGCCGAGCTACAAACCCTAGAACGTGATGTTAAAAAGCTTGAGATGATCAAGGGGCCTTTTCCGCGCATATCGTACACAGAAGCCGTAAAAGTACTAGAGCGTCGTGGTTGTGGAGTGCCTTGGGGCGAAGATTTTGGAGCACCTCAAGAAACGGCCTTGGGCGATGAGTTTAATGGCATGCCGGTGTTTATCCACCACTTTCCAGCTGCGATCAAAGCGTTTTATTTTAAACGTGATGCGCAGAATGACGAACTGGCTTTAGGTTGTGATTTGATCGCACCGGATGGTTATGGCGAAGTTATAGGTGGTGGCCAGCGCGAAGATGATCTAGCGCTCTTAGAGAAGCGTGTAGCCGAGCACCAATTAGATCTCACAGATTACCAGTGGTATTTAGACTTACGTCGTTTTGGTTCGGTGCCGCATGCAGGGTTTGGATTAGGTGTTGAACGTACGGTAGCCTGGATTTGCGGGTTAGATCACGTGCGGGAGTCGATTCCGTTTCCAAGATTGCTGCACACGCTGCGCCCGTAAACGGTTGTTGATAATCTGGGCTCATTATTAAAAGTGCTAAAAATACGTGTTTAAATACCACATCGTTCTCTATCAACCTGAAATTCCGCCAAACACCGGTAACGCTGGGCGTTTGGCGGTAGCCACTGATTCTGTATTGCATCTGATTAGACCCCTAGGGTTTTCGATTGAAGCGAAAGAAGTTCGGCGAGCGGGTTTAGATTATTGGAAGCATGTCCAATTAATGGAACATGATAGTTTTGAAGCCTTTTTGCAGTGGCGTGCTGAATTTGAATCGAATACCCCATTGTTTTTAATCGAAACCGTACAAGCGCAAAGCTTGTACAAAACAAAAATTCCGAATCGCGCTATATTTTTGTTTGGTAAAGAGACTACCGGACTACCGAAAACAATCTTAGATCAGTTTCCCAATCAGGTGTACGATTTACCTATGTATTCTCCGCATATAAGAAGTCTTAATTTAGCGAACACGGTGTCGATTGTCTTATACGAGGCTATCAGACAGCAGCTTGTATGAGACAAAAGCATATCAAAGAACATATATATGCAAAAACATTAATGGGGCTGTTAGGCCTTTCCCTTTTGATCTTAGTATTGGGCTTTAGCGAAATTCGCCGCTGGCACAATTCTATTTTTCCTGATGTAACGATTGTCACCACGCATTATCCTCAAGTGTTGGGCAAGGCTGACAACCAACTGTTAATCGAGTTTACAAAAAAACGTCCTCGTAATTGGGTGAGTATAAAACGTATTCCTAAGGCCGTTGTGGCTGCTGTGATTTTGTCAGAGGATGCCAGTTTCTTTCAACACGCTGGTTATTCGCCAGAAGCTATACGGGGCGCCATTGCTTATAACTCGAGGCCCACCACAAAGATCAAACGTGGCGGCAGTACGATTTCGCAACAAGTAGTAAAAAATCTATTTTTAACCCATGAAAAGAAATGGACTCGTAAGTTACGTGAAATCTTGATTACTATGGAGCTCGAACGCACCGTAAGTAAGGCCAAAATATTAGAGTTATATTTTAATATCGTAGAGTGGGGGCCCGGCACGTTTGGTATTGCAGCGGCCGCTAATCGCTATTTTCACAAGCCAGTCGAGGCATTAACTGCCTATGAGGGGGCATCGCTTGCTTTCATGTTGCCAAATCCCAAACGCTATCGTCACAGCATTGAATCTGGTGAGTTGTCGCATTTTGCGGAGCGTCGTATTGGGGCGATTCTGAATCGAATGTACAAAACTAGGAAAATTTCGGAAGAGGAATTTTCTACCGCACTTCCTTCTGGCACCTCATCGTCCGATTAAGTACACTGAGTAGAGGCGTATTACGATTTTCTAAATTCCCCTATTGAGAAAGTATCGATGAGTAGTCAGGGTTTAGGCCAGTACCAACAAAAGACGTCGCAGTTACATGTTTTTAAATGGACGATTGTATCTGCCGTAGTCTCGTTGTTTTTTCTAGGTGCGCATACGATACGTATCGCTGGCGATCAGACGTTAAAGAATTTAATTAGTTTTAATCCCCAATTTACAAAAGCAAGTCTGTCAAAGCTGCTCAATAATCGAACCATAACAAATAAGTTTGAGACGCTCGATTTAGACTCACAGTCGAAGCGCTTAGAAATCGAATATACTATTGATAGCGAATTGCAGGCCTTTGCCCAGCAATTGTTACAACGGGCTCAGGTACCCTATGGTGCTTTTGTGGCCATTGATCCGAATAATGGTCAGGTGTTGGCCATGGTGAGCCATAATGCATCAGATAAGTCTCTATCTGATCAGAATTTGGCTACTAGGGCTACGTTTCCAGCGGCCAGTCTGTTTAAAGTAATTACGGCGGCCGGCGCATTAGAGAGTAAGCAGTTGAGTATGGATAGTCGGATTCCTGTCATTGGAAGTCTGCACACACTCTATAAACGTAATATATTTAAAGCTGGAGGCCTATCTCCAGAGAGCGCCCCCAGGGGGGCGCGTTTAATTTCTTTTCAAGAAGCATTAGCTAAATCCGTAAATAGTGCCTTTGGTAAAGTGGGTATTTTTAGCTTACGAGGGCCTGGTATTCGGGCGATTGGTGATAAATTTTTGTTCGATAAAGAAATTCCGTTCGAACTGGCACTCGATAAAAGTGAATTAGTGGTGCCGGCCGATGATTTTGGATTGGCCGAAACGGCCTCAGGTTATAATCGCACCACTACGATTTCACCGTTGCATGCGGCACTGATAGCCGCCGCGATTTCTAACGATGGTCGACTATTTGAGCCATCAGTCGTGCATCGCGTGCGAGAGTTGAAATCTAATAAAGAGGTTTATAATTTTGAGTCTAAAGAAATTGCACAAGTGCTGCCCCCAGCGACGGCGCAAGAGTTAAAAGTAATGATGCAGCGTACAGTAATTGATGGGACCTCGAGAAAGTCGTTTCGGGGTTTTTGGAAATCAAAACGTAACAAAGATATTTTTGTCGCTGGAAAAACAGGTACTTTAAACGGGTTAAATCCGGTTGGTCATTATGACTGGTTTATGGGCTTAGCCGAATTACACGGCAAACGTATTGCTTTGGCAGCGCTGTGTATTCACGGAAAGTATTATGGCATCAAGGCCTCGTATATAGCGCGACGAGCTATCGAGAGTTATTTTCAGGATACAGACCTCGCAAGCTACAGTACAAAACAGATCAATGCACAGTGAAGAACTGAAAAATGTCCATATCCCAGTAATGCCCGCCGAAGTCTTATCGGCATTAAAGTGGCGAGCGACGTGTCTAAACGGTAATACCCCGTCATCAAGTATTACAGTGTTTGACGGCACCCTCGGTGGCGCTGGCCATGCGGAGATTATTTTAAAATATTTAACGGACACGGCAGAACCAAAATTAAACATCCGTTATATCGCGACTGATCTTGATGCGTTAGCTATTCAGCGCGCATCAAAACGCCTCGGTGCCTATTCAAATCATACCGAATTTTTACACATGAGTTATTTGGCCGGATTAAGGCACTTAATTGAGCAAGGCGGTGTTGGGCTTGACTTTGTACATCTGGATTTGGGTTTCTCGTCGAATCAATTAGAAGACAGCCGATTTGGACTTAGTTTTATGCGTGATGGCCCCTTAGATATGCGCATGTCGCAATCCGGCGAAACGGCGTGGGAACTATTAAATACCCTAACCCCGGTAGAACTCATGAAAATTTTAAGTGCCTATGGCGAGGTGCATCGTGTTGGTTTTGTGGCGCATAAAATTATTGATGGCATCCAAAAGGGGCAAATTACCAACTCGACGTTGAGCCTTGCACAGTATCTAGATCGATTATTACGTAATGCTAAAACGAAATCACACCCTGCTACGACCGTATTTCAGGCGCTACGTATTGCAGTAAACGATGAGCTTGCGACGTTACATACCTTTTTGAAGGAGCTGCCAGATCTCTTAAACGACCAGGCTGTGGTTTCGATTATCTCATTTCATTCGTTAGAAGATCGAATCGTAAAATATTGGGGTAACAGCCTAGAGTTGTTGACGCCCATGGCCAAGAGACCGTTGGAACCAACCGACGAAGAACTTCAATGCAATTCACGCGCACGCAGTGCTAAACTGAGAGTGTATCGGTGGGTTGCTAATGGTAAATATTAGGTTTGTTCTATTTATTATTTTGGGTGCATTAACGACGAGTGCCTTTGTGTGGACACGTTTAGAGTCTGTACGCATTAGTTATCGCATTGATCAATTGCGTCTGAGCGAAGCCCGCCTACGTGAGTCTATTAATAGAGTTGAACTACAGTATAACGAAGCCCGTTCAGTTGATCAATTGAGGCGACTTGCAAGGGATAAATACCAAATGTTTAGTCCTCGTCCTGGGCAAACTATTGTGCTTTCCAGCGCCTCTGCACGTCCTAGTGGTAAGCGGCCATGAGCGAGTTTTATCAGCAACGATTACGATGGGTACAAATCGGATTTATTTCCGTGGCAGTTATTTTGATTCTAAGGGTCGTGCAATTGCAGGTGTTTCCAGATCAGCGTCTGGCGCGACTATCAATGCGGCAATTTCAATCTCAGATTAGTGCTTTACCTGTGCGTGGCGCTATTTATGATCGTAACGGCGAGGCCTTAGCGCTGAGTCGAAAAGTGTTTTCTATATATATAAGACCGTTAATATTAAAAAACGAGCTCAAGCCAAAAGAGTTAAATCGTGTCATTGGCGATTTAGCCAAAGCGTTAGCCATGCCAAAGGTTAACATCCAACAAAAGATTGCAAATGGTAGGTCTTTCTTGTGGCTTAAGCGGCAGATGTCTGATGCTGAAGAACGTAAGATACGAGAGCTTGGTTTGTTACGTTTTAACGACGGCATAGGTTTGGTTCAAGAGGCTCTTCGGATGTACCCGAATGAAAATCTTGCAGCCCACGTGTTGGGTTCCGTAAATATCGATGGCCAAGGTATAGAGGGCATTGAGTATACCTTTGATCGTACGTTAAGGGGGCGAGAAACGCGCATTCAATCAATGAAAGACGCCCGAGGACGACGAATCTTTGCTACCGATCAGGGCCTAAGTGCACTCATCGATGGTGAGTCTCTGGTGCTCACTTTAGATAAGACTTTGCAACACGAGTCTGAACGGCAGCTAAAGGCAGTAGTAGAGAATACTCGTGCCAAGGCGGCATCAGCAATCGTAATGAATGTGCACACAGGGGAAATATTAGCGTTAGCGAATTATCCGAATTTTAATCCCAACGATGCTAAAAATTTTTCCATCGAGGCTCGGCGCAATCGTGTCGTCGCCGACACCTATGAACCTGGAAGTACGTTTAAGCCCTTCATTGTTGCAGCGTCGTTAGAGAATGGCTTTTCACCTAGCTCAAAAATCTATTGTGAGATGGGCCAATTTAAAGTGCAGGATCGTGTCATCTCAGAAGCCGAGACGCATGAAAAATTTGAGTGGTTGACGTTAACCGAAATCATAAAATTTTCGAGTAACATTGGGGCTGCAAAATTAGCCTTAAAATTAGGACCGACAAAAACATCAAAAATTTTTGAGCAATTCGGTTTTGGGCGTAAAACCGGGGTCGAATTACCGGGCGAGGCTTTGGGGATTGTCTCACAACGCGACCTGAAATCGCAGGTGCGGCTAGCTAACGTTGGTTTTGGTCACGGCTTTACAGCCACACCTTTACAGATCGTCACAGCTTATGCGGCTATAGCGAACGGCGGGCAAGTGGTGCATCCAACATTAGTAAAAGCGCTGTTAAAGCAAGACGCCGAGTCACTAGCCTATGGCGAAGTGCGTTATAACATCGACACTAGTACGATAAAAAATACCAATCAGTCGTCGGTGGTAAGTAGCTCGTTGTTGAATCGAAAAACCGCTCAACAGCTGCAGAAAATTTTAGCAGCCGTGGTCACCGAGGGTGGCACTGGCGAACAGGCGCAGCTCGACGAATGGCCTGTGGCCGGAAAAACCGGTACAGCTCAAAAAATCGACGAAACTACAAAGAAGTATTCACGACAAAATTATATCGCGTCATTTGCTGGATTTGCGCCAGTCAACAAACCCCATCTGGCCGCAATTGTTGTGGTCGATGAGCCAAGAACATCTTATTACGCCTCCCAGACCGCGGCTCCGGTGTTTCGGGAAATCATGCGCTTAGCTTTACTACGCGAAAAAATTCCGCCACAAGACCATGCGGTTCGATTGTTAGAGATCGCTAACCAGCAAAGTCTAAATACGTTAAAGGTTTCTGGAGTGGAAAAAAAATCAACGGATTCGAATAAACAAATCATTGATTTGAATGCGATGCCCGACCTAGGCAAAATGACTTTACGGCAAGCCAGGCGGTTATTGGGCCCTTATAAAATAAAGTTAAAAGTAGAGGGCGCTGGAGAGATAGTCTCAGAACAGCTGCCGAAGGCTGGGGATCCTATAAATCCGAATGACGCTGTCGTGCTACATATGACAGATATCTAATATCGAAAATATTATATGTTTGATACAATTCTGGCTAATGCTCCCAACTTAAAAATCTCGTCTGATATTGGCAGCGTTGGTTCTGATAATTCCAACAACGTCTTTGTCGCAATTCGGGGGAAAACGTTTGATAGCCACGTGCACATCCCGTTAGCTTTAAACAAAGGGTGTCGCTACGTCGTGGCTTCCGCAGACCACCCTGACCGTGAACAGTTATTTAAGGCCATTCCCCCTGAAAAATTATGTTTGGTGCCATGCACCCGTACCGCATTAGCAAAGCTTGCAGCGGCACATTACCAATACCCCACTAAGGCATTAAAGCTATTTGGTGTGACCGGTACTAATGGCAAGACGACGGTGACACACCTGTTAGAGAAAATTTTATCGATCGTCGAGGGCCGACCGAGCGGACTGATTGGCACTATCGAGAATCGAGTAGGTTCGCATAGATTAAAAAGTCAGAATACGACACCAGGCCCCATGAGTTTACACAGCATGTTAAGGGAGTTTGCAAATGAAGGTGCTGTCAGTGTCAGTCTTGAGGTGACATCACATGCGTTAGACCAGCACCGACTGTTGGGCTGTGCGTTTGAATCCGTAGTTTTTACAAATTTAACTCAGGATCACTTAGACTATCACCATACCCTCGACGCCTATTTTGCTGCGAAAAAACGTCTCTTTGAGCCGGCGCTTTATATTAGCAAGTGTCAGGTGGTGCCTAGCTTTGATCCGTATGGAATTCAGCTTTTTGAATATCTAAAGCATCAGGGCACTAATGTTTATCGCTACGGTTTTTTAGATAGCGATGAAATAAATTTGTCCGGTTTACAAGAAACGTCCGAGGGTATTACGGGCGAGATTCACTTACGTAATCATGCTAACGAATGCCGCCTAGAGTTGCGTACGAGTTTATATGGCGCGTTCAATATTAAAAATATCGGCGCTGCGATTGGGGCACTGTGGGCTAGTGGATATGATTTAAGAGCCTTGCAGAAGAATCCATCGCTGTTGGCTCAGTTTTCTGTCCCTGGCCGTTTAGAGCGTGTTCCAGAGAGCGGTACAAAACGTGTGTTTGTGGATTACGCCCATACGCCTGATGCTCTTGAGAATATTCTTCAAACATTAAAAAAGATGCCTCACCGCAAACTTGTAACGGTGTTTGGTTGTGGCGGCGATCGGGATCAGAAAAAACGTCCACTAATGGCTCAGGTTGCTGAGCGATATAGTGACCGCACTATAATTACGTCTGATAATCCGCGCACTGAAAATCCTGATGTGATTTTAGATCAG
>CAZYPH010000007.1:0-25128 GCA_964649095.1 uncultured Oligoflexia bacterium | reverse complement strand
TCAGATTGAGAGTGGCTTCACAAATCGTAATGCGTTCCTACGTGTTGTCGATCGACATGACGCCATTATTGAAGCCATTGAAGTGATGCACGACGATGACATTGTTCTAATTGCGGGAAAAGGCCACGAGTGTTTTCAAATCATAGGCAGTAAATATTTGCCATTTGATGATCGTAAGCAGGTGGCAGATTATTTCCGTTAATAAACCTTTTTGCTCATTCTTTTTTAAAAATTTGTTAGCCTAGTGGCATATGCTACTAGCGCTTCTATTTCCTCTCACAAAATATGCGTCCCTATTTTCGGTTTTTAACGTATTTAAATATATTACATTTAGGGCCTTTGGTGGGGCGATAACCTCGGTACTGTTGAGTTTGTTGCTCGGCGGAGCATTCATCAATTGGCTAAAACGTATGCAGATCGGGCAGAGCATTCGCGACGATGGCCCTCAGTCGCACCTATCAAAAAAAGGCACGCCTACGATGGGCGGCGGATTAATTTTACTTACGGTGGGAATAAGCACCCTATTGTGGGGCGATTTGAGCAATCGTTATATCTGGTACGCTCTGTTCGTCTTGTTCACGACGGGCGCGTTGGGTTGGTTTGATGACTATAGAAAAGTGGTGTTAAAAAATTCAAAGGGTGTGTCAGGTAAACAAAAATTATTTTGGCAAAGTGTTATCTCGCTTTGTGTCATTCTTGCGATACAGTATTTTGAACCACATGCTGAGGCGACGGTTTTGCGTATCCCATTTTTTAAAAGTGTCGCTTTTGATTTGTCATGGATGTACGTACCGTTTGCCTTATTGGTTATTGTCGGCGCCTCTAATGCCGTTAACCTCACCGATGGGTTAGATGGATTAGCTATTGGGCCCATCATCATAAGTACTCTGACCTTTGCTCTTTTTGCCTATCTAGCTGGTCACTTTAAAATAGCGGAATATTTGCAGATTCCCTATGTGCCCGGAGTGGGTGAGTTAACGGTTTTTCTGGTTACCATCGCGGGCGCTGGGTTAGGCTTTTTATGGTACAATTCGTACCCAGCTCAGGTTTTTATGGGAGACGTAGGATCGCTGTCTCTAGGCTCTGTTATTGGCTTAGCGGCCGTTGTGACAAAACATGAAATCTTGCTTGTGTTGGTTGGCGGTTTATTTGTAATAGAAGCGGTGTCGGTAATTGCACAGGTGGCTTCATTTAAGTCGACTGGAAAGCGGATATTTAAAATGGCTCCGTTGCACCATCATTTTGAACTTAAAGGATGGCCGGAGCCGAAAGTAATTGTACGTTTTTGGATCATATCTGTGCTATTTGCCATTATTGCGCTCTCAACGCTTAAGTTGAGATAAGAATTACGTTTCAAGGGGTTTTTGTAATGCCATTATTTCGTTTTAATCCATCTGAGTTGGCCCAGAAAAAAGTTGTTGTGGTAGGGCTTGGTCGTACGGGGGTCTCGGTAGTAAAGTATCTTTTGAGTCGCGGTGCGCATGTTACGGTCTCGGACGTAAAGTCACGCATGGAGCTGGCTGAGTTTGTAAAACAATTAACGGACCTCGAGGTCGAATACGACTTGGGGCGTCACAACCCTAAGCTTCTGACGCAGTCTGATATCGTAGTGCTGTCTCCGGGAGTGCCGTCGACTTTAGAGGGTGTGCATGAAGCTAAACAAGCAGGCATTCCAGTTATAAATGATTTTGATTTAGCTGCGCCGTTCTTGAAAGCACCGATAATTGCCGTTACTGGTACGAATGGTAAAACAACGACAACAACATTAATTGGAGAGATGCTTAAGGCCGATGGCAAGAATGTTTTTGTAGGCGGTAATATTGGTAATCCCGTGCTGAACATGGTGCTTGAAGGGCAGGCCCCTGACTTTATTGTTCTGGAAGTTTCTAGTTTTCAGTTAGAGCACACATTTGAATTCAAGCCGAATGTTGCGGTGTTTACAAACCTAGAGCCAGATCATTTAGATCGTTATCCGAATGGTGTTGAAAGTTATTACGCCGCTAAACGCCGCCTATTGCAAAAGGCCGATAAAGATACGGTCTTAGTTACCAATTTTGACAATGATGCTGCGGCGCGTTTGGCAGATGATTTTGTAGGTACTGCTCTGTTTTTTACTCGTCGTAATCCAATGAATATCCATGCCTCTTTTGCGGAAAAATTTAAGGGAGCGTATTACGTCCGTCCACGTATGCACTTTAAGTTGCCGAATAGCCAACACACGTTCGAGATGTTGACCTGTAAGTTGCCAGGTGATCATAACAAAGAAAATCTTATGGCAGCGGCCTTAGCCGCTCAGGCGCTGGGTTGTTCTGCAAGTGCTATTCAGGCGGTTGTGAGTACGTTTAAGGGCGTTCCTCATCGTTTAGAATTTGTTCGTAAAAAAGATGGTGTGTCGTTTTATAATGACTCTAAGGCTACAAATGTTGCGAGTGTTTTGCGTTCTTTATCGTCGTTTCAGTCGTCGATTATTTTAATTGCAGGCGGCCGTGATAAAGATCAAGATTTTGGCCCCCTCGTAGAATTAGTAAAGAAACGCGTGAAGAACCTCATTTTGGTTGGTGAGGCTAAAGAAAAGATCAATCGTGTCATCGGCGACTTTACAGAGACGTTTTTAGTAGGAACGTTTGAAGAAGCGGTACTCTTATCCTACCAAAAGTCACGCACTGGCGATGTGGTCTTGCTCTCACCGTCTTGCGCAAGCTACGATATGTTTAAGAGTTATGAAGAACGTGGCGATTACTTTAAAAAATTGGTTTCGCAGTTATAAAATAAAAATTCCTAAACAATTATTATTTAGAAAGCCCGGCGTTTTTAAAACGTCGGGCTTTTCTATTTCTGATGCAGAGCAGTATGTTGCTGGTAGCAGTATGGCATCGCCCTCATCTTCGAATTTAATGGCCCTTGCCTTGATTCTGCTTACAGCAGGATTTGTGATTATATATTCATCAAGCTATATATATTCGTTTGAGAAGTATGGCGATGGATTGTTTTTTGTAAAACGTCAGGTTTTTGCGGCGCTTGTGGGGGCCTTTGTTTTTGTTTTTACCAGTCGGCTTGCGCCTAGGCATTGGGTTAAGGTGATAAAATTTGGGTTTGCGGCTTCATTGTTGTTGGTTGGTTTGACATTTGTTCCAGGAGTCGCGAGTCGAGCTGGTGGTGCTAGCCGCTGGATTAGTATTTTAGGGCTTCGTTTTCAACCGGGTGAGATCTTAAAATTTTTTGCAATTGCATTTGCTGCTACTGAAATTGCACGCCGCGCTGATCGCAGTGCGGTGACAAGTCCGTTTGTGTCGCAACTCTTAGGACCGTTTCTGTATTTGTTGCCCGCGCTTGTATTGCTTATTTTGCAGCCTGATTTTGGGTCTTGCGTCTTAATGGTGCTGAGCGTTGTAATTATGATTTTTGTGTCGGGCGTGTCTGCAAAGCATTTGACGCAGTTCTTGGTCGGCATGTTGGGCCTATTTGCGTTGGTCATTGCCAGTTCGCCGTACCGCCGAGCCCGAGTATTGGGATACTTAGATCCATGGAGTGATCCTAGTCACAAAGGGTTTCAAATTATTCAAAGTCTTACCGCGTTTTATAACGGAAAATGGTTTGGAGTGGGCCTTGGAAATTCTAAAGAGAAATTATTTTATCTACCAGAGGCTCATAATGACTTTATTTTTGCAGTGGTTGGTGAGGAGGTTGGGGTCGTTGGTGTGATTACATTTATTGTACTCTATGGTGTCTTGATTCTTCAGGGGCTACGTATAGCACGCGCTCAGCGAGATCTGCTGCATCGATTGTTAGCTGTTGGTTTCTCAGCTTGCTTAGGTTTAAAGGCCTTCATGAATATGTCGGTTGTGTTAGCATTGGTTCCGACAAAAGGGTTGAGTTTGCCGCTGTTGTCTTATGGTGGAACAAGTTTAGTGGTTACTCTAGCTGTACTTGGTTTGTTGACTAACTTAGCAGAGAGAGCACGGCCATGAACGTAGTAATAACTGGCGGCGGCACGGGGGGGCATATTTTTGCAGGGGTAGCGATAGCTGAAGCACTGCAAAGGCTCTATCCCGATACAAAATTGATTTTTATCGGATCGTCCGAGGGGCTAGAAACAAGGTTGGTGCCCAAGGCTGGATATATTCTAAAAACGTTATGTTTAGGTCGATTGGTCGGACAACGTTTTGTCAGTCGCTTAAAAACATTGCTCCAAATTCCTATCGCCATTTTTACAGCTATCTACTATCTAAAAAAATTTAAGGCGCAGGCTATTGTTGGTGTGGGTGGTTTTGCTGCCGGACCTTGCATTGTGGCCGGGGCGTTATTGCGCATCCCGATTTACGTTTTGGAGCAGAATTCTATTTTAGGTTTTACCAATCAAATTGCCACCAAGCTTGCTCGCAAGGTGTTCACAGCATTTGATGTCATACCAGTGGGCGTAGATTCAACGAAGTGTATTTACACCGGTAATCCATCACGGACAACGATGGTTCCGATTGAGAAAACAAAACATAGTAAGTTTAATATATTTGCATTCGGCGGATCACAGGGAGCAACAGGCATTAACAAGCTTTTAACTGAGGCCTGCCAGATATTAGCGGCTAAGGGTTACAGTTTAGAAATATGCCATCAAACAGGGCCCAACGATTTTGATTGGGTTGAAAAATATTATAAGTCGAACGGCATAGAAGCCATGGTGTTTTCGTTCATCGATGATATGCAAAAGCGTTATGCAGACGCTGACCTAGTAGTTTGCCGTGCTGGTGCCGGTACAATAAGTGAGTTGGCTGCAACCCAGAATGCTGCGATCTTTATTCCATTTCCGTTTGCAGCGCAAAACCATCAAGAGAAAAATGCGCGCGTGGTAGAGTCTAAGGGTGCTGCAATTGTTTTGAGCCAACGCACTACTACAAGCGCCCTCTTGGCTGACGAGATCGAGCAGCTAATAAAAAATCCTACCACACTAGCTACAATGCGTTTAAATATGAAGCAGTTTCATACGCCTAGTGCGGCCGAGATAATCGCCCGCACCGTGCGCGGCGCAACTTAATATAATAAAAACAATATGTATAAAAAACAGAAACAACAGATCCACATTATTGGAATTGGTGGCATCGGAATGAGTAGTATTGCTGAAGTGCTCTTGCGCCAAGGGTATCCGATTTCAGGTTCTGATTTAAATGATACGGACACAATACGGCGTTTGCGTGAGTTGGGCGCC
Organism: uncultured Oligoflexia bacterium; assembly: GCA_964649095.1. Classification (GTDB taxonomy): domain Bacteria; phylum Bdellovibrionota; class UBA1018; order UBA1018; family UBA923; genus CAZYPH01. The sequence goes on along the minus strand of CAZYPH010000007.1, from coordinate 19,928 downwards.
ACTATTTTTATTGGGCATCGTGGTGAAAATATCGAAGGTGCTAAGGCGGTTGTGTATTCTTCTGCCGTTAACCTACGAGTGAATACTGAAGTTCGTTGTGCCAAACAAATTGGCATTCCGACTGTAGCCCGCGCTGAATTGCTCGCCTAATTGATGCGTTTAAAATTTGGTATTGCGGTCGCTGGTACACATGGAAAAACAACGACCACAAGTATGATTGCGCAGGTGCTTGCGATCGCGGGGTTAGACCCTACAGTCATCGTAGGTGGAAAGGTCGATTTTCTAGGCAGTAATGCTAAGTTTGGCCATGGGGAGTTTCTAGTTGCCGAAGCGGACGAGAGTGATGGGTCGTTTCTAAAATTATCCTCTGTTCTCAATGTGGTGACTAATATTGATAACGATCACTTAGAGTTTTACGGCCAGATGGAGTCGTTGCGACGCGCATTTTTAGATTTTGCCAATAAAGTACCCTATTATGGCTGCAATATTTTGTGTGCTGATAATCGTGAAGTACGTAATCTATTGCCGTTGATTACTAAACCCTGCATTACTTATGGGTTTGGCGCTAAACCTGAGGGCTCAATGTACCCTCACCTGCGTATCGTAGATTATCGACAAAGTGTCGCTGGTATTGAATATACCTTGGAACGCGAAGGTCATATCATAGGCCAGTTTAAACTGAATGTCTTGGGTATGCACAACGCCCTCAATGCCACAGCCTGTTATGCTATTGCAAACGAAGTAGACATAGGCCTTGCAGACATTCAAGCGGGGCTTGCACAGTTTATTGCTGTTCGCCGCCGGTTTGAGAATAAAGGCTCTTTCAAAGGCGCACAGTGGATTGATGATTACGCGCACCATCCCACAGAGGTGATGGCGACGTTACAAGCCGCAAGAGCCTTAGGAAAAAATCGGGTTATTGTTGTGTTTCAGCCACACCGTTATTCTCGAACTCAAGTTTGTTGGAATCAATTTCCCACCGCGTTTTTAGGCGCTGATCGTGTTTACTTGTGTGACATCTACGAGGCTGGGGAAAAACCTATAGAAGGCGTAAACTCTGAGCTGCTAGCAAAATGTATTAATAATTCTGTATATTCAGGTTCTTTAGAAGCAACAGCCGCAGTTGTCGCTAAAGACTTAAACGATGGCGATCTCATTATTTCAATGGGGGCTGGCTCGATTACAAAGTTCTCTGATCTAGTAAGGGCTATATAAGTGAACACTAAAAATCTCGCTAATATGCCGAGTTGTGTGAAGGCTAACGTCGCCTTAGCGCCTATGACGTATTATAAAATTGGTGGGCCAGCACAATTTGTTGCGACTCCGAAGTCTGTCGGTGAATTGTGTGACGTCGTGCGGTTTATAAAATCAAATCGATTGCGGTATTTCGTTATGGGGGCGGGCTCCAATCTGCTGGTGGATTCTGCTGGATTTGATGGTGTTGTGATTAGTACCCAGCAGCTAGATCGAACGCTACAATTTCATCCAGACTACTTTGGGCGACCGGTTATTGAAGTGGGTGCGTCCGTTTTAGTCATTCAGTTTCTGCGTTTATGCATGCAAAATGGTTACGACGGATTTGAATTCTTAGTGGGTATTCCAGGTAGTCTGGGGGGTGTGTTTGCGATGAATGCTGGAACTAAGAGCGGTGAGATCGCAACCTGTGTGAAGCAGCTAGAGGTGATTGATCTCGTGACGTCGCATGCACGCATTATCGATGATACTGAACTTCGATTTAGTTACCGCCGACAGCACTTTCTAAAACCAGATGAAATTATTCTCCGCGGCACCCTAGCTATTAAAGCAATCGAGGCGGATGCGACAATTATCCAACGCCGAGTAACCGAGCTGTTGCATCGACGTAAACAATCTCAGCCAATTGATAAGCCAAGTTGTGGAAGTGTTTTTAAAAATCCATCGAATTCAACACAACAAGCATGGCAGTTGATTGATGCCGCCGGACTGCGTGGCCAACGAATCGGGCAAGCCGAAATAAGCGAGCAACACACGAATTTCATAGTAAACCTTGGTGGCGCCACCAGTAATGATGTGAAGGCTTTGATAGCCCTTTGTCAAAAGGCCGTCTTGGAAAAATTTGGGATAACTTTAGAACCCGAGGTGCACATTTTGTCTCAAAACGGTGGTAAGTATTTAGGACTAACATGATTGGTTGGATTTGGGTTGCATGCTTGTACAGAAGTTGAATAAAATGCGCCATTTCTGGGTGCTTGTAGCTATTTTAATAGGCTTTGTGGGCCTGCAGTGGTCTCGCACCAATTGGCCTTTGGCGCATGAAAATGTGTTTGAACGACAAGCACAAACGGGTGGTATGATTTTTCTCTTCTGTAAATTACCCGATCGGACGCCGCTTAATACCCCACAGCAGCACTTTGGCACCAATCCATTTCAGATGGAGTTTAGTTTAATTGAATGGCTGCAAGCGAAAGTAGTACGCGTGGCCACAAACGGGCAGTGTGAGTTGTATGAGCCAATCGTGCAGAAAATTTCTCTGGGATTTTCGCTTCTGGCTATTGTTCTTATCTTTTTTATTGGTGGGCACCTTGGAGGGCCGCCACTGGCGGTGTTGATTGCAGCCTTTTTTGCTTATGAAAAGGATTGGCTAAAATATTCCACGTATATTCTAACAGATCCTCGCACTGTTTTTATGGTCTTTGCGGGGGTCTTTATGCTGCTTAAGGGCCGTGATGCCGGACAATCATTAAATAAGTTTTTATATATATTGTTATCCGTCGTAGCCTTTTTCTTGGCTGGCGGCGCGCGCCCACAGGCCTATCTGTTATGGTTCGGTTTCTTCGGCGCGTTAATTGTTTTCTATGACTGCGGCCTAATGCCCCAATGGAAAGGTTATCAACGGCAACGTAGCGTGCCTGAGTCCATTCTTAGCCTCTGGCCATTTCTATTCGGTGGCGTCTGTGCACTCGGCTACCACATGTATGCTTCTATATATAATGCCCATCGTGATTTGCCGTGGTTGATATGGGCAGGTCCTAGTATTCGCAAACTATATGTCAGCGACTTTCATGAAAGATTTGAGTGGGTATTTTATAAAAGTATTCTATTAAATTGGCTGCATCGTACTTGGTTGTTGATCGGCTTAATCGCAGTTTCGATTCCATGGATCGCTTATAAGAATAGTACTCACCTAAGAATATATGTAAAAAAATGTATATTAGCCACGCTGCCATTTTTTATTGGTCAGTTTTTGTATCAGTTTACATTCTTAAAAGTAATCAAGATGCACGATTATTATGCCATACCGATTGGGGTTATTTCTGGTCTGTCAAAGGGGGTGTTAATAGCTAGCGTAGCCCAGTTAGCGACTCTGGTGAAAGAGCAACGCGGCGGCAAAATTATGGGGTATTTGCAGTGGCTCGGTGTGGCATCGATAGTAGTTTTTTTAATATCAACCGGATTACGTGATTATCAGACTGCACGACAAAGAATAGAGCCAGGCACTGAAAGATTTCACAACGATCTTAATCCACGCCAGAGTCTTTTTCCAAAAGAGGCCGAGATGGTCGTTATCGCTCATGGCGCGGCTTGGGGTTCGAGCCCTCTTTCAATTAATCAAAAGGCGGGTTTTGTGTGGTGTGCCAAAAATCAGGCCCATGCCCCCAGAGAGTTTTGGAGGCAGCAGGGCGTTCAATACGTAGCCTGGTGGTTGGGTGATAGTAGTCAGGAAACGTATTACTCTGACGTGCCTTTGCCGCGTATTCTTCAACAAAATATTAAAGAAATTGCGACAGATTCAGTAATATATAAAAATGGATATGTAGTGAATGGGGCTAACAAGCAGGCTGTTACATGGCTTGTGCGTCCAATTGATGCCGAGTTGGCTTATGCACGACGTCGCCAATTTTCTTCGGATATCGATGATCACTGGAATGCTCAGAGTATCTTTGAGTGGGCCTATTGGGCGTCAAAGCTAGGTTATAACGTTTGTGATGGTATCCATGATGACCCGCGCCGTTGGGACGTACTGTCCGGCAGCACGCAACCCTAAACTGTTTCTAATAACACAGCATATTTCACGGAGCAGTTTTTAGAGGTATCGGGCTGGTATGCTGTTTTTGATTGTTCCAAAAGAACAACACGGCGTTCACTCGCAGCGTGCGCCACCTGCTTCATTTGAACGGTTATATTTGAGGCGAGACCTGTCGTGGTATTCGAATGACGATATATTTCAGTAAGATTTTTTCGATAAAACTCTGATTGATCATCATTTTTTAAGACAACTTCATACTGAGTGGTACCGAATTGTTGATTTGCCTTCCAGCTAATTTGTGTGGCTACGAAGTGGTGACGACCAAACGGCCCAACTACTGTAGCAAAGTCGGGCGTGCTATTGATATTAAAATAAATATATATAATTCCAATAATAGAATCTTCAATAGTCACGCAGTTGCGTGTGATATTTGAGTTAAGAAAATTAACATCGAATTTTTCATGAATCAAAAAACCTTCGCCTTCATAGCGAGTGGCCGTCTCATGCATGATAACTTCAGCGCTAAATAGAATTTGCGGTTGCAGCAGAGCATAACCATTGGTGATGTAACCACCTTGCCCCAGTAGTACGACTTCTTTATTAATTTTTCCTGCGAACGAAACTTTGTAATCCTTGGCGTAGTTAGATGCTGAAAGTTCGTGAGGGCCACCGCGATACATATGCCCATCTAATTCAAGCCGTGGAGTTGTGTAGTCGATAAACGAAAAGCTTTTATTTAGGAGGTTTGATTTGATAACAGCAAACGTTTTTTCTTCGCTAGCGGCGGCATAAGGGTCGATTAACGTAGCAATATTGGACAGCAATGTAGGTCTCAGCGTGCGTATGGGCAGCACACTGATATAGTCGTTGAAGGTGTGTGAGACGTGAAACTCTTGTGTGATAAACAAACGACGATTCGACTGTTTCTGCTTAAGGGCCACAAATAGAAACCAACGTTGATAGGGCTTGGTCCGCCAAGGTGTTAAAGCGCGATTGGTGTTCGATGCAAACTCGTTAAGTTCATCTCCAAACGGGGCACACGGTGTAAGTGTCGGAACCAATAAACCACCGGTTTTGATGCGTTGAGAATCGATCCATTTTGAAATGTTCTTTAACATGTAAACTATGTGTCTTATCAGCCTAATTGAGGTGGTAGCGTACGCTGGTTACTACTTTGCCTCTCTTAAACATCAATGCAGTTCTAATAAATATAGCTGTTTGGTTATGTAGTAGTTGCTGCCACCATTTTGCAGTTACAAATTCTGGAATAATCACCGTGATCATATCGTCTGAAGCGGCTTCTTCGACTTCATCCACGTAACGCAGGAACGGACTCATGATTGATCGATAGGGGCTTTTTAAAACAACGAGTGGCACCCCGCGTCCCCAACGCTGCCATTCCTGTTGCAGGCGCTCGGTAGTAGCATGGTCAATCTCGACGTAAACGGCTCGTACATCCGACGCCATCGACTGGGCATAACGGAGCGCCTCGATGACACCTTTGTGAATTCCCGAGATCGGTAGAAGAACAGTATGTTTTAAGTGTGTAGCGTAGCGTGCCGGATCGGCTCCTATAAGAGACAGTTGTTTTCCTACAGAAACGTAGTGGTGTTTAATGCGTAAAAACATCGCAATAAATAATGGAATCAATACAACGACAGCCCAGGCGCCGTGGGTGAATTTGGTAACGACAAATATGATGGTTACGATGGCTGTCAAAAAGCCGCCGACAGCGTTGACTAAAGCATGTTTCAGCCAGCCTGCAGGCTTGTTTTTATACCAGTGGCGTACCATGCCCACCTGCGACAATGTAAACGATAAAAACACACCTACGGCATAGAGCGGAATCAGCGCATGGGTGTTGGCATTGAAGAGTATGACCAAAATAATAGCTAAAAAACCAAGCGCTAAAATGCCGTTTGAAAAGACTAAACGATCACCCACACTAGCTAGCTGTCGCGGTAAATAACGATCTTTTGCTAATAACGACGCTAAGCGGGGAAAGTCTGCAAAACTAGTATTCGCTGCGAGAATGAGAATACCCATCGTGAAGACCTGCACAAAATAATAGGCCCACGACGTGCCATGAATACTACGCGTAAGTTGTGACAGCACTGTTTCGCCACCGTTGGGTACAATGCCATGATAGTGGGATAAAAACGTAATTCCAAAAAACATCGATGAAAGAATCAGCGTCATTATGATTAGTGTGCGTGCGGCATTCTTTGCTTCAGGCTTTTGAAAAACAGGCACGCCGTTACTAATAGCCTCAACCCCAGTCATCGCGGTACATCCCGACGAAAAGGCTCGCAACAATACGAATAGAGAAAACGGCTCTACCACGTTTAGTTCTGGTGGGTCTACGTGCGCAAATTCACCAGTCGAAAATTTATAAAATCCAACGCCGAGTGTTACGAAAATAGAAACAACAAAGGCATACGTTGGAATAGCAAAGATGCCTGCGGATTCACGAATACCGCGCAAGTTCATAAACATTAATGTCCCGATGGCAATCATACACAACGCAATGCGATGCCCTTCGAGTGACGGAAAGGCAGAGGTAATTGCAGCAATACCTGCAGCCACACTAACAGCTACGGTCAACACGTAATCAATAAGAAGGGCAGCGCCGGCAGTGAGTCCGGCATGTTCACCCAAGTTTTCATGAGCAACCACGTAGGCACCACCGCCATTCGGATACTCGTGAATCGTTTGAGTATACGAAACAACTACAATGGCCAATAGACCAACAATGGCGAGCGAGATTGGAATCGAAAATTTTAAGAACACTGCGCCCGAGAGCATGAGCACGAGTAAAACTTCTTCACTGGCATAGGCAACCGACGACAGCGCATCGGACGAGAACACTGCTAACGCCCGTCGTTTTGTTAGGCGTTGGTGGTCGGCATGTTTTGAGGCGATCGGATTACCCAATAAGGTGCGTTTAAAATTTTTAAACATATATACTAAAAGAGCTACACCCAAAACCTTATAGCCAGCAAGATTTACGTGCCTTAGAATACAGAAAATGCGTTTAATTAAGTGGTTAATAAAGAAATATCTTGCTGATGTTACAGCGAATTTTCGTGGGCTTGTTTCTGATTTGTTGCGTTATCGTGTGGAGCCCACTTGGGCTACAGAAGTCGCAACTGGTAGTGAGTTTCAATTGAATTTCTACGGATTCTTAGTGGTCGCGCTGAGTCTAATTGTCGCTGTTTTGTGGGCCCGTTATCTAGGGGTAAATCCAGACCGTGTTGATTTGTTACTTGGGGTCATGCGTGTGCCTGTTTTGGTAGTCGTACACGGTGTTTTGATTTCGGTATTGCTTTGGATAGGGGCGCAGCTCATTAAAACACCTAAGACTTTTACGTACTGCACGAAAGTTATGTTTCGTGTTGTCGCCGTGATGCCTTTGTTGGTGCCACTTAGCTTTAACTATTGGGGTGATGTTGGGTTATTAATTATTTTAGGGCTTTTTTTAGTTCGAGCCGCACGCCGATCGTTTGTTATTTCGCGTCGGAATGCTTTTTTATTTTTCGGACTTAGTTATGTCGTGTTTGCCATCGTGCAAATTCAGGCATTAGAAGTGAGAAAGATGAAAATCGAAAGCAAGCAGTCTGGCTTGCCAGCGTTGTTCCAACAGTAATCAGTGTTAAGAAAATGTAACAACAATCTTTCCGAAGACCTTTCGTTGTTCTAGAAGTTCGTGGGCCGTCGCCATTTCGTCAAACTTCAAAACACGATCTACGACGGGGTGTAGACGGTTCAGCTCAAAAAGCCGCATCACTTCGAAAAAATGAGATCGAGTTCCGTAGGTACTGCCTAGTAGACTGAGATTTTTAAAGAATATTAATTTCCAATCGAGCTCGATTTTTGCTCCTGTCGTAGCGCCGCAGCTTACCAATCGGCCGCCCCGCTTCAGACATCGTATGCTGGTTGCAAAGGTCTCTTGCCCCACATGGTCGACCACAACGTCAACACCTTGTTTTGCAGTGTGGTTTTTAACAAAATCTAAAACTTGTGTTTCATTGGTGTTGATCAATCGATGTGCACCTAAAGTGTGGGCACGTTTTAATTTTTCGCTATCGTTTGATGAAACAAAAATCTGCAGTCCAAAAAGCTTTGCGATTTGTAAACAAGCTATGTTTACACCACTGCCGGCACCGATAATTAAAATGGTTTCTCCGGGCTTGACCTGTGCTTTGGTAACTAGCATTTGCCAAGCCGTTACGTAATTGATCGGAATGCAGGCCCCTTGCTCAAAACTCAAGTGGGCCGGTAATAGTGCTAGTTGATTTTGATGTATTGCAAGGTACTCGCGTGCCACGCCATCTGTTGTTTCACCCATTAAGCCCCATTTTGAACAGAGGTTGTCGTGATTCGAGCGACAAGCAAGGCAATGGCCGCACGATGTTCCCGGGTTAATGATGACGCGGTCGTTTGGTTTAAATGCCGTAACACTCGAACCTACTTTTTCAATAACCCCTGTAGCGTCACTAGATAAAATGATCGGAAGTGGAAACGTATGACCGGGGACACCACGGCGCACCCACGTATCGAGATGGTTTAAACCGATGGCTTTGATTTTTACCAACACGTGTTGGTCGGATGGCAGGTTAGGAACGGAGTCTGTCCCACTAGATTCCGTTTTTATACAATCAAAACCACCATGTTGATGAACACGAGCGACACGCATAGGTTTATAGTAATGAAATTTATAAAAGATTTCCAACAGCAATTCCGCTCATTGCAGTCAGCACATAATGCGATTCTTTTGTTATTATTAGCGTTGGCGTGCGTCATTTTCTTTGGACAAATACGCTACATTCCCGTGCCTACGATTGATGGTGCGTTGCGTGCCTCGATGGCTAGGCACATGTTGGAGACCGGTGTGTTTTGGCCGCCGTTTTATCAACATCAAGAATTGATCGATCACCCTCCACTCTATCTATGGCTAGTTGCACTGGCCTATAAAATATTTGGTGTCAACGATTTTGCATTTCATTTGGTGCAACGAACAAGCGCATTTGGTGTTGTTTGTTTGGTTGCTTTAACTAGTCGTCGTATATTTAAGCGTTCATTAATGTATTCTTGGGTCACGGTTTTTGTTCTACTGACCACCCGCGATTTTATTTTGAGTTCCGTGCGCGGGTATATCGAACCCGTCTTAGAATTTTTTATCTATTTATCAATATATATATTAATACCTATTTTTTTTGAGTCTGAAAGAAATAAAACAAAGTTACGTCTGTTGTTTGCGGGGGCGTGCATGTTTTTGGCTCTTTTTTCAAAGGGACCTGTTGCATTGTGGCCTATGTTATTGGGGATGATCGTTATTGGCCGCGTTTTGAGCTGGCGAAGTGTGGTGTGGTATTGTGTTCCTGGTGTTATCGGAATTCTGAGTGTTTATTTTTGTTTAGAGCACTACGGACAGATGGCTACGGTTGGTAAGTATTTCAGTGAACAACTGTTTGCTAGCGCCCTTGAAGGCCGTAATCATGAACAGAGCCTAGAGCCGTTTTATTTTCTAAAAATTTTACTAAAGTCGTATTGGCCCTGGATGTTAGTGCTCTTGTTATTTCTATTACGCACAGCAAAGCAGGGCGCATCGCTGATTGTTCAAAAAAAAATAGAGCCAGAATATTTTTTCTTGATCCTATCTTTCGGATTTATCGGGGCCTTCAGCGCCATGCACTGGAAGTTTTGGTATTACATCGCACCCGCGTATCCAGCCCTTGCCATTGTAATTAGTTACGAACTAGTAAGTCGCCTTATTGATAGGCAAAACACCTCTGTCTTAAAATCAAGAACTGAAGCTAGAGTGGTATGCGCCTCTTATGTTGCAGCAGTGGGCTTATTATTAACGGCTTTTGTAACTAACACTTCCTACTGGCCAACAGGTATTAAATTCTATCGCGATCGTGTGCCTGAATTAACAATTTTGAAGAGTGCATTGTTAAGGCTCGAGAGTGATACGATTTATTTTTGGCACCCTACCCGAGACCATAATCAGTTAGATACGTCGTTATATTGGATGTTCAGAATCAAACTAAAAAAGAAAGCTGATTGCCTTTCTTTAAAGCGTGAAGTTTCAGACCAACCCGCTTCGGTCATTACGGTTTGGACAAATTCGAGCTGCGCTCTAGAGTTGAAAGCTGCAGCTCGAACAGTTCATGTTGTTAGCGAACCTGAGGAGAGTGTTCTTTTATCGTTGCAGAGATAGCATTGGCAGATAACCCAAACTTTTCGTAAAGTTCTGGCCCCTCGCCAGACTCTCCGAACGTATCTTTTACGCCCAATCGAATTAACTTGGTAGACGCTCCAAAGTTAGTGAGATTTTCCGCAAGAACCGAGCCTAAGCCGCCCTCTGTGTAGTGGTCTTCTACAGATACCAATAGTTTATATTGATGTTTGTCCATCAGTGTTTTTAGCCCAATGGCATCAAAGGGTTTTATTGTATGTACATTGATGACATCAGTATTGATGCCTTGTAGTGCGAGTTCATTGCTAGCCTGAAGCGCTTCTTGAACTGTAGCGCCCGAAGCGAAGATCGCCACTTTATGGCCTGAAACACTTATCAAATCTAGTTTACCAGCCTGAAATTTATAATCAGTTGTGTGTACAGCCGCTAAGTTTTGCCGGGTTAAGCGCACATAGGCCGGCAGCTTGCGTGCTACAGGGTCTTCAACCAAGTACTGCAGGAGTGCTTTGGTTTCAACTTCATCACAGGGTTGAAATACCTGCATTGTAGGTAGTGATCTCATGAGCGTTAGGTCTTCTAAACCCATCTGAGAATGGCCGTCGTCGCCAATGCCAACTCCCGAGTGGGTGCCAATAAGGCGCACAGGGGCTCTGGCGTATGCTACTGACATGCGGATCTGATCATAACGTCCTGTTAAAAAACATCCGAATGAGCAGATGAACGGAATATAGCCCGACAACGCAAGTCCCGCGCCCGTACCAATCATATTGGCTTCTGCAATACCGAGCTGAAAAAAGCGATTGGGAAATTCTTTGGCAAATAGTTCTGATTTTGTCGACTTTGACAAATCGGCGTCGCAGACAACGACTTCAGAGTACTGTTTTCCAAGTTGCACTAATGCTTCGCCGAAGGCTGCTCGAGTGGCTTTTGGTTTTAATATAGACATATATATATTCCTTTATATTTAAAGCAGTTCACCAAGCGCTGTTTTTAATTCGTCTTGTGTAGGTGCTACGCCGTGCCATCCGATCTTACCTTCCATAAACGAAACTCCTTTGCCCTTGATAGTATTTGCAATAATGCAGTGCGGGACTGGGGTTTTGTTATTGCGCGCAGCGCGATACACCTGAAGAATCTGATCTAACGAATGACCATCAATAACTTCTACGTGCCATCCAAATGCACGCCATTTGTCGGCAAGTGGCTCTAGCCCCATTACTTGATTTGTTGGTCCGTCGATTTGACCTTTGTTATAATCGATAATTGCCGTGAGGTTGTTGAGTTTAAAGTGGGGAATGCTCATAGCGGCTTCCCAGACTTGCCCCTCTTGAAGCTCGCCATCACCCATTAAACAGTAGGTATGCCAAAGATTGTTTTCTAACTGTGACGCTAGTGCAAAGCCTTGGGCAATCGAAAGGCCTTGGCCTAACGACCCAGTAGATGCCTCAATGCCCGGTACGCGCGCGGGGTCAGGGTGGCCTTGCAAACGTGCACCTGTTTTTCGCAAGGTCATGAGTTCTTGTTTGTCGAAAAACCCAGCCTCAGCCATCGCGGCGTAAACCGTTGGTACCCCATGGCCTTTTGAAAGCACAAAACGATCGCGATTAGTCAGTTGTGGTTTTTTTGGATCATAAACCATTTCTGAAAAATAGAGCGCAGCTACTAACTCAACACACGAAAGTGAGCCGCCAGGGTGGCCTGACTTGGCCTCGGTGATCATGGTTAAAATGTCGCGACGCATTGTTTTAGCGATCTGCGTCAACTCAGAGACGGTTCGTTTTTTTTGGGAATCGTAATTAGCCATGCTTTGTCTTATCATGGTCTAAGGGCGCATCCAAGTGCCACAAACGAGAGCGTAGGACATGGATTATCCATCGAGTTCGAATTCTTCCGCACCAAAGCAATTTGTATTGAGTCCGTTACGTAAGTGGACCGTGCTGGTTGCCGTAGCCTGCGGAACATTTATGTCGACATTAGATTCAAGCATCGTAAACGTCGCACTACCAAGTATTACCGAGGCCTTTAGTACAGGTATTACGGCGTCGCGTTGGGTGATTATCGCGTACTTATTTAGTATTAGTGCGTTGCTTTTGTTTTTTGGAAAACTTGCAGACGTAATTGGCCGAAAGCTTGTATTTAATATTGGTTTTTTTGTATTTACCCTGGGTTGTATTGCGTGTGGTTTGTCTCAAGATATTCTCGCATTGATTCTGTCTCGTGCAGTGCAAGGAGTCGGTGCGTCCATGATTATGGCGAACGGTCCCGCCATCATTACGGCCACATTTACGGCGCAGGAGCGTGGTAAAGCACTAGGTACTTTAGCAATGGTAGTGTCGTTAGGGTTAGCTCTCGGGCCTAGTATTGGTGGGTTTTTACTGAGCCATTTTCATTGGCCCTCAATTTTTTTTATTAATATTCCATTTTCCATTGTGGGTATGATTCTGGTTTTTCGTTTTGTGCCGGAATCGTTAGAAGTTCAGATGTTGGGTACCAGCCAGGAACAAGAACTTTTTCACCGTACGGCGCAATTACCTTTTTTGGTTCGAGTTCAGGTTACGCTAGCCAAGTTGCGTTATTTTGATTGGCTGGGTGCCTTGCTGTGGATGTTTATTCAGTTTGGTTATGGACTGTCTATCGATCGCAATAACTTGTTGGGCATTTCGGGCCCTTTACAAAAAATTCTGTCGTTTGGATCGGCCGGTTTGTTTGTTCTGTTTTTATTGTGGGAGTGGAGCGTCAAAGAGCCCATCTTAAATTTGTCGTTGTTTCAAGTGCCTCAGTTTTTTTACGGAAACGTTGCCGCGCTCTTTATATTTCTTGGCATTAGTAGTGTTGCGTTATTAATGCCGTTTTATTTTCAAGATGCTTTGTCGTTGAGCCCGCCTCAGGTGGGCCTGTATATGACGGCAGTACCGATTGCGATCTTCTTTGTAGCGCCTATTGCTGGGCGTTTGTCGGATAGGTTTGGGTCACGCATTTTTACCGTCGTTGGATCATTAATTTTGTCGTTAGCTTTAGTCGCTCTCGGTGAAGCGTTAAAATATTCCATAAATAAACCTGACCACGCGCTTATATATATAATTACCTGTATGTGTTTTGTCGGCGTGGGGTTGGGTTTTTTTCAAAGTCCGAATAATAATGCGATTATGGGTTCGGTTGATCGTAAGAGTCTTGGTGTGGCATCTGCCATGTTGGCAACTGTGCGGAACTTTGGATTAGCAACGGGTACAGCAATCAGTTCCACGCTGCTACTATACTATTTTCATCTTAGTTCTCTAGAGGCGAACTTAAATGGTTCGCTAGAAAATACCACAGTAAGTTTCATAATTGGCATGCACCATACGTTTATTGCAATTGGCCTGGTAACGGCCGTAGCCGTCGCCTTAAGTGTAGTAAAACATAAACCAATGTCTTCGAGCGCGGTGACTTCGGGGGATTTGTCATGAAACGTCTGGTAGATTTAGGGAAAGACAAAAACTTTGTCCATGTCGATCGGCATTCAGCAGCTACACCACTATTAAAGTCGATGATGATGGATGATTTACCCAAGACGGCCGACGAGGCGATGCTTGAAGCGCGTAAGGCTGCCTGGCCGCAATGGATTAACTCTGACCCTCTCTTTTTAGCGTGCTCTTCTGAAGATGATGGTAAAAGTTATTTGTTTTTTACGTCCGAGCGTATTGCTAACAAAACAATCCTAGTCTTTATTTGGGATTTTAATCTCATGCCCTGTTTGCGGACATTAAGTTACGTACAAGAGTGGCACAAACGGTACTTCACTGCGGGCTTAATTGTTGTGGGTGTCTATAGCCCGTTTTTTAATTTTATGGCGAATGAAAAGGTCATAGAAGATGCCGTAAAACACTTTGATATTACTTTTCCTGTTGTGAAAGATTTTGATTTTGAAATTTGGCGTGCCTTCGAAAATCGTTATTGGCCGCGTCTAGTTTTAATGGATGCCAACGGGCAAACACATTTTGATGTCGTGGGTGAGGGAGCCTATCAAGATTTAGAGCGCACGTTGCAGGCACTACTTAGAAGTCGTGCCCCCGGTTTGCCGTCTCCGCCGATTGTAAAACCGATGCGTGAGATCGATATACCTGGTTATGAAGTGCCCATGACCTCGGACGATCTCTATTTCGGTACTCGTTTTGATGTTCCTTATGGAAATTTTAAGGGCCTTAGTGACGATGAGCGTCCGCCCATTGTGCACCCTTTTCCTGAGACCCTTCCAGAAACGCTATCGCCCAATTTTGTTTATTTTACGGGGGATTGGCGGCTCTATGAAGAGGGCATGCATAATATGAGTCTAAAAGGTGCTTGTGGCATGCAGCTAATGTTTTCTGGCACCGATGTTTTTCTATTCGCCTCCACCATTTCAAAAGATAAGGGTGAGATACCTAACTTGGTAAAAGTACAAATTCTCATTAACGACAAGTACGTCGATGAAGACCACCTCGGTGAAGACGCATTTATCAACGAGTACCGGCGCAGTGTTGTAAATATTAAAGAACCGCGCATCTACCACCTGATTTCAAAAATGCAGCATAAAACATTTAAGTTGAGACTGCAGGTAGAAGAGGCCATTGCAGAGTATGTAATGGTTTATGGCCTATACTTTGAACACCGACCATTCAAAGAGACATTTTGATATTGGGTTAAGACTATTTGCTGTAGTTAGTTCGCCGACTCTAAATATCTTAAAAGTAAATCGATATAAGTAATCACGTCACATAGATTTTTCTTAATATGCGGCTCTGCTTTTTCACTCTCAGCATTCGTTGTGGTTAGAATTTGTAAAAGTAGTGCCGATTTTTTTTCGTTCGTTAGTTCAGGGTGAGAAAAGATCGCTACGGCCAAATTTCTCATGAAGCCCCAGTAACGGACACGCAGAGTTGCAAATAACTTATGATCGGTGTTGAAACTTGTGTGTGTGGTTTGAGTTAAGACCTCAAGGCTTTTATTAAATAACAAATTCTCTGTACTATGATTTCGTTCAGAAGAGCTTCGTAAAGCCTTTTTATTCCAAGGGCAAACGTCCTGGCAAATATCGCAACCGTGTAGCCATCCCGAGAATTTAGTAGCTAATTCAATAGAAACAAAGTTTTTGTTTTCGACTGTGTGAAAGGCGATGCATTTTTTTGAATCGACCATTCTGCTTTCATAATCGATGGCATCGGTTGGGCAAGCCGTGATGCATCGCGTGCACTTGCCGCAACGGTCATCGTGTAATGATGGTACATCAAAAGAATCAGGAGCTGGCGAATCTAACACGAGGCCGCCGATGAAGAAGAATGATCCAAGATCTTGATTGATGAGCAGAGAATTTCTTCCAATCCAACCTAGTCCCGAAAGCAATGCCCATGATCTGTCAAAGACGGGTTGTGCATCGACAAACGCACGCCCACGAAGTTTGTGCGACTTCATAAATATATCTAATTTAGAATATATAGTGTTGTGATAATCTTGTGAACGCACATAACTTGAAATGTGCACTTTTGTGCCGCTGTTTTGCATGCGCGCATGCGCCGCGTTTTGAGTGTACGGTAAACCCACCACTAAAATAGATTGAGCTTTAGCAAAAAACTGCGTTGGGTCTGATTTAATTGCAGCGTGGCGCTCTAAATAATGAAGCCCCCCATGCCAGCCTTGACTTAACCACTCTTCATAGCGAGAGGTTGCTGTCGTGAGTTTTTCAAGGTTTTTTGAATCAAGTGAAACCCATCCGCATAATTCAAAGCCAAGATTTTTTAGATCATTTATGACTGTCTGTTTGTCCATTACATACCATGTGCAGCCATTCGTAGAATAAGCCGATTAGGCTTGTTGCCAGTCGGGCTAGTTGTTTTATCTCCTGATCTGCAACAGCAGAATCGCGAATTGTAGTATCGGCTTTTAATCGTACGGTGTCGTTGATTGTAATTGAGATGCTGGTGTCGGTTATTGAAATTATCGAATCAAACCCCTTCTTTATATCCTCTAAGGCCTGATCAAAATGCAAACGACTAAACGTCTCGAATCGAGCTGAAGGATAGTTTGATTTTAACCACATGCTCATGGCTTGCGTTAGTGTGGTGTTGCAAAGTATCGACTCGTCAAAGCTAGGCGTACCAAAAGTTGGCGTTAAATTTTTTAGTAAACCTTCTTCGAACTGATGCTGTGGGCTTAATAATGCCTGAGACACAAAACCAATACTTTTTACAGGGACAGGCGCTAACAACTTTACCCAAGAAACAGCATTGTGGTTATCACCAATTATTAGCGTAGAATGCCTTTGTAATTTTTGTAACGCAGTATGAGATAAGAATTGGGTCCATGCTTCATTGGCGTTTGGTTTTGACAGACCCTCTGATTGAGGGGCTTTAGTATTGGCTTCAACTTCTTTGGGATCCACAACCATTCCTGGATAATGTAAATTCGCAAAGGTTTTTTTTGTCATATATTTATCATGCCATAATCTTTGGTGGACAACGTAGTTTCATTTCAATTTAATGATTTTGCGTATGCACGAATCATCAGCAGTGTCGGAACAACAAATTGCATTTTTTTTTAGTGCCTCTTCGCAATTGATTACCAATGTCTCGCCTGAGAGTCTTACTCCACGTAATAGTGAGATTGTATTTCCCAAACGAGAGTCCCGTAAGCTCGAGCGTTTAAAACGGCCTTTAATTGATTCCGTCGTATCGATCGAATTTTTCCAAACGAACGCATTACAAACAAAATCAATAGGAGCTCGCGGTCATCCAGAGGGGCACTACGGTGCCGTAATTTTTGGTCGATCTGAATACGATCAGGCACGTTTATTACGCGTTGTGCTGCCAATGCAAAACATGGCTGTTTTGATGGAGTTTATTTCAAGTAAATTAGTATTGAGACAGAGTGCGTCGATACTATTTAAAAATACGACACGGGCACAGTTGTTAAGCCGAGTGGAGTCTTTTGCTAAAACAGGATGTCCTATTTTTGATTCGAATTACTTATTTCGCAGTGGCGAAGTTGAAATGGAAGGCCTGACTAGTTTTCAGAAATTGGTCTACGAGAATACTTGCCGCATTCCGCATGGTGAAACGCGCTCTTATAAATGGCTTGCGGAGCGTTTACGCAAGATCAGTGCTGGTCGTGCCATCGGTTCTGCTTTGGCGGCAAATGCCTTTCCGTTATTAATTCCCTGTCATCGTGTGATTAAAAATAATGGTACTATTGGGGGCTTTATGGGTGAAAATAACCCCGAGTGCTGGCCGTTAAAACTAAAACGGCGTTTCTTAGAATTAGAGGGTTTGCACCGGCAGCCCGGTTTATTCGATTCATGTCTATAATATATAGGAATTTATATGCGATTTGAGTGGGCGTTACCTACGAACGTTATATTCGGCCGTGGGCGTTTTCAAGAAACCAAGCGCTGGGTCAAGGGTTTGGGTAAACGTGCTTTGATAGTAACGAGCCCTGGTTTTACTTCTGGGACACGTATTGAGTGGTTGAATAGTCTCAAACAACAGTTAGAGAGTATCGGAGTTGAGACGTTTATATTTTCAAATATTGAACCTAACCCTCGTTCCAAAAGTATCAACGCGGCGGCACGCCTGGCAGCTGATAATAACGTCAAGTTTGTAATTGGTTTTGGTGGCGGTAGTGTCATGGATGCCGCTAAGTCTATTGCTGCCCTGGCTAAGGTTTATTTATCTGATCCGCAGAATAACGATTCTATTTTTGAGTATTCGTACCAAGGCTCTCGACTGGGGGTGCCCGATAGAAAAGTTTTTCAATCGGCACTGCCTATTGTTTGTATTCCCACAGTCGCGGCCACAAGCTCTGAAACTGATTTTTATTCGGTCATTACTGATGATGATGCCGGGTTAAAAACAACGGTATTTGGAGCACCGTTGCAGCCGACGCTCTCCATTATTGATTCAGAGCTCACGTATTCGGTGCCAGCGAAGTACACTATCGACGGCGCTTGCGACATGATTACCCATGTACTGGAGAGTTATTTCAGCACGGAATCGCGGCATATTTTTCAAGATAATCTTTCTGTCGCCTTTGTAAAAACAGTGGTCGAAGGCCTGGACCGGGTTTTAAATGACCCCCGTGATGCGATTGGTCGAGACACCCTTAGTTGGGCGGCCGCGTTTGCTCTGTGTGGGGCCTTTAGTGGTCGTAACGGTGATTGGCCGGTGCATAGCTTAGAGTCGGGTTTGAGTGCGATGTGCAATAACTCACATGGGCGAGGGTTGGCGTTGATTTTGCCGCGTGTCATGCAGTTCGATTATGCTGTGATACCGCAAAAAATCGATGATTTTAACCTGCAGACGTTTGGTGAACGTGATGGCCTCGAGAAGTTTTATCGTCGGGTGGGTGCCTGGTGTACTTTAGAAGAGTTTGTCAAAGAGACCCCGTTGTCGGTTGAGGCATTTGTTGCGCAGGCCACTGAAAAGGCTTTTCAGGTAAAGGCGGTCTATAAAAAAGGCCAACAACCGTATCTTGATAATGTTCGTAAAATTTATGTGGAGGACGCCCACGCCATCTTCAAGGCTTGTGTTTAGTGCTGTTACTGACTATAGATTAAGCGTCTGGTTTTATGGTCCTTCACGATTGAAAATTCAAAATCCCGCCAGGTCCGGAAGGAAGCAACGGTATGAGTCGACATTGCGATGAATGGGTGCCGTAGAACCAGGCACTTTCGCGGGGGCCTTTTCTAAGATTTTTAAAATCCTCTCAAAATAGTGTACATGTTTTAGTAATGGCATATTTAGGGTTGGCCCGTCAGTGGCGGCCACAGAATTTCTCAGATCTTATCGGTCAAAATCACATCACGCGTATTCTGGAACAATCGGTTCGCGCTAGCAGAATAAATCATGGCTATCTTTTTACTGGCACTCGAGGGATTGGCAAAACATCTTTATCGCGAATTTTTGCTAAATTATTACGCTGTCAAACGCGCACACAGAGTTTGGTACAGCAAGGGGCTGATTCTGAGTATTTGTTAAAATCATGTGGAACGTGCTCGGATTGTGTGGAGATTGCCGCCGGCCGCTCAGTTGATGTTTTAGAAATCGATGGTGCATCTAATAATGGCGTCGAGGCTGTTCGTGAGATACGCGATAACGTAAAATTTTTACCGTCGTCAGGTCAGTTTAAGATCTACATCATTGATGAAGTTCACATGCTAACCACAGCGGCGTTTAATGCACTGCTGAAAACTTTAGAAGAACCACCAAGTCACGTCATTTTTATTTTTGCGACTACAGATCCACAGAAAATTCCGGCGACTATTTTGTCACGCTGCCAACGTTACGATTTTCGGCGTGCTAGTTTAAAAGATATTAGTGCACAGCTAAAAAAAATCTGCGCAGCTGAAAATTTAAATATTGATGATGCGGCTGTTAATATTATTGCGCGCGAAGCTGATGGTAGTGTGCGCGATGCTCTCTCTATTCTAGACCAAGTGATCGCGTTTGGAGCTAGCGCAGTTACTGCTGATTTGGTGGCAGAAGCACTTGGGCTTGTTTCGCGTAGTACGGTGCAAGCATTTCTATTAGCCGTTGTAAACCAAGAGCCTTTTGACGCGTTAAAACAAGTAACTATTATTTATCAATATGGGCATGATTTTCGGTCTTTTTTGAAAGACGCTTTAGATAAAATCAAACAACTTGTTGTTGCAGAGTTGTATCTGGAAAAAATGGGCCCGCAGTTTTCACAAGCAGCGTTGCGCCAAACGCTTGT
>CAZYPH010000006.1:0-44004 GCA_964649095.1 uncultured Oligoflexia bacterium | reverse complement strand
CAACTTTGAGCTAAACACAAATTCAACGGCGGCTGGAGTGCTAGCCACCATCCACGATACGGCGGAGGTTAATAAAAGCCCCAACGCCATCCAAGCATATGTTTTTGAAATAAAACGAGAAATCGCCATCTGTTGGGTCGGTGAGATGTGCGTAATCGTGTCTCTTGCGGATTCGAATGTATTAAACGTTCTCATAAGTCTTTTGACCTCCTGATCTCAACCATAATTGGTTTAGGGTTCCATTATAGTATGAGCCCTAAGATTCTTTCGTCAATCTATTCGCCCGCGATTTCGCTGCGCGTAATAATTGACTAACGAGCGACGGACCCCGGTAAATAAGGCCCGTGTACACTTGGATGGCCTGGGCGCCAGCGTCTAAACGTTCCGACAGTTGGTCGGGGGTATGAATACCGCCGACGCTAATAATCGTGATGTTAGGTAGGCTTGCCCTAGCTTTTTGAAGCGCCAGTAACGAGGTCGTCGCGAGTGGTCTACCCGACAGGCCACCGAGGTCAGTTTTTTTGGTGTTCGTTAAAACCAAACCATCAAAACGGCGCAATGGTACCGTGCTACCGGGTTTGGGTTCAAACAAGGGCAAAAGAGTCTTGAAATAATCTTCGTAAAAAACTTCGGGTGCGAGTTTTAAAAATAGCGGTTGGAGAATTTCCAGCGCCTGCGCCTGCTCTAAAACCTGCTCTAAAAACTCGGTCGTTTGCAGTTCCCGAAGCCCCGGTGTGTTGGGCGAGCTGACGTTGACTACAAAATAGTCCGCCAGGTCGCGAAATTGTTTCAGTAGAGCCGCATAGTCGTCAATGGCACTAGCATTAGGTGTAGAGCGGTTTTTGCCAATGTTGATGCCAATCGTAACGCGGTCTTCGGGTTTGGTTGTCGCCTTATAGGCACTCACACGCTGGTAAATCGCGTGCATGCCGTGGTTGTTAAAACCCATTTTGTTTACGATCGCGTCGTCTTCGGCATGACGAAAAAGACGTGGTTTTACGTTGCCGAGCTGGGGTTGAGGCGTCACCGTGCCGACCTCGATAAAACCAAAACCCAAAGCACTAAGGGCTTTAATGGCGACCGCGTTTTTATCAAACCCCGCAGCCAAACCCACCGGATTTTTTAACGTCAGCCGCCCGGCTAGCGCATACGCCGGGGTGTTTTGATCCGTGCTGTGGTTGCGGTAGAACAGCAACTTAAATAAAAACAAACGCCCCCGTCGGGCGCCCACCCATTGCAAAAAACGGATCATACGATCGTGCATAGCCTCGGCATCGAAACGGAATAACAGCGGTCTTAAATAATAACGGTAGATAAGTGCGAGCATGCTCTAACGGTAACAAATGTTTGTGGGGGGATGGGGAATTTTTGGAGTGGGGGCGGTGCCTCGATGGCATTGAGTCGGTGGATGGTCGGACTGTATTCTAGATCTGAGAAGATTAAGAATACAGTCCGACCTTGGGTTGCTATTAGCGATCGACTCCGACGCTGGCGTCTAGGCCTGTGGGCGCGCCGGCGTCCATGTTGCTTGGGTTAGTCCGAGGTGGAGGCGTTACCCCCCCCCTCTCATCTACAGGGGCTGCTGCCGGGGCTGGCGCAGGTGCAGCGGCCGGAGCTGCGGGGGCTGCTGGAGCCTCCGGCGTGCGCTGGTGGCGCTGAGCAAACGGGCTGAAGTACGCTGAATTGCGATCGCCCGTTCCACTTGGAATGCTACCGCCGTAGGGATAGGCGATCACGAGGGCATCGAGATCGGCACGGGTGGGTTTTTGTCGTGGGCGGTGGCCCGGATTGCCAAAGTAATACTGGCAGCGCAGCGCAATGTAGCGTGCGTTATAAACGCCTTCCGAAGCCGTGCGCGATCCACTCACATCCCCTCGGCCCATGCAATGCCGTGCAAAGTTGTGCCGCCAGGTGCCGACTGCGCGGCAGGTGGTTGTGGTGATGTTTGCTGGGCTGGCATTGACTTGAGTGGCTTCTGTGGCCCAGGTTTTGGTGCAGTCGACGACGCCTATATTCCCCGGGGCAGCACGGGTAGGCGCCGGAAAAGCTATGTTGTCGGCAAACGTAATATGTTCCATGCCGAGGGTGCCGGCGATGGTAGTTGCTGCGTCAGCGGAAAGGACTCTCTGTCTTACTAACACTGCCAGCTCCTGATGCTGATTAAACTGCGGGCTATTTCGAGTAATATTCGCCGGCGGCGGTGGCACACCCCCAATCTTCCGCCGCAACACACGATCCAACGGGGCTAAGGCGTTGGCGATGCGGGTTCTTTCGTTATCACTGACATTAGGTGTAGTCGTCGCCCCTGCAAGTCTAGTAATCAGTTCTCGATCCTCTCGGCTAATCGCACTCCCCCGCATGATCTCCTGCATGACCACCTTGCGGGTTGCTGGGTTTTGAATTTCGGCTAAGATGGTCCCTAACGCATTAACCCGCGGGCATTGACCACCGCTGCCACCGGCACATCGAGCCGTACTACCTGAAATTAGGATTTGAGGGAGGTTCATGGTGGTAGGGGCACTACTAGGACTGGTGGTCGGATTCTGCCCCCACCCTTCCACCGCCATAAAAAATATGGCCGACGCTACGACCACACTCGCCCGCCCAAGGCCGAATAAACCCAATTTCGGGTTTTTTAATCTTTTCCCCGAGCCCATCGCGGGCTGTTTTCGTATACTCTTCTTAACCATTCCTTAACCATCCCTGTTAAAAATCCCCGTTAATAATTCCAATTCAAAAATAAATCACCGCTCCCATTGTAAATAAGAATGATTTAATTTCAAAAAAATCCTTAGTAGTAGTGTTTGGTATGCACTGTATTTTATGCCACTCACAACCCACCACCCCGCTACTCACGACGTACTGGCATTGCGCCACGTGCGACGTGCGGTTTTTAGAGTCGTCGCGGCGTTTAATGCCTAGTGCCGAACGGGCGCATTATCTGCACCACAATAACGACGTGCACGATCCACGCTATCAAAAATTTGTCGAACCATTGTTAGCCGCGATTTTAAAACGTTTGCCGCACAACACGCCGGTTAGTGGTTTAGACTTTGGTGCGGGTACGGGCTCGGTTTTGGCGCACCAATTAAAACAACAAGCGCCTGAGTGCGTCATCGAAATGTACGACCCGTACTTTCATAATCACCCCGAGCTCCTAAGCCGTACGTACGATTTTATTTTCGCGTGTGAGGTGGTCGAGCATTTCTACGATCCCGCTGCCGAATTCCAACGCCTAAGCCGCATGTTAAAACCAGGCGGTTTTTTAGCCATCATGACCGACTTGTTTCATGCTAAAACGACCGACTTTGAACGCTGGTATTACCGTCTCGACCCTACGCATACGGTGTTCTACTCACGCCGCACAATTGAATGGATCGCCACAGGTAGCAGTCCGCAACTTTTTAGTGGAGTGGTCTTTGAAGGTCCGCGTGTGGCGGTGTTTTCTCACTCCAACGCCGCCAATTCCTCAACCGTCGCACATTGAAAGCTAGGGTTGTATAAACGTTCAGCCCCTATAGTACTTGTTGGTGTCGGGCCGTAGTCGTGGCCGGGCAGTAGAATGGTGTTGTCAGGTAAACGTTTGAATCGCTGTAGCGTTTCAAACATGGCGTGATTAGAGCCTGTCGGTAAGTCGGTGCGCCCGCAGTCGTGTACAAATAGGGTATCTCCGGTGCATACCTGTGGCGCCTCGGTTTGAGTTGAAAAAAACGCGTACGACAAAGCCCCATGAGAATGGCCTGGTGTGTGCCACGCGATGATATCCAAACTCGAAATTAACGTATTGTGATTTAAGTATATAATGCGATCACGATATTTTTTTGACCAATCGCCCACACGAAATAATTCATGGTCATTCATGTATATACAGCTGGAGGTATTTTCAAAAATCCAATCCATACCCCCAATGTGATCATGGTGCGTGTGGGTCAATAGTACCGCTAATAGAGGGCCTTTTAGGTGCGGCGTCCAACCTTTTATATCCGCATGGGGGTCGATTACAACGCTGCCCTCGGGGTATTCTAATATATAGACGAAATTTCTAAGCGGCCCTAATAATCGACGCTGAACACCGGTTGCTCGAAGCACACCAGTGGGCAATTTGTAGTCGTCGGTGAGTGTAATGGAGTGAGACATAGTACCTCTTGCGTTTATACCCACCGGTGTTTTTTGCCTCTATCGAAGGCTACTTAATACTTCAAAATAATAGGGTGGATTATGGGGTCGATGGTTTCTTCAAAATAAATCGTAGGCATTGGTTTTGGCAAAAGGGCCTATCGAAAAAAATATATATTTTTTTTGCAGTACTATTCAGTCTGCATCAAACGCCCGTGGTGTATGCTGATGTGTCGGCCGTCGAGACCGTTGAATTTTCGTGCGCTTACGCTAATTATTTTCTACAAAATGCTCCTGAAGCGCTAAGAGCGCGTGTCCAAGCTTTCCCTCTGCGCCGTTCGTTTGACATTGGTCTGCGGTTAGAAACGCCACCGAGGCATGCCGATGAATTAGAAGTGTTGTCTACAAGGGCCATCGAAAATTTTCTTTTAGAGATATCAGAAGACCCGCCTTTTGAAATTCGCAGTTGCGTGGAAAATTTTTTAAACGAACTAGAACAAAAAATGGCTCTCGTTTTTTATCGTCTGTCAGACGTTGGTCGTTTAAGCCCGCGCGACATTGCTAGGCGACTAAGACAAAATGTCGAGCAACGCCTTGGTATACCTGATGGCACGCGTTTTACGCGCGCGTTTCGAGCTAGCTTACTGTCCCGGCAAGAGGTGGGCGAGACCCTGATCGGTGAAAATACTCTACCCGACTGCGCAGCAATTGATCTGGTCGAAGACCCTGCGCGGTTACCCCGTTCAACCCTGAACAACATGGCGCAGTGCTTGCCACAATGGGTTGCGCGAAATCAGCCCACGCAGTTGATGACGTTTCTCAATCGCGCCACGGCCTTAGTGTTTGAACGCACGCTCCATCAATATAATGCTGGGCAAGATGGTATTGCCCACCGCGCGCGTATTTTAGAGGGTTTACGCGCACTGTCTGATCAATTTGAGCAGTACTCCATTTTAGCAGATACCAGTTTATTAACGCTATTTCGGCAAAGTGTGCGGGCCCAGGGGTGTGTGCGTCCGCAAACGTCTGACCAGCGATTTTTTGAATTAGCGCGCGCGTCGCACAATGCGGTTTCGTGTTCACCGTTAGACCACGGCGAAGAACGCCGTTATCAGCGAGCCACAAGTTGTGCCGTCGACAATCGTTTAGCCGCATTGGCCGGGGCGAGCGATGCCACGCAGAGTCTCTTTTCTCCGCTACCACATGGCGATCAACACTATTCCGTACGACGTGAGAATTTGGCCACTGGTCGACGCAAGTACATCGTCACGTTACCAGTCTGTTTGGGTGGAACGGCGAGTGCCGTCGAACAGTTTCGTGCGACCGCGGCGCGTTGCCTGCCTATGATAAACGAGGCTCTAGCGATCGCGCCCGATGGCTCGGGAGTGGAGCCGATTGAGCTTGCGTTAGCCATGCGAAACCGATCGGGTATGGACAATAATAGTTGCCCGAGTTCCGATTTGATTGAAATTGATTCTAACGTGATTCGAAATTCATCGCGTACGTTGCACCCTACTTTGCCGTGCGAAACCTTGGCTCATGAACTGATGCATCGGTTGGGGTTGGTAGATCTGTATCCCGAGAATGACGAAGTGGTGCTTTCAGGATTCATCGTCGGGCCTGATGGCCAAGTAATCGATCAGCACACCCAGCCGCCAGCCCCTGAAAACCGCGTGCGCGCTTTTAATTGTCGCAGTACGGGGCCGAGGGGTCTTTTAATGCACACACAGAGTCGTGCCTTTGTAGAACTTCGGAGTAATTTGCCACGATGGCCTCGAAGCCTGTTATCGCCTGCTGAGTTTCGTATTATTACGCAGCCATGTTGCCGAGATTCGAATCGTTTATATGCCGAATGTGCGCAGACGTATCACCTGACCGGGATGCGCAGTTTAGAAGCCATTCGGGCATCTGGACAAATCCCCCCAAGAACCGCTCCAAACTCTCGTGGCCGGGCGCAGTACGAACAGGTACTACGTAGTACGGGAGCTGACCCCGTTTCTTTAAACATAGTCGAAGAGTGCCCAGTAATTCGCCCACAGTGTTTAAGTACTGAAGAATGGTTAAGATAGAATGAAAAAGATTATATATATAATATTATTTATATCAAGTTATGCCTCAGCCCAAAACACGTGTGTGTTGAAGGCTCGTAGTTTTTTTAATCTACGCTTTGAAAATGCCTCACAAACCCATTCGTTTGTTTTGCACGAACAAAGTGTCATTGTGCATTTTGATGCTCAAGGCCAGGTCACGCAGTTGCGCGGCGTGCGCAATTCTAATTTTTTAAGTCGCCACCCAGAACGTTTGCCTACATTGTTAAACAACACCAACACGAATCTTTGGGCGTTGGGTGAATTAGAGCTGGAGCCATCAAACCCTGTTTTTCAGCGTTACGCGCAAGAGTTTCGCGTATTTTGTGAACGTCGCTACAACGACAACGAATTATCACAGAGGCCCGAACGTGAGTTAGACGGTGTGGTGGCGCTGGGTGTTAACAGTCTCTGGCTTAGCGAACTAGCCTCGACAGCACGTAGTGTTTTAGTAGAGCTCTTACGACAATTTCATGAAATCCCGGACCTAAGGTTGGTTCGAGGCTATCGTTTTCGTTCCGATCGTGATGCTGAGGATTGTCGTAGGTTAGACCCGATACAAAACGATCGCAGCACCGCGCATAATAGAATTTCTCAGGAGTACTTGTGTTCTGTTGTCGTCGACCAGAATAAACCTGGTGCGCGCCCAACGGGGTTGCGACGTTACGGCCAACTGTTTGTGCCACAAACACTCCTGCCTAATTTGCCTACAACTCGATGATTGCTCGAGCAAATCCAATCGTGTAACTCTTTTTAAAGACAAGATACAAAAGCTGCACGATAATCGTCAGCACACCCATTCTAATAAAAAGAGGAGACCATTTGTGTCTAACGCAATCCAATTTGAAAACTTAACGGCTCCAAAGTCTGGCACCCGCATCACCATGGATGCTCAAGGCAATCTCAATGTCCCTAACGACCCAATCTTGCCATTTATCGAAGGCGACGGCACCGGGCCTGATATTTGGAAAAGCTCGCAGCGCGTTTTAGACGCGGCCGTTCAAAAGGCTTATGGCGGAAAAAAACGCATCGAGTGGTTTGAGGTTTACGCCGGCGAAAAAGCAAAAAACAAATTTGATAACTGGTTGCCTGAAGACACGATTACGGCATTCAAACATTATTTGGTGGGCATCAAAGGGCCCCTAACCACTCCAGTAGGCGGCGGCATTCGTTCGTTGAATGTGGCGTTACGACAAATGTTAGATCTATATGTGTGTCTGCGACCAGTGCGTTATTTTCGTGGCGTGCCTAGTCCGGTAAAACGTCCAGAAAAAGTCGACATGGTGATTTTTCGTGAGAACACCGAAGACATTTATGCGGGTATCGAGTACCAAAGCGGCACTCCAGCAGCGAAAAAAATTATCGATTTTTTACAAAAAGAGATGGGCGCTAAAGGCATTCGTTTTCCAGAAACGAGCGGTATTGGCATTAAACCCGTTTCAAAAGATGGCTCTGAACGTTTGATTCGCGCCGCATTAGAATATGCCATCCATCAAAAACGCAAAAGTTTAACGTTAGTGCATAAAGGCAACATCATGAAATTTACCGAGGGTGCGTTTCGTGATTGGGGCTACGAGCTAACAAAAAAAGAATTCCAAGGCAAAGCGGTCGGTTGGGATGACTGCGCGGGTAAACCCCCAGTAGGCCAAGTATTAGTGAAAGACGCCATTGCTGATATTACGTTGCAACAAGTACTGACGCGTCCTGAAGATTTTGACGTGATTGCGACATTAAACTTAAATGGCGATTATCTGTCTGATGCTCTAGCGGCTCAGGTGGGTGGCATTGGTATCGCACCAGGTGGTAACATCAATTATGTTACTGGACATGCCATTTTTGAAGCCACACACGGCACAGCGCCAAAATATGCGAACCAAGACAAAGTAAATCCTGGCTCCGTGATCCTTTCAGGCGAAATGATGTTCCGCCATTTGGGCTGGAACGAAGCGGCCGATCTCATCATCAAGGGTATGGACCGTGCGATCGAAAATAGAACCGTTACTTACGACTTTGCGCGTCTGATGACAGCTGAAGGTGTTTCCGGTGTTAAAGAAGTAAAATGTAGTGAATTTGGTGATGCCATTATTGCGAACATGTAAAATTACATAGGAAAAATAATATATATGAAAAGAGCAAAAATTTCAGTTATCGGAGCAGGTTTTGTCGGATCTACTTGTGCCCACTGGGCCGCATCAAAAGAATTAGGTGATGTCGTCCTCATCGACATCAACGACGGTGCAGCCAAAGGCAAAGCCCTAGATCTCTTTGAAGCAAGCCCTGTTGAAGGTTTTGATTCAAATTTACAAGGCGGTTCTGATTACGCCCTCACCGCCAATAGTGACGTCGTAATTATTACGGCTGGTTTGCCACGCAAGCCAGGCATGAGTCGTGATGACTTACTTTCAACCAATGCCAAGATTGTAAAAGAGTGCTCTGAGCAGGTTGCCAAATATTCGCCTAATGCTGTGTTGATTATCGTGAGTAATCCGCTTGATGCTATGTGCCACGTGGCGTTACAGGCTTCTAAGTTTCCGCGTGAGCGCGTGTTGGGTATGGCCGGTGTACTCGATGGCGCGCGTTTCCGTTCGTTTATCGCTGAGGCGTTAGATGTCAGTGTTGAAGACGTTCAAGCGTTTGTTTATGGCGGTCATGGCGATACGATGGTGCCAATGCCAAGATACTGTAGCGTCGGCGGAATTCCGTTAACGCAACTTCTACCAAAAGATAAAATTGATGCCTTAGTTCAGCGTGCACGTACGGGTGGTGCTGAAATTGTTAACCTACTTAAAACAGGTTCAGCCTATTACGCACCAGCTGCCAGTGCGGTGCAGATGGCCGAAGCCATTGTCCGTGACAAGAAACGTATTTTACCGTGTGCTGTTTTACTTCAAGGTGAGTATGGCAAAAACAATTTGTTCTGCGGTGTATTGGCTAAACTAGGCTCAAAAGGCTTAGAAAAAGTAATGACACTTGAGTTGAACGCTGAAGAAAAAGAGATGTTCGATAAGTCTTGTGCGGCTGTAGAAGAGTTGGTCGACGCATTAAAACGATTGGGAGTATAGTCCATGAATATTCATGAGTATCAGGCCAAGGCTCTGTTGCGCCGTTATCAAGTGCCGTTGCTGCAAGGCCATATGGCAACGACCGTTGATGAGGCGGTGGAAAAGGCTCAAACACTAGGTGGTTCCGTTTGGGTGGTGAAAGCCCAAATCCACGCTGGCGGTCGCGGTAAGGGTGGCGGCGTAAAGTTAGCGCGTTCGATCGATGAAGTGCGTTCGCATGCAAAACAAATTTTGGGCATGCAGCTGGTAACGCCGCAGACCGGCCCTGAAGGTAAAAAGGTACATAAAATTTTTATCGAGCAAGGCTGTCAAATTGCACGTGAGTTGTATTGTGCTGTGTTGGTTGATCGCGCCACAAGCCAAATCATGATCATGGCTTCTGAGGCGGGCGGTATGGATATCGAAGAAGTCGCTGCGCACACACCAGAAAAAATCATCAAAGTATTGATTGATCCGGCAACCGGCTTCATGCCGTATCATGGCCGTAAATTGGCTCTGGCATTGAATATTCCGACGGCTAGCTTGAATAAAGCCGTCGGTTTTTTTGCAAGCCTCTACAAAGCCTTTGTTGAGTTAGATTGTGCGATGGCAGAAATCAACCCACTCGTGCAAACGGCTCAGGGCGATTTGGTGGCGTTAGACGCGAAACTTAGTTTCGATGACAATGCGTTGTTTCGGCACAAAGACATCGCCGAGATGCGCGACCCGACTGAAGAAAATGCACAAGAGCTTGAGGCTGCAAAATACGATCTCGCCTATATTAGTTTAGATGGCACGATTGGTTGTATGGTCAACGGTGCTGGGCTTGCCATGGCGACGCTGGATATTATCAAAATGCATGGTGCTGAACCGGCAAACTTCTTAGATGTTGGCGGAGGCGCCACCACAGAAAAAGTTACGGCCGCATTTAAAATCATTCTGAAGGATCCAAAAGTACGCGCGATTCTAATCAACATTTTTGGTGGTATCATGAAGTGTGATGTCATTGCCGAGGGTGTGATTGCAGCCGCTAAAGAAGTGAATTTGAAAGTACCTTTAGTTGTGCGTCTTGAGGGCACCAACGTAGAACGTGGAAAACAATTGTTAGCGCAGTCGGGATTAGCCATAACCCCAGCGGCCGATCTCACCGATGCTGCTCAAAAAGTAGTAGCAGCAGCAAAAGGAGCTTAAGATGGCTATTTGGATCAATTCAAACACAAAAGTTATTTGTCAGGGCATTACAGGTAGTCAGGGCACGTTCCATTCCAAGGGCTCTAAAGACTATGGTACAAAACTAGTCGGTGGTGTGACACCAGGCAAAGGCGGTACCACACACGAAGGTTTCCCCGTTTTTGACAGCGTGTCAGAAGCTAAAGAAAAGACTGGCTGCCAGGTATCTATGATATTTGTGCCACCGCCGTTTGCCGCGGACGCAATTTGTGAAGCGGTCGATGCCGAGTTAGACCTCGTTGTTTGCATTACGGAAGGCATTCCCGTTCTCGATATGCTCCGTGTGAAGAAATATCTATCGGGCCGCAAAACACGGCTTATTGGTCCTAACTGTCCGGGTATTATTACTCCGGGCGAGTGTAAAATCGGTATCATGCCCGGCCATATCCACAAAAAGGGCCCGGTTGGTGTGTTGTCGCGTTCAGGTACGTTGACGTACGAAGCGGTGTTTCAATTAACTCAAGCAGGCATTGGTCAAAGCACGTGTGTGGGTATTGGTGGTGATCCCATCAACGGCACCAATTTCATCGATGTGCTTGAAGCCTTTAATCGAGATCCGGCTACTGAAGCCGTCATCATGATCGGTGAAATCGGCGGTTCAGCTGAAGAAGAAGCGGCCGACTACATAAAACGCGAAATGAAAAAGCCGGTAGCTGCATTTATCGCCGGACAGGCAGCTCCTAAAGGCAAACGAATGGGCCATGCTGGCGCTATTATTAGTGGTGGCAAAGGGACAGCTCAAGCCAAAGTAGAGGCGTTGCAATCCGCTGGAGTCCGTGTGTCTGCAAGTCCTGCCGATATGGGTAAGACTTTGTTGTCTGTTTGGAAACGTTAAACAACGCGCATTTTTCGGCTATTTTTGGCCAGGTATGGTAAGTGGCTGAATATATTTTCAATTCAAAAATCTAGGAGTTATTTCAATGTCGTTAGAAAAAACATTTTCGATCATCAAACCCAACGCTGTAGCTAAGAACGCTGTGGGCGCAATTATTAGCCGTTTTGAAGATAAAGGCTTACGTGTTGCAGCCGCAAAACTCACGCGTCTTTCAAAAGAAAAAGCAGAAGGTTTTTATATCGAACACAAAGACCGTCCTTTTTTTGGCTCTTTAGTGCAGTTCATGACATCAGGGCCTGTACTGTTGATGGTTCTTGAGGGCGAAAATGCCGTTATGTTGAACCGCGAAATCATGGGCGCTACTGATCCGGCTAAAGCGGCTCCAGGTACTATTCGTAAAGACTTTGCCGATAACATCGAAGCCAATGCTGTGCACGGCTCCGACTCTGCTAAATCTGCCGAGCGTGAAATCGCGTACTTCTTTGATCGTTCAGAAGTGCTTGGCCGCTTCTAAGCGGTCTATAGGTCTCATTTTTTATATATAGTATTGGCCAGGGTGTTCTTATAGAATGCCCTGGTTTTTTTGTTCCCTTGTGCGTGTTGCATGACGGAACGAACGTTTTATTTTGGTTTTTCTTGGGTGACTATTTTACGCTCTAGTAGCTATGTCACAAATCCAAGCTACTAAGGTCGCTCTCTGCCAAATACGCTCGTTAGTCGGCGATTTTGATTTTAATATTCAACAAATTCTGAAATTTGCTCGCGATGCCCTACGCCAAGGGGCTCACATCGCCGTGTTTCCTGAGCTGTGCCTGACGGGATACCCACCCTATGATTTATTATGCCGCGCTGACTTTCAAGACCTTGGTGCACAGGCCCTCTCCCGCTTAATTTCCTTGCTTCAAACTGATGCTTCTAATCTACCAGAGCTTGTCATTGTTGGGGCACCTACAACCAATCAAGCAGCGGGCGCAGAACGATGCTTTAAGCCCTTCAATTCCGCCCTAGTCATCGAAACAAAAACGGGCCAATTTTTGGCTCAGCACCACAAGTGTTTCTTGCCGGATTACGACATCTTTGATGAATCGCGTTATTTTTCTGCAGGCGCATCGATCACGTCTTTTAGGTTTAACAATCAAAATTTTTTACTGAGTATTTGCGAAGACTTATGGGCGCCCACGCAGCCAGTAAACGAATATTCTCAGTCGATTTCGCCTGCTACGTCTGAGTCGCCGCCGACTCTGTTATACCCGTCAGGTCCGAAAACATGGTCTATGGGGCTTACAGCAGCCCCCGATGCTATTATCCTCAATCTGTCCTCGTCGCCGTTTGCAGTGGGAAAACAAGCTCGCCGTGAAGCCGCTGCGCGGTATTTTCGGCGGCCTGTTTTCTACGTTAACCATGTAGGTGCTGTTGATAGTGTAGTGTTTGACGGTTCGTCTTTTGTCATGCGTGCGGACGGTTGTATAGCGGCCAGTGCTCCAGTATTTGAAGAATCCGTTCTAGTGGCTGATACGACTAGTCCGCCCGAACCAGTAGTTGCCCACACTGCTGCTGAGAGCGCCCTCCTGGCCCAAGCCCTTGAGTGTGGTCTACGCGAATATTTTAAACGTACTGGTTTTACGAAGGCTGTGTTGGGATTGTCTGGTGGTATTGATTCTGCCGTAGTGGCCACCATCGCAACGCGCGTTTTAGGCCCTCAAAACGTCATTGGCCTAGCGATGCCGAGTGCATTCTCAAGCGCTGGGAGTGTCATCGACGCCGAGGCCCTCGCAAAAAATCTAGGACTCGTTTTGCACATCCATCCTATCAAATTTGTTTTCAAATCGATTCTTCTCGAACTGGATCCACTTTTGAACCCAACCTCAGAAGAGCGCGTTTTTGGTTTGGCCGAAGAGAACCTACAAGCGCGCTTACGCGGGCTCTATGTCATGACGGCTGCAAACAAGTTAAATGCTTTGGCGTTGGCTACGGGCAATAAATCAGAACTTTCAGTGGGTTACACCACGATTTATGGCGACATGGTTGGGGCAATGGCACCGATTGGCGATGTATTTAAAACTCAGGTCTATGCTTTGGCCGAGTATTACAACGAAATTTTAGGAGAGGTCATTCCCCAAAGTACCATAACTAAACCTCCGTCAGCCGAACTGCGGCCGAATCAAAAAGACTCAGACTCTCTGCCGGAGTATCCGGTGTTAGATCAAATTTTACGGTACTATTTCGAGTATGGCCTCTCAGCTGCGCAACTTGTAAAGAAGGGCTTCGATTCATCTGTTGTGCAAAAAGTTTTAACGTTGATCCATCGGTCCGAGTTCAAACGCGCTCAAGCGCCTTTTGTAATCCGCATTTCCAATAAAGCCTTTGGTATAGGTCGACGTGTGGCGTCGGCGACAACCCTTCACCAAAAGTAGCGTGAGTAATACCAATTGATGCGCCATGATAGCTGTGTTACTTTTGGCATTCTAGCAACTTTTTCAGGAGGACTTTCGAATCGCTGCTCCAATTAATCCACCCAAAAGTGGTGTCAAAATTACAGTTGGGGGTAGTACCCCGAGTTCCACAAATACGACCACAATTTCGGTAAACAAACCCGGTCCGGTTAATAGCGTGCCAGGTTTCAATCCGAATGCGCCGCGACCGCCAGGCTTTCGTCCAGGTGGTGGTTTTGGAGGGCCTCGTCCGCCAAGGCCTATGGGCGGTGGTCCGGGTGCTGGTCCACGAGAGTATCGTGGTCGAGACCAACGTGACACCGGGGGCATTCGAGTCAATGAACGTATTCGCGGCGTATCGCAAGTGCGTGTGATCGATGAAACAGGCAAAATGATTGGTATTTTACCAGTTGTAGAGGCCGTAAAAGCCGCTAAGGATCGGGGCTTAGATCTACTGGAAGTATCGCCGACGGCTGATCCGCCGGTATGTAAAATTGCTGATTATGGCAAATTTATGTACGAAAAGAAGAAGAAAGAACAGGAAGCTAAAAAGAAGCAGACTGTTATGAAGTTGAAGGAAATTCAGCTTCGTCCGCAGACTGATGAACACGACTTAGATTATAAATTTAAGAACGTTCTGGGCTTTTTAGAAGATGGTGATAAAGCAAAGATCTCTGTTCTCTTTCGTGGACGAGAAATTGCTTACGTTGAAAATGGCCGAAAATTATTAGACCGATTGATTGAAATGGTTAAAGACAAAGGCACGGTAGAGTCCCCGCCAAAATTGGAGGGTAAACGCCTATCCGTTGTTATTTCACCAATTTCAAAAAAATCCTGAAATTTAGCAAGTTTTGAGATAAGAGGGTTTTTATGCCAAAAGCAAAAACAAAAAGAGCTGCAGCTAAACGCTTCAAGCTTACTGCAACAGGAAAAGTAAAATATAAGCACGCTGGAAAACGCCACAACCTAGGCCACCGAAAAAATGCTTCAAATAAATTGAAGTTGCGTTCGGGTGCTTACGTTCACGCTTCTAGTGCAGGGCACGCAAAAGACTGCTTGCCGTACGCGTAAATTAATTCTTAGGAGTTTATAATGCCAAGAGCCAAACGCGGGTTTAAAGCCCGCAGAAGAAGAAATAAAGTTTTAGATAAAGCCGAAGGCTTTACACACCGTAGAAAGAATACGATTCGTCGTGGTTCTGAAGCGGTGGATCGTGCCCTTCGTTATGCCTATGCTCACCGCAAGGCACGCAAACGTGATTTCCGTCAATTGTGGATTGCTCGTTTGGCAGCGGCTTGTGAGTTGAATGGTTTGAATTATTCAACTTTAATTAATCGCTTAAAAGTTGCTAATATTGGCTTAGATCGTAAGGTTTTGTCTGATTTAGCGATTTTTGATCCACAAGCTTTTACAACAGTGGTCCAGACCGCAGCGAACGCTTAATGCTTTTGTTGTAGTTAGTATTAATTAGTTTTCGCGGCAAAATATTAAGCGCTTCAGACTTCATGGTGAACATGTAGTCCGAAGCGCTTTTTTTTTATACTCTTCAAAACACTATGAATTTATTTGAACAAACATCCCAGCATTTGGCTGAAATACAGGCTGATTTTTTGGCTCGTTTATCCAAAAGTGACACTCTTGAGCAGTTGCTAGCGTTAGACACCGAATTTTTGTCTAAGAAGGGCAAATTATCGCAGGCGTTGCAGGTGTTAAGGCAGGCCAGTGCCGAAGACCGTCCAAAAATTGGCGCTGTGGCCAATGAAGTAAAAAGAATATTAGAAAATGCTTATATAGAAAAACGAACTCTACTTGAAGCTCAGGCCCTGAATATAAAACTCATGGCCGAGCGTTTGGATAGTGGCTTCCCTGGTCGGGGAACCATGCTTGGTGCGCGCCACCCGATTAGTATTGTCATGGATGAGTTGGTATCTATTTTTTCAAAAATTGGGTTCGAATTAGCGGAGGGCCCGGAAGTCGACACCGAGTTTAACAACTTTGAAGCGCTGAATATGGCCGATGATCATCCGGCGCGTGACATGCAAGATACCTTTTATTTGCCCGACAACATTAAGTCGAATGTTGTAATGCGAACACATACATCACCGGTTCAGATTCGCAGCATGTTAGCGCGTAAAAAACCACCAGTGCGTGTGATATGCCCAGGGGCTGTGTTTCGTAGTGATTATGACATGACCCATACTCCGATGTTTCACCAAATCGAAGGGTTGTATGTCGATGCGAACGTAAGTTTTGCTGAGTTGCGTGGAGCGTTAGAATTTTTTGCCATTCAGATGTTTGGTCCTCAAACAAAAACGCGCGTGCGGCCTAGTTATTTTCCATTTGTAGAGCCCGGTGCTGAGGTCGATGTCACTTGTTTTAACTGCGCCGGAAAAGGCTGCCGCGTATGCAAAGAGACCGGTTGGTTAGAGATTTTGGGTGGTGGCATGGTCCATCGCAAAGTATTTGAAGCGGTTGGGTATGATGCAGACGAAGTATCTGGTTTTGCCTTTGGTATGGGCATTGAGCGTATTGCGATGTTGAAATTTGGAATTCCAGACCTTCGTACTTTATATGAAAATGATGTGCGCTTTTTACGGCAGTTTTCGGGGTTATAAGATTTATGAAAATTAGTTTAAATTGGTTGGCTGATTATTTACCAGAAAATGTAGTCGCAGATATTCGCAGTGATTCTAAAAAGTTTGCAGAACGCCTGACGGCAAGGGGCCTCGAAGTTGAGGGCATTACAGACGAAGCGCGCGCATTTAAAAACGTAATCGTAGCGCATTTGGTAACACGCGATAAACACCCAGACTCCGATCGTCTTTCGCTCTGCCAAGTAAACACAGGCAGTGAAACTTTGCAGATTGTCTGTGGAGCCCAGAACATGAAATCGGGCGATAAAGTTGTGCTGTCGATGATTGGTGCTGAATTACCCAATGGTTTAAAAATTCAGAAAGGTAAAATCAGAGGCGTTGAGTCGTTTGGGATGCTTTGTTCTGAGGTTGAGTTGGGGCTCGCCGCAGAGTCGGAAGGTATCATGTTGCTTCCGGCCGAAGCACCAGTTGGAAAGCCCTTTGCTGAGTATCAAAATAAAAATGATATTTTGTTTGAATTGAATGTCACGCCAAATAGAGGCGACTGTAACTCGCACATCGGCATCGCGCGTGAGGTATTGAGTCTATACGATCTAACGCTACAAACGCACGAACACCTAGTACATCAGGTGGCTCAGCGGGAGAGTGCTGATAAAAAAACGAGTGATTTTGTGCGGGTGTCAGTAGAAACGGATGTTTGTAAGCAGTACTCGTGCCGTGTCTTAACTGGTGTTGTTGTTAAAGAATCGCCACAGTGGCTAAAGCGGCGTTTAGAGTCGATTGGTGTGCGTTCAATAAACAACATCGTTGATGTGACTAATTATATTTTATTTGACCTTGGTACGCCGTTGCATGCGTTTGATTGGGGGCACCTTAAAAAAAACGAAGGGCCTACACAGATTGTCGTTCGGCAAGCGAAATCAGGCGAATCGATCGTGTTGTTAAATGGCGAAACGCGCGAGTTGACGGATCGAAATATGGTGATCGCCGACAGCAACCAGGCCTTGGCTGTTGCTGGGGTAATGGGTGGTAGTGCATCACAAGTGACCGATGCGACTACGGCGGTCTTGTTAGAGGCTGCTGAGTTTGATGCGCGTTCGGTGCGTAAGACGTGTAAACAATTAGGATTGAGTTCGGATTCTTCGTATCGTTTTGAACGTAAGATCGATAGCCGTATGGTTTCAGTGGCGTTAGATCGTGCAGCCCTTTTGATGGCAGATATCGCAGGAGCTACGTTAGCCTCAGGTAGTGTTGTGGCCCAGAATGCAGGTAGTGCGGCATTAGGCGTGCCACCCATTCGTGTGGCACTCGCCGCCGTGAATCGTTTTTTAGGATTTTCACAGCCGTTACTATTCACAGAAGCCGAGTCGATTTTAAAAAGTATTGGCTTTCGCGTATTAAATACCGCGTCAGCAGATACGTTCGATGTTGAGGTGCCGTCGTATCGTAACGACGTGCATTCGTTCGAAGATGTGGCTGAAGAGATTTTGCGTGTAAAAGGCTTTGATACCGTACCAGGGATAGTGCCGCAGTTACGGCATTTTCCAATGTCAAATGACCTGAGTCAAAAAACAAATCAGCGTTATCAAAAAATTGCGAAGTCAAAGCAGTATCTTGTATCCGCTGGTTTTTGTGAGGTGGTTAATTTTGCCTTCACACGCGATGATACCGTGGCAGCATTTTCGAAGTTAGTTGTTGATGGCGAGAAAAAACAGTTAGGGCGTGTGCCGTTAAAAAATCCTCTTAACGAAGAATTTGCCACCTTGAAATCAACCCTGTTGCCCGGCGTTTTAGAGAACTATTTATTTGCGATTCGTCACCAAGAGCGCGACGTGCGTTTGTTTGAATTGCGTCCCACATTTGTCGCTGATACGGCGAGTGAAACAGGCGTCAGAGAGACTCTGACGTTGTGTGTAGTAGCCGCGGGTCGCAGTTTACGTAACGGTCTAGCCTCGCAAGACGACACCTATGATTTTTACGATATAAAAGGAATTTTAGAAAATGTGCTATCGATCAATCGCAGCCCTACAGTGCGTATGCAGGATTTGCCCGAAGCTTTGTCCGACGCTTCATTGAACCTTGTGCATCCGTTTCAATCCTATGCAATCGCATTAGGTAAAGGTTCTTGTGGTGTTATTGGAAGAATTCATCCTGAGATTGAAAACAAAGAAAAGCTCCGTCAGCCGATTTACTTTTTCGAAATTGATTTTGGGCGTGTGTTGGACTTAGGCAAAGATAAGTTAAAAGTGCAGCCCATTTCAAAGTTTCCAAAAGTCGAACGTGATTTTTCATTGTTAGCACCCGATGTTTTAGGCGTAGATAAAGTAGTGACAACTATTCAAAAAAACGGCCGTCCATTATTACAAGACGTGCGTCTTGTGGATGTCTATCGGGGCGAGAAGATTCCACATGGGTTACGAAGCCTTTCGGTGGCGATGACCTTTGCTTCGCAAGAGCACACATTGCAAGATGTTGAAGTTGACTCGGTCTGTCAGAAGGTTCTAGCGGCCTTAGAAAAAGAGCTCTCGGTTGTTTTACGTACACTCTAGTTTTAGTGAATAGATTATATTTATAGCGTCGCGTCATTTAATTGCACGAGGCGGTCTGCTAGATTCTACTTTTAAAATAAACAAGGGTTGTTATCCTATTACTTATGATGGCTGATAACTCCGAAAAAAAAACAGGCGCTGGTCGTGTAAAACCAAAAAACACCTCTTCTGGAAACACTCTTACCAAAGCGGATCTCATTGATGCGATTCATGGCAAATTGGGTGGGGCAAAAAAAGAAGCTCAAGATGTAGTTGAGATGATCTTTGATACCATGAAAGACAAAATGGCTAGTGGTGAGAAAATCAAGATCAGTGGTTTTGGAAATTTTGTAGTACGCGATAAACGGGCGCGCACGGGGCGTAACCCGCAGACGGGTGAGGCCATCACGATCTCGGCACGACGGGTTTTGACATTTAAACCCTCACAAATTCTTAAGGCAGAAGTAAACGGTGAAGAGGTTTCAGCATCAGACCGTGCTGCCGACGCGAGAGAGAATTAAGAGCTATGGGGCGAGGGAAGAGTTTTAGAAGCGTCGAAATTCCCGATAAAATGTTTTTCAAAATAGGTGAGGTTGCTAATTTGGTGGGCCTTAAACACCACGTCTTGCGTTATTGGGAGTCTGAGTTTTCAGTTTTAAGGCCTCGCCAAGATCAAGCCGGGGCTCAGCGCAAGTACACTAGAACCGATATTGAAAATATTTTGCTGATTAAACACTTGGTATACGAACTTCGATTTTCGATTGCTGGTGCCAAAAAACGGTTGGCAGAAATGCGTGGTTTGAAGCGTCCGACCGAGGCGTTGGCTGATGCTGTGTCGGATGTTGTCAGTGACGCCTTAACAGGTCAGACGGCCTTTAACCAAGCGCTGAGATCGGCCCTGTGGTCACAAACTCTATAGAATCTGGGCAGCGTAGTAGAGCGCCCCGTAGAGACGCAGCCTCGAACTACGTTACCAATTGTGGCAGAATTCGAAGCGTTTTTGAATGCGATTGAAATATAGTGGCAGCGTATGCATGTATTTTTAGCAGATCTATTTTCGACGCTTGATCATCAAAACGACTCTACACTTTATCTTATTGATTACGCTCAAAGAAATTTAAAACATCGCCTGGAAAGTGATTACTGTTGGGCACGCCCTTTAGCTTA
This sequence comes from uncultured Oligoflexia bacterium, assembly GCA_964649095.1. Classification (GTDB taxonomy): domain Bacteria; phylum Bdellovibrionota; class UBA1018; order UBA1018; family UBA923; genus CAZYPH01. Next base: position 23,974 of record CAZYPH010000006.1, on the reverse strand, counting down.
TTCTGTTTCTACGTTAAATCAGTATAACGGTATATATATAGACGGTTATATTAAGAATGGGCAGCTAGTTGAGCAGATTGAATTTATACCGTTCACATCGGTATCGGCGGTTCATTGGCGGGCCGATCCGCCGGTTGATTTATCGCAATTGCGCACCTGGATTGCCTATTCGGGGCACTCGCTTGGCCAAAACGTACGCTATTTGAACACATTCGAATCTCTTCTGACTTTTAACGAAAAGTTGTTGCCAGTAGTATTACACCGTGAATTTGGTGCAGATTTCATTCCAACTATTGTTACTCAAGATTTGCGGGTTTTAGCGCAGTTTTTCGAACAGTTCGGACGTTCGGGCGTTGTAATAAAGCCTTTTGCCTCGGCTGCCAGTCGCGATATTTTTTTTGCAACGAACGATACTCTCGATACGCCAGCATTTTTAGAGCGATGTAATATGATCTTAGAGCGCAATGGCGCTTATTTAATTGCCCAGCCCTACGACGACAATATTTTGCAGCAGGGTGAAGTGCGTGTGTTTGTTATTGGCGGCAACGTAGTGGGGGCGCTGCATAAGCAGGCGCCGAATCAGAATCCAATTCTTAATTTTGATGCCCATATTGAACGTGAAAAACCAAAATTGAGCTTAGTGCCCTTGTCCCTGGAAATACGCCTTCGAGTGGAGCCGCTTGCGCGTTATCTTATGACTGCCGGAGTCTATCTAGCGACGGTGGATTTCGTCGGTAGTAAACTACTAGAAGTGAATATTACTAGCCCTGGTTTAATGAAGTCACACGATGTTTTAGCAGGAAAGCCCATTCTCGCTAAAGCCTATTGGGCGTTTGATGAGCCATCGGGAACTGGTGACGGAAAACTGAGCGGGCCGATTAGTTTATAAGCGTAACGCCCGTCGTTACGTTTTGCTGGTGCAATTAAAGCGTCTATCAATGGAAATGCTTTAATGAGCGCGTCTGATAACTTAAAGCTGATTTTAATGTCACTCGTCGAGTCTAAGAGACTTGCAGCGAGTTTGATGGAGCCTGTTGCATTTGCTTCGATGTCGCTGTTGTTTGGGCTGCCCACCTGAAATTTACTCACTTCAAATTTGCCTTCAGAAGATTTGCCTTCAATAGCGGCGTCGCCAATTTTAATAAGCGGCAGTTGTACTCCGGCAACTTCTTGTGCTGGCAACTCTAAGTTTTGAAGCTCGAGATCAACCTCGAGATTCGTCTCAAGCGGGTTTTGTGGAAGGGCATCATACAAAAATGAACCCGAAATGGAGCCCTTCGATTTAATCGGTAAATAGTTGGTAAGGAGCTGGGATTGGCTCGGATCAATATCGCTTAGTTTAATATCAGCAAGTGTACGGGTTGGCCCAGATCCTACTACCCCAGAAATTTCACCGCCCAGTAGTTCAATTGAAATAGTAGCTTTTTTTGTCTGTAAGAAGATTGAAGTAAGATGCGGCTTTAATTGAATAAAAGGTATATTCAGTTTCTTAGATTCATCATCAATTGATTTAAACTCGGCGTTGTAGATCTTTACCGCGGGTCCGAAAATAATAGACGTTGTGATTTTTTCTGCAGTAAACAAAAAGCCTTGCTCTTGAGCCGCAATTCTAACGTGAGCGGTGATAAGACTTTGGATTTTCGACTCAGGTAATTTGGCTAGCAGTGTAAGTAGAAAAATCGATAAGCCTATTAGGCCGATTAACAAGTATTTTGAGTACACAAGGGTTTTAGACTTTGCCATGCGTAGATTCACTTTGCCTTATAGTAAGATATAGTAAATTGACTATCTAAAAAGCCATTAACGGTGTCGCCCTTAGTATCAATTTTTAGATTTTTTATTGTGAGTTTGCGGTTAGCACCCTTGTCTGTAATTTCGAATAGAAGTTTAGAGACCTGGCGGATGTTAACCTGTGTCATCGTTACTTCGCTAGTTTGCTCAGTAAACTCACGATTACCGTCTTTAATCGTATTGTTTGTTTTTTCTGGCGTTGTTTGAATTTTCGCCGGATCAAAACCCGCAGCGCTTACAATCGATGTAACCATCTGATCAAGGCTTGAGTTGGCATCAAAACCACCATCTTGCTCTATCTGTTGAGCCTGTAGACGAGCAATCGTATCGGCCGACTGTTGAAGGTAGGTGATGAGTTCCTCTTTATCGGCGAGCTCAGACTTTGTAAGTGCTACCTTTCCCACGCCATACAGAACAGTGCTAACAATCAATACTAAAATACCACCTACAATGCCGTAGTTTACATAACGACGTTGCGTCTGATCTAACTCATCATATTTTGTGCGAACCTGGCTAATCGCGCCTTGAACCGCCTCGGAGTCTCGAACCTGTGCAAATAGTTCACCAAATTTATCGCGCAGTGCCATTGGTGCCTCCGGCGTTGTTAGTTGCTACTTTCGCAATGATTTCAAAATTAACTTTCTTAGTTTTCGGATCTTCTTGGGCCTTTTGTTGTGTGGCCTCGGTAAACAGACCAGTACTTGTAATAGCGCTTAGTATGCGAGGCATGTGATTTAACGAATCGACGGTGCCTGTGAGTTTTAACTGATTCGACTCTAAGTTGAACAATGCCACGTCTAGTTGCATGTCGCGTGGCATCTTCTGACTTACGGCCTTTAAGCCCTCTAAGCCGTTAAGAGCCGGCTTTAGTGTAGTTGGTTGGGCAAGGTCTTTGTATTTTGCAATCTCTTTATTAACGGCAGTCTTAAGTGCTGAAGGGCTCGAGGTGTAACTTGTCATCATACTATTATTGACGACACCTAAAACCGATTTAATGGCACTTTCGAATCGGAGGTTTTGGTCTTCTAGTTTCGAAGACAAAATATAACTCTGTGCAATCAGATTCATATAGATAAATACTAATGAAGCTGCTGCATATTTTAGTGGTCGTTTAAGGCTTGAAAGCTCAAATGTGCCAATTGAGGCTTTTTTCTGAAACTCTTCTTTACGAAAGTTAATAGAAAAGTTTCGTTCGGGTTTGATGGCATTTAAGGCAAGTCCGACTGCGTTTGAAAGTACAGATTCTGATGCTAACGACAGTTTGAGGGTATCTCCGGCTATTTTCGATATATAGTGAAACGTAGATACAGGTAGTCGCACTTGTTCTTCTAAAAATAATCCGATGTTCTGAATCTGGGCGGTGCCACCAGTTAAAAAAATCTGTTTAGGTGTGAAGCCGTACTGGCTCTTAAACGACATCATCGTTTGTTTAAGCTCGCGTACGAGTGGAACTAAAGCGTTTGAAATAACGGCAGAAAAATTCTTTTGGTCATCCGTCAGGTCTTTCGACAGTGTTTGATCATCAAGGTGAGCTTGAGTCAATACGAAGCCACTATCGATTTTTGAACGTTCCGCTTGATCAAAGTTGAGGTTGTAGTGTTGGGCTAATGCGGTCGTAATTTCATAACCAGCACACGACGACGTGTGTATCAGGACTGGGTTATTACCTAGAAATACCTGGATCGAACTATTGCGATGACCAATATTTACAATACAGGTCGGGCGGTTTTTCGCTTCGTCCTCGTTTATCTTTTTCAGTAAATAAGCATTGGCAAAAGGTTCTACGGTGATCATGTCAGGGTCGACATCTAACAGATTGAGGTCGGTGAGTAGTGCGCGTACATCTTGTTTCAGCGCTACCGCCGCAAAAACCGTCGACTGATTATTTTCTTGGTTTAAGATTGCGGTGTCGTAGGTGATGTCGCCAATTTCAAAAGGAATGTCGTCTTCTAGTTCAAATGCTAAACTCGATTGAATAACTTTTCGGTCCTTGCTTGGCAGTTGATAAACACGCGATGTATTCCAGGTGCGTGGAAATTGAACGACCACTTTATCAATTTTGTGGCTGAGTTCTGACAGTACTCGGCGGAGTGCGGCCAGCTGCCCAGCTGACAAAATCTGACGCGGCATTGTGGTTGGAGTTTGTGCAGAATTTGTTTTGAGATCTGTTGCTTTGCTATGAATTTCTTGTGTGATTTCATCGAGAGCTTTTTTTGCTTCTACTTCTTCTAGCGCCATTTCTAAAACACGCTCGTTGACGTAGTGCTCTAACTCTAAACGCCCCAAAACAGAGTTTATGACCGTGGCTTTAACGGCGTACGTTCCTATGTCTAAACTTAAGATTCTCATCACTGTTAGGTTAGCATTGGAGCTTGGGTTCGGCGATTGGCATTCTGGTGTCGCTAGGTAAAAACTGACACTAAAAATGGAGTCTATTTGCTATAAGATTCTCGAATAAATGACTTGCAGATTATTTGCCGGCTGGGCAGCTGTTTGATTGGGTTGCTGCGCGTTCGGATTTGCTGGTTGATTGGGGTTATTAGGGGCGCCATTGGCATTATTCGGCGCATTTGGAGTCAGTGCTTGTGAAGTAGTTTCGCGCGTTACATAAGACACCATTGTTTTTACCGACTGCCCCACGGTCGCTTGGGTGACAATTCGAAACAGGGTTTCACTAGTTACCAACTTGATGCGAGCCTCTTTTAAACGCAATTTGATGTTGGGAACCTGACCAGAGGCACGCGTGTCTTTAAAGGCATCCCAAAAAGCAGCCTCGTTTGCAAAGGGTTTACCCGCTTCCGGATCATCGCGGCGTTTAATAATAAGACCGGCTTCTTCTTCGTTTAACTCTGGTATCAATGCTCGTAGCGTACTTTCTGATAAACTATTTACGTTAAGCCCCGGCGGTGAAAACACCGTTAAAACACTCTCGAGTACTTCATAAAGACTATCATCAATGCCAGGTATGAGTCGTAGTTCGGTTAGGGAATAAAACGGAGCCTCTTTGGCGTCGTAACGCGTGTAACCTGGTAGGTTTGGATGCGGCGCCATGCGATCAATATAAGTATAAATGGCATCGACCAAGTCGCGCCCCGTAACGTTACGGTAAGCCTGGGCAAAAATTTCATCGGATTCAATGCGGGCCTTAAGCGCACTATCTAACAGGGGTTCCAAGAGCTCTCTAAACTTAACCGGCTGCGGTTCGGTATTGGCCTGTGTCGGCTGTGCGCCGTTTGCCGGTGGTCGGGTGTTGGCTGGTTGACCATTGTTGGCGTTACGGGCTGTATTGGTTTGGTTAGTAGTAGGTTCTTCGGGGAGTGGTGGTGCTGTTTTTATAAAAATTTGGTTGATGTTAAACTTGTTACCCTCGGCCGTAATACTGAGATTGAACTGCCCTTTTAGATTGGTTTTTCTATTAAACTCATCGAGCGCACCTTTTAAGCTAGCATCAACGCCATCGGGCAGTTTTATCGGAAAGATAATCGGCATCTTCCAAATCTGTTCAATGATCTGCATCGGCACGGCCGCTTTGATCTGCTGATTTTTTGCTTCGCCTAAAAATTCATTAATACGAAAGTATACTTTGAGACGTAACAGTCCCAAACGAAAGCCGGCTTTGCTTAAATAATACGATCGTATCGAATCAATCGAGTTGTAACTCAGGCGGGAGTGGACTTGTGTGTTGTACGTTAACTCGGCAAGTAATACCGCAAGTAGAGCAAGCGAACTCATGACCATAAATAGAGCCATGCCAGAGTTGTTTTTCTTCGGTAGGTTTTTTGTTGAAGTCATAAATACAACTCCGAGCGAAAGGTCTGCGAAACTTTTAGTGTCGATTGTTCGGTTTTGCTGCTCTTTTTTGGCTTAGGAACAAGTAATTCGAGTGTTACACGCACCAGCGCAGGGTAACGCCCACGAGTGTCACCTTGAGTTGAGTCCCAACTACGTAACCAATTGTCGGTCTCGGCATCTAGATATTCAAAATTCGCATCTTGTATTGATGATAATATATATACCTTTTCTAGCTTATCCGTTTCAACGCGATCGATAAATACATTTGGTGTCGCTAGCCTTACGAGTGCTTTGCCTTTTTTTACGTCTTCTATTTGATAAATAACCCCTTCAAATTCAGACTCCTTTAATTCTTTAAACAAACGAATATGGGCATTCGTAACAAAACTCATGCGGTTGGCATCGCCATTAAATCGGGTGGGGCGCACACGAAATTCATTAATTGTTTCACCCCAAAAATCGGTCGGTGGTTCAGGGCTAAACGGGCGTGTGTTTTGAGGCGGCTGGTTTGGTTGCCGTTGTGGTGATGCTTGCCCTGGTAGCGGAGCAGCCTCAGCCAGCTCCGGCAATAAAGCCAAGCGCTGCGGTGAGTACATGTGTAAAACGTCGCGGTCAATCATATCGAATGCAATTCGGGTTGATGAATAGAAGTCGGCCTCTAACGACAGTGTTTCTGTTAGTTGAAAGCTTTGAGTGGTATTTTGATAGACAGCAATCGAAATAAGACTCATTAAAGTTAAAGCAATCATCAACTCTAGGAGAGAAAACCCTAGTTGTTTTGAGAAGCGTTTAAGTTGTAACGAGCGTTGCATGCTATATATAGGCATTTTTATATTTCAAAATTAAACTCGGCATTCAAATCTACAAAGTACGTAACGATTTCTAGTTTTTGTTCAGTGTCTTTGCGCTTCCAGCGGACAGTTACTATAACCTCTCGAACGTTTTTGTTAAAAAATGTCGACAAGTTTTTCGAAAGCACACGCGCCGTCTCCGGAACGCCTTGTTGTGGTTTGTCGCCACCACCGCTTTGTAATAGGTCTGGAAACGCTACCTCTTTAAATTCACGCGTCCACGTAAAACGCTCGAATGGTGGGTCAAAAGCCTTCGGTGAGGCGAGTTCGGGTAACTCACTAAAAGCACGGCCCTCATAGATGTGTTCAGTCTCGATCATCTTTTGATGGGCTAACCAACCTGCGATATTCATTTCTTTTGTTTTGATGGACGTAATCAGGCTACCGCTTTGCGATGACAGAATCGAAGCAAAGGCCACCGTCATGATAGTCATCGCGATGATCACTTCAAGTAAGCTATAGCCGCGGCTTTGATTATAGCGATTCATTGAGTGCCTCTTTAAAGTCGATGCCACGTTCAATCACGCGCGACTTTCCGGTGACTGGATTAACTACAATTGTATTCTTGCGATCTAACTGGTCGGCTAAGTGCAACGTGAAGGCCTCTAAAACTCCATGTGGAAAAAAATGAATATAGGCTACGCCCGCATTGATCGGGTCGGGGTAGCGGGCTAATTTTATATCGAAAAAACGGACCCCTTTTGGCAGTTTCTTTTTGGATTTGGTAATCGATTTTGCCAGTGAAAATGCCGGGCGTTTGACTTTCTTTTTGTCGTCTTCATGAAGGCGTTCGTATTGGCGCTGGCGTTCTTCTTCTTGCTCGCGGGTTTCTAATAAAAAACCATGTTCGCCAATTTCAACCCAGTACTCTTGTTTAGAAAAATCAATCACCAGTCTATGTGGTTTGCCTTTTAGTACCGCTTCGTCATGGGTGGTGCGCACAAGGCCCGCAATTTCTTTGGAACCATTTGATATATTGTATTTTATATATAGACCCATGTTCGGTATTGCGACAGACATTAATAAGGCAATAATGCCTAACACGATCATGATTTCTATGAGGGTAAATCCGGAAAATGAGAGCACTCCAACACCCTTAATCGGTGTTGGAGTGGTTCGTACTGAAGAAGGTGACAGCGCAGCCGGTGGTGCTTTGCTGTCGAGTAGTTGCGATAGGATGGCTCTAAAAATCAGGATCATCCGTATTGATGTCGCGAGCATTACCTGTCCCGCCCTCTTTTTTGTCGCTACCCAGAGATTTGATCACAAACGATCGGCCATCTTCGCTGGTGTAGATGTAATCCATCTTCCATGGATCTTTTGGAATTTTTTTCACAGCCACTACAGATGGGTCATAGTCTTTACACGATCCATCTGTTGGGCCTGTGACTAAGGCGTCTAGGCCACCCTGTACATTCGAGGGGTATTGATTACACAGACGGTAATAGTCATCGAGCATTGATTTGAATTGTTTCATTTGGATTTGTGCAGCACGCCTGTTGCCTTCATCTTGCGTGGCCACAAAGTTGCGAACGGCAAACGTCATGATAACACCCAAAAGAGTCAACACGATCATGATTTCAATTAAGCTGAAACCCGATTGCGTTTTAACGCTGTTCGGTTGGGCATTAAAATACGTAGAGTATTTTGATTGCTTCATGTTGTTAATAAAACCTCCATATATTTAAATATCTATATTTAATGCATGTTGTTGAGTTCGATGAGTGGAATAAAAACCGATGCCACAATGCCACCGACCATAACGCCCATAAAAATAATCATGGCAGGTTCTAACAATGAAGTTAAGCCTTCTATGCGAACAGATACTTGTTCTTCATAGTTTTGGCTGACGTTCTGCAGCATTTGTGGAAGTTCACCCGTTTTTTCCCCTATGGCTATCATGTGTATCACGAGCGGTGGAAACTGCCGACTTCTTTTGAGTGGCTCGGCAATGCTCTGCCCTTCGCTGACGTTCTCACGCGCTTGTGCAACTGCTTCGGCGACGAGTGTGTTGCCCACAATATTTTTTACGATGTTCATCGCAATCATAATAGGTACGCCGCTATTCAAAAGTGTACCCATGGTGCTAGCAAAACGGGCTACGGCCAACATACGAAAGAGTGGCCCGAATATGGGTAGTGTAAGAATAAACGCATCCCACTTTCGACGGCCCTTTTCAGAATTGATGTAACGTAAAAATAGAATCACACTTAGAATAATGCTCGGCAGCATGAGCCACCAATAGCCGATGATGAAATCACTAATGGCAATTAACACCCGTGTTTGAATGGGCATGGGTTTATCCATCGATTCAAAGATCGTTACGATTTTTGGAATCACACCAACAATAATACCAATCAAAAGTCCAAACGATGCCAAAGCCATAAGCGCCGGGTACATGACGGCGGATTGCACTTTGCCTTTTAATCGCACCTGACTTTCTTGAAAGTCCGCCAAACGCATCAGCACCAAGGGTAGGGTACCCGACGACTCACCGGCCTCTACCATGTTGATATAGATATTTGAGAATGCTTTTGGATGTTTTGAAAGTGCCTTAGCAAAGGCAATACCTTCGTTGACGTCGGCGCGTACGCTGGCGAATACCACTTTGAGTTTTTCGTTTTCTGTTTGTTCGGTGAGGGCATTTAAAGCATCAACCAGCGGAATACTCGCACGAATAAGACTGGCTAACTGCCGCGTTGCGAGTGCGATGTCGTTTAATTTAATATTTCCAAAAAAACTAAACCCAGTAGCACTAGATTTTGAATTACTATTGGGCGCATTTTTTTCACGAATATCGTTGATGAATAGGCCGCTCTTTTTAAGTTTTGCGCGTGCAGACTTAGCGGTATCGGCTTCTACGATTCCTTTTACATTTTTTCCGCTACTGTCTAGGCCCTTATATTCAAAAATTGCCATATAACTTTATGCTTCGTCTGCCTGAGTCGCTCTCATTAATTCTTCAATGGTCGTAATGCCTAACATCACTTTTGCTACACCGTCTTCGCGTAGGGTGCGCATGCCTTTTTCTACAGCTTTGCGTTTTAACGTGCCCGAGTCGAGGGCTTTGATGACAATTTGTCGGCACTCATCGTCCATAACTAATAACTCATGCACCACGGTTCGGCCGGCATAACCGCTGCCGTTACACGTAGGGCAGCCGCGTGGTTTATAAAAGGTGCCTTTTTTTGAGAACTCGCGTGTGATGCCAAGCTCTTGTAGTTCGACGTCGCTCGGATCATAAGCCTCGCGGCATTTTACACAAACACGACGAATCAATCGCTGTGCAACTATGCCAAGCAACGAAGAGGCCACCAGAAAAGGCTCTACGCCCATATCAATCAGCCTGGTTGGCGCACCGGCGGCGTCGTTGGTGTGTAGGGTAGATAAAACCAAGTGACCAGTCAGGGAGGCATTTACGGCAATCTCAGCGGTCTCACGATCGCGAATCTCACCGATCATAATTACGTCTGGGTTTTGACGCAAAATACTACGTAACGCTTTAGCAAACGTTAGTTCGATTTTTGCATTTACTTGAATTTGGTTTACGCCGTGAATTTGATACTCCACCGGATCTTCAACGGTAATAATACAACGTTCTGGGTTGTTTAGCGTCGACAGTGCTGCCGATAACGTCGTTGATTTACCGTGCCCTGTAGGGCCTGTGACTAGAATAATGCCGTATTTTTTAGCCAAAAGTTTGCTCATTTTTTCAAGCGATTCTTTTGGAAAACCAAGCTGGCCCAGTTCTAAGACCTGATCGTTTTGTTCTAGAATACGCATCACCGCGCGTTCGCCGTGTGCGGTGGGTACGGTAGATAGACGAATATCTATATCTTTACCTGCTAATTTAATTTTAATACGTCCGTCTTGAGGCAAACGTTTTTCGGCAATATCCAGCTGGCCCATTACTTTAATACGCGACGTAATGGCTGCATGCGCCCGTTTTGGCTGTCGAATGATATCGTGCAAAATACCGTCGACACGAAAACGTACAATCATTTCTTTTTCGAAAGGCTCGACGTGAATATCGCTGGCCTTCTCTTTAACGGCACGAAAGATCATCGAGTTTACAAATTTAATAACTGGGGCGTCGTCTTCTGAGGCATCTAAGATATCGATCGGACCCTCAAGATCGTAGGTCTCTTCGAACTCGTCTTTGATGTCGGTCATCATGTTCGCGGTAGCGCGTTCGTAGACGCGGTTGATCGCATCTTGTAAGCGTGCTGACGTACTGACGATTAACTGAATTTTACAACCGGTAAAGACACGCAAGTCTTCGATGACACTCAGTTGAAATGGATTACTGACAGCGACCATCATTGTATCGTCGTAGCGAGCGACGGGTAATACTTCTTTCGACTTGGCGTAGTTGATGGGTAGTGACTGTACTAAGTTAGAATCAATTTCGTTCGGTTTCAGATCTTCAACAAATGGAATGTCGAGCTGTGCACATACGGCCTTTAAAATTTCATGGGGCAATACGAAATTCTTTTTAATGAGAATTTCACCCAAAACGCCACCATGTGTTTTCTGAATCTCGAGCGCTTCTTCAAGCTGATCTTCAGTCAACGTTGTGGTTTTGAGTAGAATGTCTCCTAGCTTCTCACTGTCCGTAGCGAGGGCCTTGCTTAGTACCGGCATATTATTTCTTTTTCACTCCGCTTTGCGGCACAATCACTTCGTTAGTTGGAATTTGCTCCGAGATTACCCGCGCGCTTGGAGTAGCATCATTCTGTGACATTGGTTCAGTTGTCATGGGAACAGCGTCGGGAGCTGTCGGTGCATCTGGCGCATCGATATCAGTATTTTCAACACGTACGCCCGATTGCAATTCGGCGAGTGGTGGCAAGTCTTTCACCATTTCCATTTTTTTGTCTTGGAATGGATCGGTGCCGCCATTGGCTTTCTCTAAAAAGTTATCCCGCTCTTTTAATTTGCGGTCTAAGATTTTGCGCATGGTTGGGTATTGTTTGATGATGTGCGGGGTCATGAAAACCAAGAGGTTGGTTTTTGTTGTGTTGGTGATTTTAGTTCGGAACAACCAACCTAGAATTGGAATATCGCCTAAAAGAGGTACCTTGGTGACGGACTCAATTTGTTTATCGCGCACCAGGCCACCCATCACCACCGTGTCGCCATCTTGCACCACCACAGTCGTTTTTTGAGCACGCGAGGTGGTAGCAAACGCAAAGCGCTGTACTTCAGATGGGAGGTCACTGTTGCGATTAATGTCTTCTAGTTTTTGATCGATCTCTAATTTTACAAAATTTGAGACTTTGTTAATCTGAGGTTTCACTTTTAACGTAAGGCCGACATTCTCTTTTGTAATGCTCTGGGCAACACCGGCGCCTTGAATCGAGGTCGATGTTAAAAGTGGAATTTTATCGGCTATCTCGATTTGAGCTTCTTGATTGTCCAACGTTAATAATTGTGGTGTGGCGAGTACGTTTGAGTTGTTCGAGCTTTGGATGGCTTGAATTAACCCTTGAACGCTTTGCACTTGTACCGTGCGGTCACCGATTTTCATCTCACGCGACTTTCCCGTGCCAAATCCTAAGACAGCTCCTGACAACGCCAATGGGTTGGTGAAGAAACTGGTGAAGTCTTCTCTCGAAGTAATAAGCCCTAAGTTCGAAACGGGCGAGGCAATATTCACGCCGAGAGTAGAGCCTTTCGACATGTTCATCTCCATGATGATTGCTTCGACATAAACTTGGTCGCGTTGGACGTCGAGTTTAGCAACGACACGACTCAGAGTTTGAAAGTCTGACGCTGTGCCCGTTACAACAAGTGAGTTTGTTGGTTTGTCAGGCGATACTTTGATAGCGCCCTCAAATAACTGTGCACCAGGATTGGGCGCTCCTGTTGATGCGTTTACTGGTTTGGGTTGTCCGGCATTTGCCGCTAAATTGTTTAGTGTCTGCGCTACTTGTTCAGCATCTGCGTACTGCAAATATATCACGTGAATTTTAGAGCCCGCTGCTGTAGCTGAAACCTTCGCATCAAGTGTCGCAATCAATTGTTTTACTTGTTCATGGCCTTTAGCGTTTGCCGATACAATTACGGCATTCGTGCGATCATCGGGAATGATGTGCGAAATCACACCACCGTCTTTTGTTTTTCGTGCTGAAAATCCACCCCCACGGAAACGTGGCGCGCCACCGGGTGGTGCGCCAGGAATACCTGGTACCCCACCTGAGCCCGGTAAGAGTTGGTCGACTAGTTTGGCAATGTCTTGTGCCGAGGCGTAACGAATTGGTATTACTTGCAGGCTTTCATCAAATCCTTCGACGTCGACTTGTTTTATAAGATCGACCAATTTTTTTACGTTCGCTGCGGTGTCGGTAATTAATACGCTGTTGGTTTCTTCAAAGGCCTGAAAACGCGTATTAGGGCCTAAAAATAGGCGAAACGCATTCATCACGCTTTGAGCACTGAGGTACTTAATAGGTAGAATTTTTGTCACCATGACATCGGCATTGGGAATAAAATTACCGGTCAGGGTTTTGATCTGTTTGTCTTTAGCGTCTCTTGTACTGGCAATTCGGATGTATTTCCCCGTCGGAATAATCGTTAACTGATGCATGTCTAATGAAGTTAACGTAGCCTTCCATGCATCGCCGACGGTGATAGGGCCGTTACTGACGATCGATATTTTTTTACCTTTTGCAGCGTTATCAAATACGAAGTTTAAACATGTGAGGCGCCCGAGGGTTTTAATCACCTCCATAATTTCGGCATCGGGAAAATCAAAATTGTTGATGATGTCGGGCCCGTAACCAGTGAACGGATCTAACTTCAGACACGATTTTGGTTTGTCTCCCGAGATACGCGAGTTCGCGCCGCCTTGAATAGTCGCTCCGGCATCTTGAGTGGCGGAGTTAAAATCAGCACCACGTGCGCCTCCAGCGCCGCCGCCGTAACCACTGTAACTATTGCCACCACCGCCATTACCACCAGCAGCCGGTGGGGGCGCGTTGTTGTATTGTTTTCTATATTGATCGTCGTTGAAGTTATCAAAGCCGTCATCGTAGCCGTAGTCGTCGTAGTAATCGTCAAAGCCACCTTTAGGTGGTGCGCCGTAACCTTGGTTGTCTACAGGCGGTGGTGGCGGTGGAGTGGGTACCGGAGTTTGCGCAACAACGTGCGGTAACATCGTAAGAGTCAGCATTGTGAAGATTGCGGTGAAGGCCCCGGTTTGTCGTTTTGCTCTATCTACAGTCTTTTTTAGAGTTTGCATCATAGACTTGTTTGCTCCGCTCTGTCAGTGCGCTACCGAATGTCGTAACTCAGGTTAATGCGCTGACCATTTCGTTTTATACCAATTTCTATATGTGATTTGGCGCGTAGATCATTCATGATTGAGAAGGCTTTTCCAGGGTCGTTAATCGGTTCCCCGTCCAATGTCGAAATGACGTCGTTCACCTGAATGCCCAGTTGTTGAAACACACTGCCTTGTTGAATTTGCACTAAACGATAACCATCCGGGATGCCATTTTCATAGTTTGGAATCGCCTTTGCTTCTTGCAAAATATTACCAAGCTGGCCCAGTTTGGAATCGAGCGTACTGCGATCGATTTGAAACGTATTGTCGCCCACAACAGCAATACCCTGGCCACCGCCCGTAGTTTTTGTTTTTGCTGTTGGTGTACTAACCGAAACACGTGAGTTGGCAAGGTCGTCCACGACTTCGATGTACTCAAGATGGCCCGTCGATTGGTTGATAAAGTAGACCCGTAGTTGTTCAATTTTTGTAACTTTAATTTGATTATTGATCACTTCATCAACATGTACGGGGAAAACCATGTTTTGAGCACGGTCTTCGATTGAGGCGATCGATTTGAGTTCGTCTTTTAATACAACGGTTCCAATCAAGTTCAGCGGCAAGGCACTCTTGCGTGCCGGGCCTGAGGCATCACCATCGTCACCAATGATGCCTCTTGAGTTAAAAATATTTCGAGCTGTAATAATGCTGTAGTCTTGTAGTGTTTTTCGGCGTTCTTGAACGCGCGCCGCACGAGGGGCAGGTACACTCGGTGCCTCTGGAACAAAGCGGTCTAAAAATAGTGAAGTAGTGTCGGCCAAAAAATAGGCTGCAAAACCCACTGCGGCCACCCGAAATCCGTCCGCAAGAAATGGCGAATTGGAATCCGTTTGTTTCAGGCGTTCTAAAAAACGTGTCGAGGCGTCTTTAGCAGAACCTGCTAACTTCAGCCCATCTTCTTTGACGTTAATATCTTTAATTTTGTCGAAACCGTATTGCACGCGTTGTCGAATGCGGTTCTTTACGGATTGTAGTTTAGACCCACTCTGTTCGACGCCATTCGACGGTAGTTCTAAATCTTGGGTGCGATCTTGTGGGGATTCATTCTGAAGCAAAAAGGCGTCGGACGTGGTTGCCTCTTTGCGACGTCGCAGACGATCGACTCCGGCTTTCACACGCTGGGCGATATCCGAGTATTTTTGTTTAATGAAATCTCGCAACTTCCGCATAATTGACAAGAGGCAGCAATTTGTGTGCCTGGGGTTATTTGTGGCAGAAAGTGCCAGGCAAAAGTTGGTTTAGTGCCAGACCAGGCCAACTGGCCGATCCTCTTCAAATCATTTGAGTTTGTCACGTTTTCACTTGAAGGCGTCGTGGAGTCTTTAGGTGTCCTGGTGTACTTCGGGTGGGCCATCTGTTGGGCATTTTTGACGCCTGTGAGGTTTGTATGCCGGCCTAAATCGGGTGGTTCTGCATTATTTGGTGAAAAGCTGTCAAAATGGCAAAGGCAGGTTCGTTTCAGATTTGTTTATTGATAAGAGGGAGCAAAATCGTTTTGCTGGGTATGTTTTGTCCTGATTAAGACCGGTTGGCTTTGCGTAACTATTTGTAATTTAATGAAAAATATACGACTAAGTTTATCGGTCTTTGTCTTTACATTGAAATTGTTGTGTGGTAATGTCTCGCGATCGCTTAGCAAAAGTATTGAGCCAAGCAAAATAGTTGTAAACAAACCGGAGGCTTTAGACCATGGCTGTTGAATTTAAAGTAGGGGACAACGCCGTTTATCCTGCCCACGGGGTAGCTGTGATTAAACGAATCGATGAGCGCGAAGTAGGCGGTCAAAAGAAACGTTTTTACGTACTGCAAGTACTTGAGAACGAAATGATGATCATGGTGCCGACCGACAATACTGAATCGGTAGGGCTTCGACCGTTAGTTGGCAAGAAGGAAATTACAAACGTTTATAAAATTTTAAAGGCGAAAGACATTAAAGTGGATAACACCACTTGGAACCGCCGTTACCGCGAATACATGGAAAAAATTCGTACGGGTTCGGTTTATGAAATCGCTGAAGTTTTGCGTAATCTTTATATTCTTAAGAACAACAAAGACTTGTCGTTCGGTGAACGTAAGATGTTAGATACTGCGAAACAACTTTTAGTAAAAGAGTTGAGTTTAGCGAAAAGTGAAGACGAAAACTCTGTTGAAGCCGAACTTACTTCAATTTTTGAGAGTGGTTTGTTGTCTTCGACGACGCACTAAAAATAAAATTCTAATATTTTAATAAAAGCTGTTCATTTACTGCGCAAACCGCAGTTCATGAGCAGCTTTTTTTTTGCCATCTGTGTTAGATCATTAACTATGACTAACCATTCAAACAATACTGATTCCTCAATCCCTATTCGAGTTCGATTTGCACCTAGTCCCACAGGTTATTTACATGTCGGTGGAGCACGCACGGTTCTATTTAATTGGTTATTTGCTAAACACCACAACGGTACGTTTGTATTGCGCATTGAAGATACCGATCAAGAACGCAGCACGGCTGAGGCCGAGCGCATGCAGATTCAAGACATCAAGTGGCTTGGTTTTGACTATCAAGAGGGCCCCGATGTGGGGGGGCCGTATGGTCCGTACCGACAGTCGGAACGTTTAGATATTTACGCCAAGTACGCCCAAGAATTATTGCAGTCGGGCCGTGCCTATTACTGCTTTTGTACAGATGAAACGTTAACTGCAAAACGTGAGGCCGCGATGGCTAGTGGTGCGGTGCCTCAGTATGACGGTACGTGTCGCGGTATTGCGCTTGAAGAGGCGCAGCGTCGAATTGCAACAGGTGAAAAACCAGCGGTACGTTTTAGGGCCCCGGTAAAAGACTATATTTTAGCCGACCTCGTGCGCGGCGATGTAACGTTTCAGGCCAACATGGTCGGTGACTTTGTTGTTTTACGGGCTAGTGGCATGCCGGTTTATAATTTTTGTTGTGTGATCGATGACCATCTCATGAAAATCTCACATGTCATTCGTGCGGAAGAACACCTATCGAATACGGTTCGCCAGATGATGTTGTATGAGAGTTTTGGTTGGCCGCTGCCAAAGTTTGCGCATTGTTCGTTGATATTGGGTAGTGATCGACAAAAATTATCGAAACGCCACGGCGCTACTAGCGTCAATCAATACCGCGAGGCCGGTTATTTACGTGAGTGTTTGATCAACTTTTTGGCCCTATTAGGTTGGTCGTCACCTGATCATAAAGAAATTCTAACGATTGAAGAATTGATTCAGAATTTTGATTTAGATCGCATCAATAAAGCACCTTCTATCTTCGATCCTGTAAAGTTGAACTGGATGAATGGCGAATACATCCGAAAGCTGCCAATAGATGTCGTTACTCAATTAGCAAAACCATATATAGATAAAGATTTATCTATCGCCGCTGAAAAATCTACAGAATGGTTGTGTCAAGCGGTAGACAGTATTCGAGGCCATTTAGAGATATTGGCTGATGCGCCAAAATACTTACAAATGTATTTTCAAGATGAAGTGGCAATCGAAGACGATGGCAAAAAATTATTTTCAGAACCTACATTTGAGGCCGTAGGCAACGCCTTGCGTGATGCTTTACAGAAGCATGAAGCAGAACAGGGGGATGTTCTAAGCGCAGAAGCCTTTCAAAAAATACAAGAGGTCGTTAAGACGACGAGCGGCGCTAAAGGCAAAAACCTATTCATGCCTATGCGTGTGTGTTTAACCGGTCAAACACATGGGCCCGAGCTTAAGTTAGTGGTGCCGTTGTTAGGAACAAAACGTTGTTTGAGGCGGATTTTAGGAGTCTTAAATGCCAAAAACGCGTAGTAGAGTTTACGAAAAGTTTACAGATATATTATAAAAAAAGTATATGATAAAACCAATATATTTCACTAATACCCTTTCACGCACTCGTGAGGTTTTTGAGCCAGCAGATCCGAGTAACGTACGGTTTTATGCGTGTGGTCCGACTGTTTACGGGCTGCTGCATATCGGCAACGGAAGGGCTATGGTTGTGGCCGATCTCATCTATCGGTTTTTACGTTATGCCGGTTATGGTGTTACGTTTGTGCGCAACTATACCGATGTCGATGACAAAATTATAACACTGGCAGCCCAAGAGGGTGTGACGAGTGATGCGATTGCTCAGCGTTACATTAAAGAGTGTGAGCGTGATATGCAGGCGCTCAACTTGCTACCGCCAAATCATACGGTAAAAGTTACGGATTCAATTCCAGATATTATTAGCATGATTGAAAGAATCATCCAGCGTGGATTGGCTTATGTGGTCGATGGCGAAGTTTTATTTGCTGTTGAAAAGTCGGAACATTACGGAAAACTTTCTGGGCGCGACTTAGAGGGTTTGCAAGCAGGTGCGCGTGTCGAAGTCGATCAGAAGAAACGTAATCCACTAGACTTTGCTTTATGGAAACCACGTAAATCTGAAAATCCCGCAGAGCCGTTTTGGAGTTCGCCGTGGGGTGAGGGGCGCCCAGGTTGGCATATCGAGTGTTCGGCTATGATTATGAAGTGGTTAGGAGAGACGATTGATTTGCATCACGGTGGTATCGATCTTGTATTTCCACACCATGAAAATGAAATCGCACAATCTGAAGCTGCTACAGGCAAGCCGTTCTGTGGGCATTGGATGCACCACGCTCTTTTAAATTTCGGTAACGAAAAAATGAGTAAGAGTTTGGGAAATATTCTTACTATTCGTGATTTTCTAAATGAACACCCAGGCGAAATTTTAAAGTTCCTTTTCGTCAGTGTGCATTACCGCAGTGAAATTGAATTTTCGCGGCAAACCATTCGGCAAGTGTATGAACAGTATGAGCGTATTTTAAAATTAAAAGAATGGGCGCGCGAAATTGTGCAGACGCACCCTGCGCCGAGCAATGGCGTGATGGGCGATGGGGCGTCAAAGTGGCAGCAGAGTTGGAGCAAAACGCTGTTGGCTTTAGACACTACGATGACGCAAATTGATACGGAGATGGCCCACGATCTCAATAATGCAGGCGCCTTGGGTCACTTATTTACGTTGATACGTTTGGTAAACGACACTGAGGCCGCATCACAACGACAACACAAAGAATTTTCGCAAGATGCTCAAGCCCAGGCGTTGCGTGTGCTGTTAGCCGACCGCATTGTGAATAAGTTATTTGTGCAGTTAGATAGCTTGTGGGGGCTGTTTGTGGCCGATGCTCACAACATGTTGAACAGCATTAATACCTTCTGGTGGCGAGAGAATGAAATAAAACTCTCGCTTGAGGATGCTGAAAAATTACTACAAGAGCGTCAGTCTGCACGGGCGAATAAAGACTTTGCGAGGGCCGATGCCATTCGCAAAGAGTTAGACGGCCATTCGATTGAAATTCTGGATTCCGCAACCGGATCAAAACTACGCGCAAAACGATTTTTAGAAAAACACGGAGATTAAAATGGGTGCACAGTGGAAACATGCAGGTAAAGAACAAAACGCATCAATGCGTGGAAAAATTATTAGTAAACTCGTTAAAGAGATAACGGTAGCGGCAAAGTTAGGTGACCCGAATCCGGATAATAATCCGAGATTGCGTGCGGGTGTTGAGGCTGCAAAAAAAGCTTCTGTCACGCGTGATACTATCGAGCGTGCAATAAAACGTGGAGCAGGTCTATTAGGCGACAACGTCCAGTACGAACTGGTTACGTATGAGGGTTTTGCACCGAATCAGGTGCCCGTGATTGTCGAGTGTCTGACTGAAAATAAAAATCGTACGGCCGCTGAAGTGCGTGTGTTGTTTCGAAAGGGCCAGCTTGGTGCGGTGGGTTCGGTGGCGTGGATGTTTGATCGTCTAGGTGTTATCGAGGCCTCGATTGCAAACCCAACCGCTGATCAAAAAGACTTAGATGGCGTGGCTATTGAGGCTGGTGCTGATCGTGTCGAATCGATCGAAGATGCTAACGACTCTGAAAAAACTTCTGGTAGTTTATCGGCGCGTTTTTACAGTGCGCCCGCCGACCTCAGTCAAACGACGAAGTATCTCACGGACACCGGTTGGACGGTGACCCTCTCTGAGTTGAGTTACGTTGCCAAAAACGACGTCGATGGTTTGTCAGGTGAGGCTCTTCAGGAGACTACAAAGTTTTTAGCGGACTTGGATGAAAACGATGACGTCCACCGCATCTATACGGCCCTCAAAGGGTAAACGGCGTGATAAAAAATCAAGGCCTAGCATTCGAGTTAAAATCACCATTTGAGCCAACTGGTGACCAGCCTGAGGCTATTAAGAGATTGATTCGAGGCATTGGTGAAAACAAACACCACCAAGTGCTCTTAGGAGTTACCGGTTCGGGCAAGACGTTTACGATGGCGAATATCATCGCCGGCGTGCAGAAGCCGACGCTTATTTTGGCGCCGAATAAAACACTAGCGGCGCAGTTATTCTCAGAGTTTAAAGAGTTCTTTCCAAAAAACGCTGTCGAGTATTTTGTCAGTTATTACGATTATTATCAGCCTGAGGCGTATATTCCGTCGTCGGACACGTATATCGAAAAAGATTCGGCCATTAACGAAGAGATCGATAAGTTGCGGCACTCGGCGACGCGTTCGTTATTAGATCGCAGCGATGTTATCATCGTATCAAGTGTGAGCTGTATCTATGGTTTAGGTTCGCCTGAAGCCTATGAAGGCATGCTTTTGTATTTAGAAGAAGGCAAAGAATTCAAACGACAAGATATTCTGCATAAACTCGTTGAAATTCAGTACCAACGGAACGATGTCGATTTTCATCGTGGAAAATTTCGTGTGCGCGGGGATGTGATCGATGTTTTTCCAGCTTATGAAGAAGACATTGCCGTGCGTATTGAGATGTTTGGTGACACGATTGAAAGTCTTCATGAAATTGATCCGCTGCGTGGCGTGAAGTCACGTAAACTTTCGCGGGTTACGATTTATCCGGGTAGTCACTACGTGACGTCTCAAGACATTCGTAAACGAGCGATCGAGACGATTCGTGTTGAGTTGCGTGAGCGGCTGCAAGAATTAGAAAAAAATGGCCAACCGCTCGAGGCAAAACGCCTAGAACAGCGCACGATGTTTGATCTCGAGATGATTGAGGAGCTGGGTTATTGTCAGGGTATCGAAAACTATTCTAGGCACCTCACCGCGCGCCCACCAAACGCACCGCCACCCACATTGTTAGAGTATTTCCCAAAAGATTTTTTGCTGTTCATTGATGAGAGCCATGTCACCGTACCTCAGATTGGTGGCATGTTTCGTGGAGATCGGGCGCGCAAGTCGACGTTAGTTGATCATGGCTTTCGTCTGCCGTCGGCCCTAGACAATCGCCCACTAAATTTTGAAGAGTTTGAGGCTCAGGGTGGATATCGTGTTTATGTTTCGGCGACACCAGGGGCGTTTGAGTTAGAGAAGTCGGGCGGTGAGATTGTCGAACAGATTATTCGACCGACGGGGCTATTAGATCCGCCGATTGAAATTCGACCGGCAACGTCGCAAATCGAAGATTTGTTGCATGAAATTCGTAAAGTCGTGTCCGCTGGCTTTCGTGTTTTGGCCACGACATTGACGAAGCGATTAGCAGAAGATTTGACGAATTATTTCATCCATCATGGTGTGAAAGTGAAATACTTGCATTCCGATATTGAAACATTAGAACGTATTTCGATTTTGCGCGAACTCCGTGAGGGTGTTTTTGATGTGCTGGTGGGAATTAATCTCTTGCGCGAAGGCTTAGACCTACCCGAAGTCGCTCTTGTTGCTATTTTAGATGCCGATAAAGAGGGTTTTTTACGATCTGAACGATCGTTGATTCAAACTATTGGTCGTGCCGCCCGTAATAGCGAGGGGCGAGTGATTATGTATGCCGACCGCACCACGAACAGCATGCATTTGGCGATTAGCGAGACCAATCGTCGGCGTGCGATTCAAGAAAAATACAATACCGAACATGGTATACAGCCCAAAACCGTAGTGCGAAAAATTGCCGTCGATATCAAGGCTAGTTTAGTCGACGGCAGTGTAACAACGTCGCCCGAGGTGGTGCTCTCGAAGTCGAGACCTATGGCGGCTTTAGAACATGCTAGTGATTTGGAGTCGATTTTATCTAAACTTGCTATCGTTGGACTATCAGACGTGCCCACTAACGTAGTGGCCGTAGAGACACAACGTAAGACGTTAGAACTCCAAATGAAAGATTCGGCCAAAAATCTGGACTTTGAAAAGGCTGCCGAGTTACGCGATAAAGTAAAGTTGTTAAGGGCATTAGAACTTCAGCTCTTGGGCTAAAATAGTTGGTCGCAAGAAAAAAGCCCCTGCCAAAACTAATTGGCAGGGGCTTTTCTGTATATATTAATT
The DNA here is from genome assembly GCA_964649095.1 of uncultured Oligoflexia bacterium. Taxonomy (GTDB): domain Bacteria; phylum Bdellovibrionota; class UBA1018; order UBA1018; family UBA923; genus CAZYPH01. Next base: position 1,887 of record CAZYPH010000006.1, on the reverse strand, counting down.
TGTTAATTTATTATTCGCAGTAAACTTTTTTCAAACTCAAAACTAATTCTGCTAGCTTTTCGTCTTTCAAAGCGTAGGTCACAAATTGACCTTGTTTTGCTGCTTTTAAAATTTTGTCTTCTTTCATCTTGATCAAGTATTGCGACACGATCGGTTGAGCAACTTTGCAAAGTTGAACTAACTCACCTACGTTGCGCTCTTTTTCAACCAAGAAACACAAGATTTTTAAACGTGTTGGGTGCGAAATATTTTTTAATACGTTCGCAACTTTATCGGCCTGTTTTACTAATTTGATTAAGTCGTTTTTCATGGGCCCACTATATGCAAAATTCAGTATATTGCAAATTTTAGATGAGGTAGATGCGATATTTTTTTATTCTGTAATTCTATTCAAACAGTCTTGAATCGCCGTAGCCGTTAACTGTTCAAGGAGGGCCAGTTTTCCCTTAAAATGAGTATCTCTCGATACTACTCGTTCGTTGGTGGTGCAGGTCTCATCAAACGAAAAGGCATTTTTTTTAACATCGAAAAATCGTAGGCGTAGTTTTACTAGTCCGTCATGGGCCTTGATTTTAACGTAGCGAGTGCCTTTAACGGGTTTAGAGTAGTGCCCCTCGGCGGTGAGAATACTGTCTACTTCGGTGACGCTGTCATAACCGTGGTGCTCTTTAACAGTCGCATCTACGAGGTCTATGGCCAGCAGATAACGGGCCCCCACGTGCCGGGCAAGCCCAGGGTAGTCGCTTGGTTCGGGATATAGACTTTGGCTCTCACGTACGGACGCACGATCGATGAGTTCAAAGTAGCCGTGTTCGTGAATGGCGTTTAACAGCGCCACTTCGATGGTGTGCTCTAACGTGGAATCAAAACCGGGTGCCCCCGTAATTTCGACTAGAGCTACTTTGGACTGCGACAATTGGGTCCGGCTTAATGGGATGTGAGCCGCCTCGTTAGAGGGCTTTTTCGAGGCACAATTGCTGATACTAAGTAGTAAGGCCACTAGCCCAATGCACTGGCCCAATACAAAACGGCTTCTAAAACGCAAAGAACCCATACCCCAGCCCCTTATTCTGCAAGCCCTAAGGCGTTATGATGTGTTTAGCCTTTGCTATGAATCAAAAGCTTCAAATCGGACTGAAACAAGACTTCAATTTTATCAGGGTGGATGGTCTTGACGACGACACCAGGTCCGAACGTAGGGTGTTCAATCACCTCACCTAATGAGTAAGTGACTTTGTACGAGTATTTCACGGGCTTGATGTCTTTGGCTTCTTTCATGAGCCGTGTCCACTCGGCCTCGATAGTAGAGCTTTCTATGGCTTTAGATGCCGCCCTAGAAGAAGCTGCGGCAGCTTTTTTGGTAGCTTTTGCTTCTTTTACTTTTAGAGCATCGGACGGATCAGAAATGCCTTTAGGGGCCTTGTAGCCACGTTCTTTTTTACAGGTTTTACACTGTACTTTTACGATCTCGGAACCAACCCTTGCGACAACCACAGCCATGAGGTCTAATTTACAATTGCCACAATAGGCCAAAACTTCAGAACTTGAGTTATTTGATTTGTTTTTTGAAACCATAATTTGGATTTAGAGTGCCATGACTTTACCGTCTCTGGAAGCCAAAACTAAAAATCTTACGACCGATCCCGGGGTTTATTTAATGAAATCCGCGGTCGGTGAGATCTTGTACGTGGGTAAGGCTAAAAATCTCAAAGCCAGAGTTTCTAGTTATTTTCAGGAGTCGCGTGATAGGCCCCTAAAGACCGAACTCTTAGTGCGTCGGATTGTCGATTTCGATGTGATCATTACGGATAACGAAGTTGAGGCGCTGGTTTTAGAGTGCAATCTCATTAAAAAACACAAACCAAAATATAACGTGCGTTTGAAGGA